>JANYBD010000202.1 GCA_025360995.1 Gemmatimonadota bacterium
CTCTTTCAGCTCTGCCTGCGAGATCGCCACGAGCCGTGCGCGAATCTCCTTTTGCGCACTCTTTGTTTTGCCAACCATCAAGTACGAGTTGTACGCATTTTTTGCCGCCGTGAAATCCTTCATCTGCTCCGCGGCGAGTCCGGCGTAGAGCGCACTTACCCCGTCCTTTGGATCGAGTTTGCGAGCTTGGTCGAGCGGTACGCGTGACTCGGCGAACCGTCCCGCCCGATAGTACCAGACCCCCAGCGCGCGGTTTGCCGCGACCGAACCGGGGCTCGCAACCTGTGCGGCTTGGAGTTTGGCGAGCGCATCGTTTTCTTTTTGCTGTGCGTTGGCGGGCAATGCACACACCGCGAACAGCACCAGCAGAGCAATAGGTCCAAGTCGTCGCATTCAGTTCTCCTAACGATCGGGATCAAGCATGTCTTCGAACCGCAGCCACTGCTTGTAGAAGTACAAGTCAACGTAGCCGGTACTGCCATTGCGGTTCTTGCGGATCAACAATTCGGTGGCGCCTTCAACGCCATTACTTGGCGCGAACATTTCTTCGCGATAAATGCCGAGCACGATGTCGGCATGCTGCTTCACGGCGCCGAGTGCACCGAAGTCGTCGATGGTCGGGCGCGGATCGGCACGCCCTGTAGCAACGGACCCGAGGTGTGTAGTCACGACCACGACCACATTGAGATCACGGGCCAGCGTCTTGAGGTCCCGAACCGCCGTGGCGAGTTCCTCGTCCATGTTTCTCGTGCCAGGCGCGAGCGCTTGAAGCGGGTCGACAAATGCCACCTGCAGGTCAAGCGAGCGTCGCAATGCGTCGCCCAGCCAATCGGTGCCGCCGGCGGGAAACGTCTCAAAAATCGGGGCGCGGTCGCGGAGACGCACGGCGGTCGCGCCGACTGCCGCTCGCGTCATCTCGTTAAGCGAACCCTGCCGGATTTCGTCGATGCGGGCCCGACCCTCAATGGCCAGCGCCCGCTCCATCACCCGGTCAACGGACATTTCGTGCGTAAAGAACGCCGCCTGCGTTCCGGCCTGAGCCATGCGCAACGCCATCGCCAGCGCGAGGCTCGACTTTCCGCTTGCGGCTTCACCGCCAAGCACGATCAGGTCACCACGGCGCGCACCGCCGCCGAGCTGTTTGTCGATGCTTGGGAACCCTGTGGCAAACGAATCGCCCGCCGCTTCTCCGTCAGAAGCGGCGTCAACGCGGCGAATTAAACGCGCCAGCGGAGAGATGTCGGTCGCGCGCAACAGTGGCGCCATGGCTCCGGGGGTGGAATTGGGAAGCTCTATAGTAAGGACACCGCTTGTATGGCGGCAAGCGACGGGCGTTCGGGCGGCCACTTACCCGGCCAATCGGACTCCCAGACGATCAAGCTCAAAACGTGCACTTCGGGACAGGTGCGGTGCCGTGACGTCGGTCACTTTGACCAGCGCCGCAATGACGGCTCGGGGGTCATTCCCGCCACTGGCGTCCACCAAGCGGGCGATTGCCGAGCGAATGGCAGCGGGGACGGTCACCGACGATAGCCAGAGCCGTCCCGCCTCGGCGCGGGCCCGTCGCGCCGGCGTCGCGAGCGGATTCGGCGGCGCCGATTCGTGGGCCAGCCGGGCGGCGATCAGCGTCGCCAAGGCCGTTTCGCGCGGACCACCCATTGGAGCGCGGCCGGCGAGCGCCGCGAGCGCCGGAAAGGCGAAAGTGGGCGTAGCGAGCGCATAGGGAGATTGACCGGGCACGCGGCAATGATAGCGCGCGCGATGGCAGGGCAGAAGGCGGGCGACTTCTGCGGTCGCTGTCGGCGCCTATATCTTGTCGTATGCCCGCCGCGACAAAAATTGTGCTCTGGGTGGACGATGAGGCTGAGCTTCTTGAGTCGCATCGTCTGTTTCTGGGTGAAAAGGGCTTCGAGGTTGTGATGGCGCACAACGCCACCGACGCACTCGAACTGCTCCGTACGCGCGCCTTCGATCTGATGCTGCTCGACGAGCAGATGCCCGGCATGCGCGGCGTGACGCTTGTCCGGGAAGCCCGCGAGTTAGTGCCCTCACTGCCCGTGGTGATGGTAACCAAGAGCGAAGAGGACACCACGCTCCGCGAAGCCCTGGGTGTCAATGTCACCGAGTACCTCGTGAAGCCGGTGAATCCACGTCAGGTGCTGAGCGTGGTCACGCGCATTCTCGAAGGACCAAAAATCCGACAACAGGCGCTCGCCCGGTCGTTTGTTGACCGTTTTCGTGAACTCGAGCAGGTCCGTTCCCGCGATCTCGATTGGCGCGGCTGGATTGAGCGCTACGGTGAGTTTGTGCAGTGGGACATCGATCTCGCCGCCGCCGGTGAAATGGGGTTGTACAGCTCGCTGCGCGGATTGTATCCGGAAATGCACCGCGATTTTGCCGCGTACGTTCGCGAGGCGTATCCGCGATGGGTCAACGCCGAGATTGAAGGGGAGCGGCCGCCGCTTTCGATCGATATTGTCGGCGAGTTTCTGTTGCCGGCGCTCGAAACCGACAAGCGTGTGTTGTACATCGTGGTGGACTGCCTGCGGCTCGATCAATGGCGGGTACTCGAACCGTTGATCACGCCGCTGTTCGAAATCGACACCTCGTACTACTTCTCGCTTCTGCCGACGGCCACGCCGTATTCGCGCAACGCGCTGTTTAGCGGACTTTTCCCGGGTGAGATCGCCGCGCGCTACCCCGATTGGTGGGGCGAGCGCGAAGACGAAACATTGAATGCGCACGAGCGCGAATTGCTGGAGCTGCACTTGAAGGAATTGCGCGGCAATACGCCAGTGCGCTACCACAAAATTTCGTCGGCATACGATTCCGACGAACTCGACCGTCACTTGGCGAACGCGTTTGGCGCCGAGGGCGTGACGGCGTTCGTGTTTAATTTTGTCGATCTGTTGACGCACGGCCGCAGCGAGTCGGCGATTCTGTACGAAGTGGCGCGCGACGAAATCGCGCTGCGCCAACTCACGCTGCAATGGTTCCAACGGTCGGCACTGTTGTCGGTGTTAAAAGAGGCCGCCCGCAAACGGGTGCCGGTGCTCCTCACGAGCGATCATGGCTCCATTCACTGCAACACGCCGGTGACGGTCCTCGCGAAGCGTGATGCCACGCCGAACCTGCGGTTTAAGTTCGGTGAGGATTTGCGCGCCGAGACGGCGGATCAGGCGCTGCTGTTCACGAATGAAGACGATTTACGGTTGCCACGTCGCGGACTTGGGGCGAATACGCTGCTGGCATCGGGTGACGGATTTTTTGTTTACCCGACGAAGCTGCGCGAATATCAGCAGCGGTATCGCGGGTCGTTCCTGCATGGCGGGGTCACGCCGGAAGAAGTGATTCTGCCGTTGGCGTTTCTTACGCCGCGGCGCTGAGCGATGCGTAACTATCGGCGTCTACTGGTATTCCTTCAACCACATCGCTGGCGGTTGATCGGTAACATCGTAGCGAACGTCGTCGGTGCGGCGCTGGACGGCATTGCGTTTTCGTTGTTGATCCCATTTCTGGGTACGCTGTTCCGGCAACCAAATCCGATCCCGCTCGATAAGGGATGGCTCACCGATATTCTCCAGTTTGCCGTCGGACATTTGATGGTGCCGGGCGACGATATGGCGTCGTTGCGCAGCATTATCTACGTCATGGTCGGCCTTGTGGTCATCAAAAACGTTTTCCTCTGGCTCGGCGGCCAGCTCGGCGCATCGCTGCAGGAACGTATCACCCGCGATCTCCGCGATACCGTGTTCCGCCATATGCAGCGGCTCTCGCTCGGCTGGTTCTCGCGGAACAAAGCTGGCCAAGTCATGGCGCGGATTCTCTCGGATACGGAACAGGCCAAGGCGATTCTCGCCGAAGTGGCGACTCGGACAATCCAAAATCTGGCGCAGGTCATTGTCACGATTTTCATTCTCGTGAAAATGTCACCGCGCCTTGCACTCATCTCCTTGGTGATTGTGCCGTTGATCGCGCTGGTGCTCCAGCCATTGCTCCGCAAACTGCGTAAGGGGCATCGGCGGCTACGCAACGAATACGGTGAAATTACGAGTGTCCTGCAGGAAGTGATCAGCGGGATCCGTCTCGTGAAGAGTTTCCGCGGCGAGCCATACGAAGACGCACGGTTCACGACCGCGAGTGGCAGCTATACCAAGGGGATCGTGCGCATCACACGGATCGCCTTGCTTTCCGGGCCGCTCACAGAAGTGCTGGCGACGATTGTTGCTGTGACCGTCCTGGCGATCGGCGCACGTGACGTGTTCAGTGGCACGCTGAGTCCCGAAGTTCTGATGGTGTTCATGGTTCTCGTTATGCGCCTGCTGCCTCCATTGAAGCAGATTTCCCAGGCGCCGACGACGGCGCAGCAGTCTCTGGCCGCGGCCGAACGGCTCTTTGAGATTCTCGATGAGCCAACCGAAGCGCAACGGGATAGTGGCACGCGTGAAGTCGCCGGCCTTCGCGATTCCATTGTGTTCGACGCCGTCACGTTCACGTACGGTGACGAACCGGTCCTACGCGACGTGAGTTTCACGGCCCGTCGCGGTGACGTCGTCGCCCTCGTTGGTGCGAGCGGCGGAGGGAAGAGCACGCTCGTGGATCTGATCCCACGCTTTATCGAGCCGGCGTCCGGCCGCATCACCCTCGATGGCGTCGACACTCGCGAAATTAAGCTCCCGTCGCTCCGCGCCCTCACCGGCATTGTCAGCCAGGATACGGTCCTGTTCAACGATACTGTCCGCGCCAACATCGCCTACGGCGCGGCCACTAAATACTCGCAAGCGCAAATCGAGGCCGCGGCCCGTGCGGCTAACGCCCACACCTTCATCAGTGAAATGCCGCTGGGCTACGATACGATTCTCGGCGAGCGCGGCACCCGGCTATCAGGCGGCCAACGTCAACGCATCGCCATCGCCCGCGCCCTGCTTACCGATCCGCCGATTCTCATCCTCGATGAGGCCACTTCGGCGCTCGACACCGAAAGCGAACGGCTGGTGCAAGAAGCCATCGATCGGCTCCTCGCCGGCAGAACCGTATTTGTCATCGCGCATCGGCTCTCGACGATCACACACGCCACGCAGATTCTGGTGCTCGACCATGGCCGTGTGATCGAACGCGGCACGCATCTGCAGCTGCTGGCCATAGGCGGCGCGTACGCGCGACTTCATGGTTTGCAGGCCGGCACTTCGCCGGCAAACTGACGCGTGGGCGGGTTCACTGCCCGCGTGCGGTGGCGCGTGTAGTTTTGTAGCGTGGCCACTACTCCAACACTGTTGCACCGAATCGAATACGCGGCGCTGCGCACCATAACCGGGTTGCTCGCGCCATTTGGTGCACGTCGCGCCGGCGCGATTGCCGGTGCGATCACCCGGCTCGGATATTCCCCGCTTCGTATTCGACGCGGTGTGACCGAACGACAGATTGCCGCCGCATTTCCTCAGTTCGACGCGGCAGCCGTGCGGTCGGTAGCCATCGAATCGTACGACAGCCTTGGTCGCGTCGCGATCGAGGCCACTGTTTTATCGCGTGGCACGAAAGATGACGTACTCGGTCTATTTGTGCCTTCACCGGATTTTGCGATCGTCCAGCGCGCCCACGCCGCGGGGAAGGGTGTGATTCTATTGTCCGGCCACGTTGGAAACTGGGAGCTTTCCGCCGCATATATGACAGCGCGCGGACTGCCGGTTGATGCGATCGCCCGCGGCATGGCCAATCCACTCTCCGACTCGTACATCCGCCGTACACGCGAGCGGCTCGGCGTGGTGATCATGCACGACAAAGAAGCGGTGCGCCGCGTTCCGCGCGCACTTCGTGATGGGCGACTCGTGGGGGTACTCTCCGACCAGGCGACCGTGGGATTGGCGTCAACGTTTGTGCCGTTTTTTGGACGTCCGGCAAAAACCCCGCGCGGTGGGGCCGTGTTCGCGCTGCGAGCCGGCGTGCCGGTGATTTGCATCGCCGCGATTCGCCAGCCTGACGGCCGATACCAATTCGTGGCTGAAGAGATTGAAGTCGCGCACACCGGCGACCGCGAGCGCGACGTGGATGAGATCATGATAAAATTCACGGCAATTCTTGAACGGACCGTCCGCGAGCATCCCGGACAGTATTTCTGGCAACATCGTCGCTGGAAGCACCAGCCTCCTGACACTCCCGCGGAGCTGCGCGAGCCATGAGCTACGATATTGATGCACTCCGCAAACGCGAGTTTCCGTGGGCGGCCCGCGGCGAAGCGATCTACTTTGATCACGCATCAACGGGGCCGATTCCGACGCGCTCACGCAAGATGATTGCCGCGATGGGCGAGAAGCGCGCCGAGCCGCACCGCCTGGGCGCCGAGGATTATTTCCCGGTATTGCAGCGCGCCCGTGATCGAGCGGCCCGGCTGATCGGTGCAAACGCCCGCTCGATCGCGCTCGTGACCAACACGTCACACGGTGTGAACATCGCTGCCCGGGTTCTTCCGTATGGACCAGGCGACGTGGTGCTCTCCACTCACGGCGAGTTTCCGGCCAACGTTTATCCGTGGATGGCAGCGGCGCAAGAACGCGGCGCCGAGCATCGGCTACTGCCATTGCGCGGCGATTTGCCGGATGAAGAGGCGCTGATGCAGGCGATCGAACGTGATCCACGCGTGAAAGTTGTGGCACTGTCGTGGGTCAGTTACTGGAGTGGCCACCGGTTTGACATAACGAAAATTGGTACCGCGTGCCGGGAGCGCGGGATTTTCTTCGCGGTAGATGCGATTCAAGGGCTCGGCCCGCTCATGCTCGACGTGAAATCAACGCCGATTGATATTCTCGCCTGCGGCGCTCAGAAATGGCTCTGCTCTCCTTGGGGAGTTGGCTTTACCTACGTGCGCGAAGGGTTGATCGAGCAGCTCGTGCCGTCCGAAGTCGGGTGGTACGCACAGGCGTCGAGTGGTGATTTTTCAAAATTTCTCGACTACGATCCCACGTGGGCGCATGATGCCCGCCGATTTGAGGTGATCACGCTGGATTTCGTACACTTCGCGGGAATGGCCGAATCCATCGGGTTGTTTCTTGAACTCGGGCCGGCCGCGGTGGCCGCTCATGTGCGCTCACTCGGCGACCGAGCCGTGGCATTTGCCGATGCGACGCCAGCCGTCACGCTCGTCACGCCACGTGAGCCGGAGCGGCGGGCCGGGGTGCTGGCGTTTCGAATGGCCGATGTGGCAGCGGCGAGTGAACGATTGAAGGCGGCGCGTGTGACGCATTCGGTGCGAGAGGGATGCATTCGGCTGGCGCCCCACTTCTACAACACGATGGCGGAGCTGGATCAGGTGCTGGAGTTGCTGCCGGGTTAGGTGCGTCTGGGCAGGAGCGCTTGTTCGACTTCGCGGTCGGCGTCGGCGGCGATTTCCAGTTCACGACCCACATTTGCTGCGGCTTGCAGCGCCTCGGTGACCGATGAAACGGGTGCTGCTCCGAGTTGCAAACGGAGTAGCCCGAGTCGAATCGACTCCAGTGCCGCCACTGTGGTGCCGAGCCGTCCGGACGCCGCCTCGCGTTCCTTTCGGAGATCAGCGACCTCGGCGTTCGATGTAACTGACGCCAACGTCTCGTCAATTTTGTCGAGTGTCTCGCGGAGGAATCGCGCTTCGGTTTCGAGGCGCCGTACAGTATCCGGGACATCCTTAAGCTGTTTCCGCAGTGGTTTTGCTAACGCTTGAAATAGTGCGTCAGTTGCGCGGCCCAGGGCTACTTCCGTGAATTGAGGCATCGACGGCGGAAGGATTGCACTTCGTTTGAGTCCAATGCTGGCGAAGCGAACGAACCGCTCGCCCCACTTTCCGGCCCAGATTTTTTCGACTGTTGTTGCGCCAGATCGGCTCGTCTGTCGAAAGTAATTGCGAAGCGCTCCCAACGTACCGGCAAGTCCTACAATTGCGCCGACAATGAGCGCGGCAAACGCTGGATTGTTCATGCTGCCGTTCGTCAGGACAACGAACGGTATTGAAACGGCTGCCACAGTGAAGCCCACGGCCGCCGAAATCGTCAGCGTCTTCGTTTGAAAATTCCATTCGTTGGCTGCTTCGTAATCGAGTTCCTCACGCTGGCGACCCCAGTGGGTCCCAAGTGCGGCACGCAAGTCGCCGATGGTGTACCCGGCGCGCAACACCCGCCGTAAACGCTGCGATTCCGGAATCACGAATACCAAAAGTGGCAGGACAGGCAGCAATCCAAAAAAAAGCGGCGACCCTGCTATCGCGGCCGACACAAGCAACGCGCTGATATAAATGGTCAGGATTATGCGAGGTTTACGATCGCCCACAAAGCTCGCGATCCACACCCGAATCGGCGCTGGAATCTCTTTCGGCTGCTCGAATGCAGCGTCCACGGCCTCGGCAAATGCCTCAGCCGTCTGCCATCGGTTCTGAGGCAACTTCTCCAAACACTTTTCGACGGTCGCGGCCAGCCGGCGCGGCACGGCGGGCGCCACTCGGGCAATTGGTTCAAGGACGCGCGAAATGTGTGCAGCCATCACGTCAGTGGCATTTGGCCCGTCAAACGGCACTCGCCCCGTCAGCGCATAGTAGCCAACCACTCCGAGCGAATAAATGTCGCTCCGCGCATCCGCCGGCTCGCCGCACGCCTGCTCGGGGCTGAGATAGTGTACAGTGCCGCGGATATACCCGGCGTCGGCGAGCGACAGCGAGTCTGCCGCACCGGCAATCCCGAAATCCGTCACAAGCGCGCGGTGCGACACTGAGTCCAACAAAATATTGTCCGGCTTTACATCGCGGTGCACGATGCCTCGCAAATGCGCGTAGGCAAGCGCCCACGCAATTTCGCGGAGAATTCCTGCCGCTTCAGATGCCGGGAGTGCGCCCCGCGCCCGTAACTTTTCACCGAGCGTACCACCCTCGATGTATGTCATCACGAAGAAAACGAAATCGTCCACTTCGTCGACGTGATGAATCGGCACAATGTTCGGATGGCTCAGCTGGGCGGCCATTTGCGCTTCGTTCACGAACCGCTCGCGCAGTTCGGTCCGGGAAGCCGCGAGTGCGCGCGGCAACACTTTGATCGCCACCGGCCGCGCCAATCGCACCTCGCGCGCCAAGTACACGATGCCCATTCCGCCGCGCCCCAACTCACGCTCCAGCGAATATCGCCCCGCGACCGCCTGCTGGAACGCGATAAATTCCGCATCGGGCGCGGTTGCTAACCCATGGGGCGTGTTCACTGGGCCATACTACGCCAACTCGGCGACGGCGATATCGCGGCCGCCTTTGCGCACCAGATACCAGCGCCCGCGCACCGACCGGTCGCGTGGCACTGTGAGTGTGTCACCAGAGAGTTTCTCACCATTCACACTTACGCCGCCCTGCTGCACAAGTTTCTTCCCGGCGCCACGCGAAAGGTTGAACGCCTGCTCCAGGACGTCGAGAACATTCAGCTCGGCCGCGCCTGCAAACTTCACACTCGGGATCTCTGCGGAGAGCATCTCGAACACCGCATCGTCAATCGAATGCGGATCGACAGTCTTGTCGAATACAATCCGGGACCCACGCTCGGCGCTCTCAGCCGCCGCCGCACCGTGGACCAGCGTCGTCACCGCCGCCGCGAGCCGATGCTGTGCGCCGCGAACGTGCGGTTGCGTTTGATGCAACTCCTCCCACGTCTTGATTTCCGATTGTGACAACACAGTAAACATCCGCAAATACCGTCCCACATCGGCGTCATCGGTATTCACCCAAAACTGGTAGAACTGATAGGGAGAAGTGAGGGCCGCATCGAGCCATACCGCACCCGCTTCGGTTTTCCCGAACTTTTTCCCGCTCGCCGTGGTGATTAGCGGCGCCGTCAGGGCGTGCGCGGCTCCGGCGGCCGACCGACGAATCAGCTCCACGCCGGATGTGATGTTCCCCCATTGATCGCTGCCACCAACCTGCAACGTCACACCGCGCGTCTTGAACAACTGCAGAAAATCGTAGGCCTGCGTCAACATGTACGAGAACTCGGTGTACGAAATCCCCGTCTCCAGCCGCGACTGGACGGTGTCTTTCGCCAATAAAAAGTTCACGCTAAAGTGTTTGCCAACCTCACGCAGAAAATCGAGCAACCGCACGTCGCGCAGCCAATCGGCGTTATTGATCATCGTGACGCCCGTGGCGCCGGCGCCGCGCAACACCCGCTCGAGCTGCGCGTGAATTCCCGCGGCGTTGGCGTCAATCGCGTTCGCGTCGAGCAACGGCCGTTCTGTCGATCTTCCCGATGGATCCCCGATCATCGCGGTGCCCCCGCCAACGAGGGCGATCACCTGGTGCTTGAATCGCACCAAATGCACCAACACCATCATCGGAACCAAATTGCCGATATGCAGGCTGGAGGCGGTCGGGTCATACCCGCAGTACGCGGTGACAGGACCTGCAGCGAGATGCTCGGCTAGCCCCTCGGTCTGCTGGTAGAGCAGTCCCCGCCAGGCCAGCTCGTCAAGCAACGTCTCTTTTGTTGGCATATCTGAAAGCTAAAGCCAGCGGCGTCGCGGCGTTATTGTGGCTAGTTTACGATTCGATATGCCTCGCCGACCAATTCAAATCGCCCTCGCCGTATTGGCTGGCCTCGCCGCCCTCGGCGTCATTGTCGCCGCCATCGCCTGGGCCGTGGTGTGCCATGGCAATACCTGCCCGTCGCTTGCGGGTCTCGAGCAATATCAGCCGCGACAAACCTCCCGCCTCTATGCCGCCGACGGCCGGTTTATCGCCGAGATCGGGCTCGAACGCCGGACGCTGGCAAAGCTCGCTGAAATTCCGTTGCCGGTGCGCGAGGCCTTCATTATTACCGAAGACAAGCGCTTCTACTCGCACGGCGGTATCGATTTCCTGCGCATTTTCGGCGCGAGTTTTGCGAACGTGCGGGCTCGCGGCATTGCCCAGGGATTTTCGACGATCACGATGCAGCTTGCCCGCAATCTGTTTCCCGGTAATCTCAACGCCCGTGAGAAAACACTCGGTCGCAAACTGCGCGAGGCAAAAGTCGCCCGCGCGATCGAAGCGAAGTACTCCAAAGACCGCATTCTCGAGCTGTATCTCAACCAGATCTATTTGGGCAATGGCGCGTTTGGGGTGGAGACGGCGAGTCAACGCTATTTTGGGAAATCCGTCAAGGATCTGAATCTCGCTGAGGGCGCGACATTGGCCGCTCTGCCTAAAGGTCCAGAGCGCTACAACCCGCGCCGTTTTCCCGATCGCGCTGTCCAGCGCCGAAACACCGTACTCGAGTTAATGCGTCGGGCCGATGCGGTCGGTGATGCCGATGCGTCACTCGCCAAAGCGTATCCGATGCGGCTCGCTCGGAGGCGCAGCGGTAGCGGCGGTGAAACAGCCCCCTATTTCGTCGAGTGGGTACGCCGTCAGCTCGAAGAACAATTCGGCAAACAGCTGTACGAGCGCGGCCTCAAGGTATACACGACGCTGGATCTCGATTTGCAAGGCTCGGCAGAACGCGCGCTCGACCGTCAGCTTCGCGCCGTCGAAGCAGGGCAGGCGGGGCCGTTTCCGCATCGTAGTTTTGAGTCGTATCTGGCGCGCGCATCATCTAATTCGCCGGACGACGCGACTGTTTCTCCGTATCTACAAGGCGCATTCGTCGCGATGGATCCGCGCACTGGCGCCGTGCGTGCGCTTGTGGGCGGGCGCGACTTCGAAGATTCCAAATTCGATCGCGCAACCCAGGCCACCCGGCAGCCGGGTTCAACATTCAAACCGATCGTGTATTCCGCTGCCATTCAGAGCGGCCGCCCGCCGAGTTACATCGTCGACGATGCGCCCCTTGAGTACGCGCAGGCCGACCCCTCCAAGCCGTGGACGCCGCAGAATTTCGACATGAAGTTCCTCGGCCCAATGACGATGCGTCAGGGCTTGTATCAGTCGCGCAATCTGATTGCCGTCAAAGTGGGAATGGAGCTGGGCGAGCAGAGTATTGTCGAAATGGCGCATCGCTTCGGCATTACCACACCAGTGCCGCCATATCCATCAATCAACATCGGGTCGGCGGATGTGTATCCCATCGAAATGATCGCCGCGTATTCCACGTTTGCGAATCTCGGCACGCGAACGAGCGCCGCGCCGATTCTGCGCGTCGAAGATGACCAAGGGACAGTGGTGTGGAAGCCGGAGCCGACGATCGAGCAGGTGCTGTCGCGGGAGGAAGCATGGTTGATGGTGGATATGATGAAAGATGTGATTCGCAAAGGGACCGCGGCCGGCAGCGTCGGTTCGCTCTTTCGTCTCCCGGCTGGGGGAAAAACCGGCACCACCAATGACGGTGCCGACGTGTGGTTCATTGGCTACACCGCCGACCTGGTCGCGGGTGTGTGGATGGGCTTCGACAAGCCGCAGAAAATCATGGCGAACGCGCAGGGCGGACGGCTCGCTGCGCCGGCGTGGACATCGTTTATGCGCGAGGTGTATGAACGGAAACCTGCGCCCCCGGATTGGCCCAGACCTGGCGGGATTGTCTCCCGATTGGTCGATGTAAAAACGGGGCTGCTGCACGGCTCGCAATGCCCGGTCGAGGACGCATACACGGAGTACTACATTCCCGGCACCGAACCCACACGAGAGTGCCCACCTCGCTTTTCCAGCGCACCGCCGAAAAGTCCGTGACGATTGGCGCTTTTCCTTCCGCCACAGGTCGCGTGCGCTACCATGCGCGATGGGTGTTGCCGGTCACAGCGCCGGCGATTGAACACGGAACCGTCATTACAAATGGCGATCGTATCGAATGGGTGGGTGCGCGGGCTCAGGCCCCGGCCTCCGACACACCCGATCGGGATCTCGGCGAGGCGATTCTTGTACCCGGACTCGTCAACGCCCACACGCATCTCGATCTCACGGTCATGCGGGGCTTGCTCGAAGAGTTGCCATTTTTCCAATGGATTCGCACGCTTACCGGTGCCCGCGCCGAACTGAAGACGGACGATCTTGTCGCTAGTGCCAGACTTGGCGTGCTCGAAGGACTGCGGGCCGGCATCACGACATTTGCCGACACTGCTCCGGCTCCGGCGGCGTTCGACGCGATGCGGGAACTTGGCGTTCGTGGCATTGCCTATCGCGAGGTGTTTGGGCCGGACCCAAAGTCTGCGTCTGCGTCGCTTGACGATCTCCGGCGCGCCGTCCGGGCGATGCGCACCTATCAAACGCCGTTGGTGCGGGTGGGCGTATCGCCCCACGCGCCGTATTCGGTCAGCGACGCACTGTTCACAGGGGTCGCCGCATATTCCGCCGAACAGGATTTGCCAGTGGCGGTGCACGTGGCGGAGAGTATGGATGAAGAAGATCTCATTGCGAATGGAGCGGGTTCGTATGCGGCCTTTTTACACGGCCGAAAAATCGATGTCGCGCCGCGCGCCAGAACATCGATTGCCCTGCTCGAGCGCACTGGCATTCTTGCCCGCCGGGCGCTGCTCATCCACTGCGTGCGTGTGGATCATGCTGACATTCAGCTGATTGCCGGCCACGGCTGTGGCGTCGCGCACTGCCCGGCATCGAATGCCAAGCTCGGGCACGGCGTGGCACCGCTCGCCGCGATGCTTGAGTCCAACGTCCACGTCGGCCTTGGCTCCGACTCGATGGCCAGTAACAATCGCATGGATCTGCTCGCCGAAGCGCGCCTCGCCGTGCTCGCTGCCCGCGCGCTCGCGCGACGCGACAATCTGCTCGATTCACGGCGCGCCCTCGAACTCGCCACGATTGACGGCGCGCGCGCGCTTGGTATGGGCGGCACGATCGGATCACTCGAAGTGGGCAAACAGGCTGACCTCGCTGCCTTTGCTCTGCCGAGCGAATGTCAGCCCGTCTATGACCCGTGCGACGCGCTGGTGTGGGCCATCGCTGGCGCGGCAGCATCGTGCGTTGTGATTGCCGGTCGCGAACGTGTTCGCGACGGGGCGGTCATCGGCGCGGACGTCGTCGCCGCTGCGGCACGCGTAAATGCAACGGCGGTTCGCCTCGCGGCGTGGAAGCTTTCGCGCGCGTGTTCGACGGACGCTCGCTAGCGCCGCGTTGCGCGTATCGGTTACAATTCATCGAACTCGCATAGAGATGGTGAGATGGCGCAAGTGAAGGGACCTACCGCTAAAGTCTGGCGTGACGGCACGCTCGTGGATTGGGCCGACGCCAATGTGCACATTATGAGCCACGCCTTGCATTATGGCTCAAGTGTGTTCGAGGGCGTGCGTTGCTACGAAACGCCCGCCGGCGGCGCCGTATTTCGCCTGCGTGACCATATGAATCGCCTGATCGATTCGGCGAAGATCTATCGCCTGCCCCTCAAGTATTCGGCCGATGAGCTCTGTCAGGCCGTGGTCGACACGGTTGCGGCGAATGATCTCAAATATTGCTATATCCGCCCGCTGGTGGCCCGCACCGGCCAGCAGATGGGAATAGGCGCGGATGGCGTGCCGCTTGAGACGTTTATTATTTGTTGGGAATGGAGCACCTACCTGGGTCACGCTGCCACTGAGAACGGGGCGGATGTTCGCGTGTCCAGCTGGCGTCGTGCCGCGCCCAACACGTTTCCAACGCTCGCCAAGGCCGGCGGAAATTATCTGAATTCCCAGCTCACGAAGGCCGAGGCCAAGCAGGATGACTACGCCGAAGGCATCATGCTCGATACGGCCGGTTTTGTGGCCGAGGGAAGCGGTGAAAATTTATTCGTGCTGCGGAAAGGCACACTGTATACCTCGCCGCTGAGCAGCGGGATTCTCGATGGAATCACCCGCGACTCCGTGATCCAAATCGCGACCGATTTGGGCTACCCGGTGAAGGAAATGACGATGCCGCGCGAGTTTCTGTATCTCGCCGACGAAATGTTTTTCTGTGGCACTGCGGTTGAAATCACACCCATCCGGTCTGTGGACCGGTTGCCGGTGGGTGCAGGGAAGCCCGGCCCAATGACGCGGGCAATTCAGGACCGCTATATGGGAATTGTCCAAGGTCGCTATCCGGATGCGTATGGATGGTTGACTCCAGTTCCGGTTACCGAGGCGGCAAGCACTACTAGGTGACGGCGTGGCGCGATTGCCGCGTCGCCGAGTCTCGCTGAGGAGGGCTACGTGATCGTCGGATGTCTCGCGCTGAATTCCTCGTTCGAACCGCTCACGATGGTGCCGTTGCGCCGCGCGCTACGGTTGGTCATCGACGGCAAAGCTGAAATTGTCGAAGCCGACCGCGAAGCATTGGTGCGCTCGGAGCGGCTGGCGTTGCCGCGTCCGGTAGTCATCCGGCTCACCAAGTTCATTCATGTACCTCGCCGTTTTCGTCGGCAGGTCACGAACACTTTTCTTTTTGCCCGTGATCACTACACGTGCCAATACTGTGCGCGGTCGTCGGCGCAGCTGCGGCCGCGCGAATCGCTGACGCGCGACCACGTCGTACCGCTTTCGCGCGGCGGCTTGAACAGCTGGACGAATGTGGTCACGGCCTGCAGTAGTTGCAACACACGCAAATCGAACCACCTGCCGGATGAATGTGGCATGCATCTCGCCCATGCCCCGATCGAGCCGCACTTCGTGCACCTCTCGTGGGCCGTCCGGCGACTGACGCCGGCGCAGGCGAAGTACATTCGCATGTTCTATGGAGCGAACGTCCTGCACCAGATCGAAGCGCTCGAACATCGGGGCCGGCAACTGGCGTAATCAGCGCCCGCGGAAGACTGCGGTCCTGCGCTCGTAGGACCGGGTTTCACCGCCCAGCAGTCGCGCCACTAACGTCCGGACGCCGTGTGATATCGCGGTGCCCGGATTGTTTTTTCCGCCAATTGCCGGTTGCAGTTCGCCACGCAGCCAGCGATTCAACTCATCGAGGTCCGAGATCTGTAACACTTCCACCTCGAGTGTGGCGCTGTAGTACTGCCGCTTGTTCGACGCGAGCGCGGCGATCGGTACACGGGTAGGACGGGCGACGGCAAGTTCTGCGTCTTCGATCCGCGCGAACTTTCCCAGTGGCAGTCCGCGGTCGTGTACGACTTGCACCACTTCATACATTTTCTCGAGCACGAGGTAATGCACGTATACCTCGAACTCGGTGCCCCTTTCGAATTCGTTGAACCATCCGCCTACTGACCAAAGTTCGACGCGAAAGTGGAGTTGCGCGGGGAACCCCTGCAGGAGCAGTTCGCGCATACTGGGGCTGCTCAGCATGTGCACCGCGCTTACTACCGGGCCTAAGGTTGCCAGCTCTGAGGGCGGAGGGAGGGCAATGTCGAGTGCCGGTAATTGCTGTGCCCGCGCGTCGCTCGCGCCCCCGAGCAAAATTCCGAGGGCTAGTGTAACGGCGAGGACTAGCGTCCGCAGCACAGTCACGCGCTAAAATCGCCGTTGCAGCCGTGCAAAAAACCGTACGGGTTCGTTGCCATCAGCGAGCGCTTTGGTCGCGTAGAGTCCGACGCCGCCAAAGTCGAGTCCTAAACCAACGTCGGACTTGAAACTGCCGAATGACGGAAGCGAACTCTTGCCGTACGTCACTGATCCGTCGGACGGTCCAACGAGCCAACCACGTCCGGCATCGGCGAAGAGCACCCAGTCGGCGTGATGGTTCAACCCCGGGCGCCACCAATCGTCGGGCCCGTCGTCGCGCAACACTCCCGCGAGAAAACGTGATCGCATCTCGATTTGTGCCAACGCTATTCGATCGCACTGGGCGGGCGACCCGTTCTGCACAACGCCACGAGAACACTGCAGAGCGTCACCGTTTCCAATCATTTCACGAAATGCGTAGCCGGGAAGCGTGCCAGGCCCGCCCACGGAAAACTTCCGCTGCGTAGGAAGGGCATCGCCGCCGAGCCAGCCACCGGCGACCAAGCGGAAATTAAGATTCGTGTTCGGCGAGATGCGATTGAAACGCCGTAAGTCAAAAAGGCCCCGTGTGTATCGTACGCTCTCGGGGCGGGGAATTACCGCCGGGAAAGCTAGCGGAGCATCAGGAGTAAATAGCGGAGCTCCGAAACGTGTCAATTGTCCCGCACCGCTTTCCAACTCCATCGTGAGGTACCATCCGGCGAGTGGCGAGCCCTCGCGCTCGCGCGTGTCAACGCGAAGCCGGGTCGTCAGCAAATGCATCGTGCCGACATCCATTTGCGGATTCGGTCGCCATGGCTCGCCGCCCCGAAACAACGACCACGGATTGCGGTCGCGGCGGTCGCCCCACTGCTCGTCCGAAAAGGTGGTGGTCAGATCCGCGTCGTTGCCGCCCTGCAGGCGCAGGAAAAGTTCGCCACCGTGCCGGCCGTAGTAGTCCCGATAGTCGCGTCGAAATAGTGCCGAAGCGAGTCCTACCTCACCATCGCCCATCTGCCACGATTCCGTTGGCGCAACGACATCAAACGCCCGTCCACCGACGGCGACGCCGAGCGGTTTTCCGAACTGAACTTCCGCCTTCGCATCGTGACCGAGCGTTCCCTCACCCCAGCGCACCGGGTCGGCAGTGCGAACGACCGCAAAGGCCTCAACATTAATCTTGCCCCAGTCCGGCGCACGCTCGAATCGCGGTCCCGCGACAATGGACCATCCCTCCACGCGATTGTACGCGTGAGACGCGAGATAGAAGAAATCGGTGTAGGCCTCGCCATGGCGAAACGCGTGCTTCAAATGATGCCGTTGCCACCACGAGTCGTCATACACCGGTTCATTCTCGGCGACGATGCGCTCTCCGTCGATGTGGTAACGAAGCAATTCGACTTGCCGCAACAACTCACCGCCTACCTGTGCGCTCTCCTGACCGTAGATGTCCCCGCCAATGACAATGAGCTGCTGATCCACACGCGCTCCGGGTGCAAAACGCACATCCGAATTAATGGCGATCAACGATCCCTGAATGCGGCCGGCGATCGTCACCGGCCCGTTGAGCACCGCCACGTCGCCAGTGATTACCGTTGTGGCGGGAACGTCGAATGCTCCCGCAATGCGTCGCGTCGCCGGTGCGTTGTACCGGGCAATGGCTCCGCGCGCCACAGGAGAAAGGCGGGAGCCCACCGTGTCGGACAGCTGTTGCGCTTCCGCCCGTAATGAATGGAAGACCGACAGCGCAAACAAACAGCTGGCGATGTGGGAACCCGTTGACCGTCGCACCGACCGTCTCATTGTTTCTCCGAGTGTGTCTGGATGGTGCTCATTAAGCACGATCCGTGCCGCTTATTCTCCGGGCGCAACAAAGCCGAGGCGTTTCATCCGACGGTAAAGATTTGGGCGATCGGTGCGTAGGCGGCGAGCCGCCTCTGCCACGACTCCGTTAGCTGCCGAGAGTGCTCGGCTGATCAACAGCTTTTCGTATTCATCGAGTGCGTCACTGAGCGTGATTTCCGGCTGCAAGAGATCGGGAAGCAGCGGCGACGCGACGGCCGTATCGCCGACCGGCAATACCGCTGCGACTTCAATGGCGCTGATCGGTAGCCCGGCGTACAAAATTGAAAGGCGCTCGACGATGTTCGCGAGTTCACGGACGTTTCCGGGCCACCGGTGTCGGGCGAGATACTGGACGGCATCGTCGTGCCAGTGCGGTGCGGGCTGCGCCGAACGCCGGCGCTGCAATGCCGCGAAGTGGCGCACCAAGGCCGGGATGTCCGACGGCCGCTCCCGTAGCGGAGGCACGGAAATCGGAATCACATTCAACCGGAAAAATAAATCTTCGCGAAACCGGCCATCCCGTACCGCGCGCTCAAGATCGTGATTCGTAGCGGCGAGAATTCGTACATCAACCTTGATCGGCCGCCCGCCGCCGACACGTTCGATTTCCTTGGCTTCGATTGCCCGCAAGAGTTTCGACTGCGCTTCGGGGCCTAAATCGCCAACTTCATCGAGTAATAGCGTACCGGTGTGAGCGAGTTCGAATCGGCCGATGCGGCGTTCCGTGGCGCCGGTGAACGCGCCACGCTCGTGACCAAACATCTCGCTCTCCACCAGGTCGCGCGGAATTGCCGCGCAGTTCACGCGCACGAACGGTCGATCGCGGCGCTTGCTTTCGGCGTGCACGGCCGACGCCACAAGTTCTTTTCCAGTGCCACTCTCGCCAGTGATCAGAATGCGCGCGTCACTGGGCGCGACGCGCTGAATCATCGTGCGGAGCTCGCGCATCGCCGGACTGTCGCCAACCAATTCGCCGGCTATTCCAAGGTCGGCGCGGAGTGCGGTTCGCTCGCGGCGCGCCATTCGCAGCTCCAGCGCGCTCGTGATCGCCAGAAGCACGCCCTCGGGGGTGAGGGGCTTCTCGAGAAAATTGATTGCCCCCAATCGCGTGGCTTTCACCGCGTCCGACAATCCGGCGCGCCCGCTCATCATTATGACCGGGAGATCCGGAAAGCGCTCCCGGAGTTGTTCCAGTACCGCCATGCCATCCATCGTGCCCGGAATCATCAGGTCGAGCAGCACGAGATCGGGATCGAGTTCGGCGACCCGAGCTACTCCGCTGGCGCCATCACCCGCGTCACGTACTTCGAAGCCCTCGGATGTGAGCAGGGCGCCCACCATCCGGCGGATATTCGGTTCGTCATCGATAATCAGAACAGAGGGCACGGGTGTCGGGGAGGCGAGGGCTACTGCTGTACGGACGGCAACTTTACGGGCTCGGCGCGGCCGGCGAGGAGCTTGGTGACGAAGCGCTGGCCTTCGGAAATTCGTTCGAGTTCAATCGACATTGACTCTACCGCCGCTTCAATTCGAGCGAGGCGTGCCGAGTCGTCGGCGCGGTCGGCGTTGGATAGCGCCGGTTGTCTTTCCGCTCGCTTGATATAATGCCGCACTAACGGAATGCCGAGCGAGAGCACGCAGACCGTTATACAAAAAGCGATCGGGACAACAATGTCTTCGTTCATTGCTGATCTCCTCGCCCGCTCGCCGGCAGCGCGGTGCGCTCGCGGTCGGCGAGCAGTTTGGTAACGTCTTGGCCTGTCATGCCGTCTCCACAGTGTCCGGTCGCCGTACCGGGAAGATTAACCGTATTTCTGCACCTTTTCCGGGTGCACTCCGTGCCTCCACCCGCCCTCCGTGAGCTACCACGGTCTGTTTCACAATTGCGAGCCCCAACCCGGTGCCGCCCGTTTTGTCAGTGACATATGGTGTCCAGATCTGCTTCAGCCGATCGACGGCGATGCCAGGACCACTATCAGTAACAGATACCAACAATTCAGCCTCCGGAAGCAAGGCAACCAACACTGTTATAGTCCCCTGCGCACCGCAGGCCTCGACTGCGTTCAATAACACGTTCCCAAACGCTCTGCTCAGTGCATCGTGTAGTCCGTACAATAGTGGTAAATCGCGATCAGTATCAATCACAAAGGAGATATGTGGCGGTACGGTCGTGCGCGCCGCGGACCGCATGAGATCTTCGACATCAATATCCGACGGCGGACCTTCGGGAAGTTTTCCGAACTGGGCAAAACTCCGTGCCATCGCCTCCAGTCGTGCCGACTCCACGGACAACACGTCCACAGCATCGGCCAGCTCGACAGGAACTCCTCGCTTCAGCCGCTCCACCGCAAACCGGATGGGTGTGAGCGGATTCTTGAGCTCGTGTGCCACTTGCCTCGCTGACTCCCGAAATGCTTCCAATCGCTCAGCTTCGATGGCAATCCGCCTTCCGGATTCGAGCGCCACGGCCATCTCCTGCATCCCCGCTCGTAACACCCCGAATTCTGGGGCGCCTTTGGCGGTGGCGTGGGCCGGCAACGGGTCGCCGCGGCGCAACCGCTGAGTCCATCCGACCAACTCGTCAAGCGGCCGGCTTAGTTGTCTGCTCAAATGACCTGCCACACGCGATGCCACCAAAGACAGCAGCGCCAGCAACAGTAACCCTGCGATCACCAACATTGGAACAACCCGGCGCACCAAGTATTCAAGCTGACGCGCATACTTGACGGAGCTCGCCAATTCCCGCTCGTGGGCGTTAAGAATTGAGTCCCCGGCGGCCGACCGTGGCGCATGTCGAGCCACCTTGAGTGCACGCTCGCCGGTGGCAGCTGCACTGTCCCAAGCGGCGCTCCCACTCAAGCGCGGCAGTACCCACGAGGTCGCGCTTCCCCAGCCGATCGTCAACAGGATCGAGGGCACCAATGCAAACAGTGCCAAAATGAGAAAAAGCCTGGAGCGGAAGCCGAGTCGCTTCACTTGATAGCTCTACGGGGCAAGAGGGAGTCCGGTTTCGTGATGAACTTACGGTACGCAGGTGACAAAGTGTACCTAACTTGTTATGCTTCAAGGACGATGCGCCTGGCGCGTCGATGATCGCTGAGGCCTTTGCGCCCCGATCACCGGCACGTCCGGCGCCTCGGAGAACCACCTTTTATTACGGGACTCGGCGCCTGCGCCATCATTGTTTCCCGGGCATGCGGCAAAGCGTAAACAAATGAGCAGTACCCTCGCCCGGAAGAAGTGATGTGCGTGCGCGCCTGCCCCGAACACACCGGGCACATACGCCACCATCTGAGTTCGTCGCGCATTCCGCGCGGCACTCTGCGCGGCGCACGCCCGACCAACGGCGAGTAGCCAGAGAACAATGAATCCACGTCACGCCCACGTCGCGGCCGCACGAGCGCCTATCACGCCCATGCATCGCGGACCGCAGGCTCACACCCAGTCCGGCATCGGCGGCCCGGTCGTCCACGCACCAAATGCCGCGCTCTTGATCGATTTTGACAACGTCACAATGGGCATCCAGAAGGATCTCCACGCGGAACTCCGCAGTCTGTTGTCGAGCGATATCATCCACGGCAAAGTCGCCGTCCAACGGGCCTACGCCGATTGGCGCCGCTATCCTCAGTACATTGTGCCGCTGTCCGAAGCCTCAATCGATTTGATCTTCGCGCCAGCGTATGGATCATCCAAGAAGAACGCCACGGACATTCGCCTCGCCATTGATGCGATCGAACTGGTCTTCACCCGTCCCGAGATCGGAACGATCATCCTGCTCTCTGGCGACTCCGACTTTTCGAGTTTGGTGATCAAACTCAAGGAATACGGCAAGTACGTCATCGGTGTCGGCATTCGCGAATCATCGAGTGATCTGCTCGTGCAAAACTGCGATGAGTATTACAGCTACAATGCCCTCGCCGGCCTGGTGAAAGAAGGCGAGGGCGAAGGGAGCACCAAGCATGATCCGTGGGAGCTCGTCACCGAAGCGATCACCCGGATGCAGCGCAATGGGGACGTCATGCGCTCCGACCGGCTGAAGCAGGTGATGCAGGAAATCGACAATTCCTTTGACGAAAAGAATCTCGGCATCTCGAAATTCTCAAAGTTCTGTCTTGAAGCAGCCCAGAAAGGGCTGATTCAAGTAACGAAACTCGAGAACGGTCAACTCGATGTTGCGCCGCCTGTTGGCAAGATAGGCACGAGTCCGGCCACGCCGGTCACGCCATCAGCGCGCACCTCGGCGCCGACCGGTGAAGGTGAAGAGCGCGAGGGCCGCCGTCGCGGCCGCCGTGGCGGTCGTGGCCGCAACAAGCGTGACCGTGAAGGCACAACCAGCGAGGCAGTGGCCGACACCAACGCGCCGACAGCTGTCGAATCAACACCGGTGGCTACCGTTCCCGCAGTGGCCGCTGTCGCTTCGATCGCGTCCACCGCGCCTATTGTCGCTCCAGTCACTCCATCGCCTACCAGACCCCCCGTCGCCGCGGAACGCAGCGCGCCGCAAAGGCCCGCCGCGTCCCGTGCGCCGCACGCGAGCGCGCGAACGCATGTGGTTGTCACTGCTCCAAAGGCCGACGCAGGTATTGGCGGTAGCGGCCTTCGCCTGACCCGCGATGAAGCCTTCGCACTGATTCGCAGTGCCGTCGCCGCACTTGTCTCGGGCGAGGATTCAGTGCCCAGCGAGCGCGTACGCGAAAAAGCATTCTCCCTGCTCGGTCGCGACAGCGAAAGTCTCAGCGAGCGCAACTTCGCCCGCATTCTTCGCGATGCCCACGACGCCGATGCTGTGGATCTACGCAAGCGCGGCGACACGTTTGAAGTAGCGACTGCAGCATCTGCACCGAGCGTGGCCGATCAGCTCAATGTCAAAGAAGCCGCACTCAAGGCCGCGGCAGATAAAGAAAAGGCGGCCAATACGCCCGTGGTTCCGCGCGGAATGGGCGCCCGCGGCGCGCCGGCGCGCGGCGGGCGTTCCGGTTTTAGTGGGAAAGCGCTTCCGCCGGTCGATTTGATGATTGGTGTCGTTGACGACACACCGGCCGCGCCGGTTGTCATTGACGAGGTCAGGCCAGCGAGAAAATCGCGCGCCAAGCCCGTCGTGACTGATCTTGCGGACGAGGATGGCGACAATGCCAAACCAAAGCGGCCATCGCGCGCGAAGAAGGCCATCAACCCGGCGTGACCCGCCGCAACGATTTTCCCCAAAAGACAGAGCGGCGCGCCCAGTGGGTCGCGCCGCTTTGTCTTCTGCCTTCGAAGGTCACCGCAGAGCGGTCACCACTTCTTTTCCACTGATGTCCCGAAGTTCACGCGCACGCCGGCTTTCCAGATTGTCGTGAAGCCGGCACCGTTAATGAACCACGAACCGGTGCCTTGGGTCGGCATGATGGTGTATTGCACAAACGGCGCGAACTGTCCGAGCATCGCCATGACACCCACGTCACCGAACAGCTTACCCGCTGTTCGGGCACTGTTCACGCGCTTCAGCACTGTGTCACGCGCGCCCGGGGACGTATAGAACGACCCTTGTGGTGTGGCTTCTTTGATAAAGTTGAACGAATAGCCGCCGCCGATATACGGCTTGATCATGCGCCAAGAGGGCGTAAAGACCATCGCCGTGAATCCCACGCGGCGCATGTCCGTCAAATCGACTCGACGGGGCGCCGACGACGGATAGTCCGGAATCGTCGAGACCGCATTGAAATACGACTGTTC
>JANYBD010000221.1 GCA_025360995.1 Gemmatimonadota bacterium
GACTGTGGTACCTCTCCGGATGGAACGGCGAGTGGCCGCAACGCGCTCAACCATTTCCGTGGACCAACTAATGCCTGCGAATACTGTACCGGCCGATATCGAACAGTGGCTCGCTGCCAATGACCAGCGCATTCACGATGATCTGTTCGAGTTTCTTCGCATTCCCAGCGTGAGCGCGAACTCTGAACACAACGGGGATGTCCGTGCCGCCGCCGACTGGTTGCACAAAAAACTCGCCGCGATTGGTTTTGCCACCGAGACCTTACCAACGGCCGGCCACGCGGTGGTGCTCGCCGAATGGCGAAAGGCACCGCCCGGCGCGCCGACGATTTTGATTTACGGCCACTACGATGTGCAGCCGGCAGAACCACTTGATCTGTGGACCACGCCCGCCTTCGAGCCGACCATTCGCGACGGAAAAATTTTCGGCCGTGGATCGGTTGACGATAAGGGACAACTTTGGGTGCACGTCAAAGCGCTCGAGGCGCACCTCGCGACTCGCGGCACGCTGCCGTTGAACGTCGTGGTGATCGCCGAGGGAGAAGAGGAAGTTGGAAGCGAACACTTGGCCCCGTTTGTGGAGCAATACGCGTCGCGGCTGGCATGTAGTGCTGTGATTATTTCTGACTCGGCGATGTTCGCACCGGGAATTCCGAGCATTCTCAGCTCGCTCCGTGGCCTCGCGTACTTCGAGATTACCGTCGTCGGGCCGAACAGCGATTTGCATTCCGGGATGTATGGCGGAGCGGTGGTGAACCCGGCGATGGCCCTCGCCCGAATTCTTGCCACGATGCATGACAACAAGGGCCACATTGCGATAGACGGATTCTATGATGCCGTGCGTCCGTTTCCAGACGCGGTGTTGGCCGGCATGCGTGAACTGCCGTTTGACGACCAGTCCTTCATGCGTGACGTTGGCGTGCAATCACTCGGCGGCGAACTGGGGAAAACGACGCTCGAGAAACTCTGGACCCGTCCCACCTGTGAAGTGAACGGGATGTTGAGCGGCTATACCGGCGAAGGCGCGAAGACCGTGTTGCCGGCGAAGGCGATGGCAAAAGTGAGTTGCCGGTTAGTACCCGATCAAGATCCGGCAGTGATCGAACGGCTGATGAAAGCGCATGTCGAAAAAGTGGCACCGGCCGGTGTGGCCGTGACTGTGCAGCATCTGCATGGCGGCAAACCGTGGCGCGCCGATTTGAATGGACCATTATACGATGCTGCACGTCGTGCACTCACCGCGGCTTTTGGCCGTGAGCCGGTGATTCAGGGAGAAGGCGGCTCAATTCCCGTGGTCGGTGACTTCGAACGCATTCTTAAAGCGCCGGTGTTGCTTGTCGGCTTCGGGCTCCCTGGCGAGAACGCCCACGCCCCGGACGAGTGGATAAGCGTGGACAACTTTCGACGCGGCATGCGGGCGATGGCGACGCTGTATGACGAGCTGGCGACAAAGTAGATCGCTCGTCGCTACAAACTTCGCAACGTTTACAATCCAGCCAGCAACGCCTCATTCGAAGTGGTTCCGGCAATTCGCTTGATCAGCCATTCCATAGCTGACGTTGGCGGCATTTGCTGCAACCCGCGACGCAATGTGTAGATCGCATCGATTTGATCGACGCGATACAGTTTTTCCTCGCGCCGGGTACCGCTGGTCCCGATATCGAACGCCGGGAAGATTCGTTTTTCCGACAGCGAACGGTCGAGCTTAATTTCGCAGTTGCCCGTGCCCTTGAATTCTTCGAAGATCACGTCGTCCATGCGCGAGCCGGTTTCGACGAGCGCCGTCGCAATGATCGTGAGCGATCCACCGCCGTGTTCAGGAAGAATCGCCCGGGCCGATCCAAAGAATGCCTTTGGTTTTGCCATGGCACTCGAATCCAGGCCGCCGGAGAGCGTACGGCCGGTGCCGCGTTCGGCCGTATTGAAAGCGCGCGCCATGCGCGTCAGTGAGTCGAGCACAATCACAACATCTTTGCCCTGTTCCACCTGACGGCGTGCACGTTCGAGCACCATCTCGACGACTTCCACGTGACGCTTGGCCGGCTGATCAAAGCTCGATGCGATCACTTCGCCCACGCCCCACGAAATGGCTTCGCTCACTTCTTCCGGGCGCTCGTCCACCAGCAGAATGAGTAGCACGGCGTTGGGATGATTGATCGCCACACCTTCGGTTATCGCTTGTAAAAGCATTGTTTTTCCGGCCCGTGCCGGGGCAACGATTAATGCCCGCTGGCCATAACCGATTGGCGCAATCAGGTCGATTGCCCGGCGCGTGACTTCCGGGCCGCCCTTGGCCGGCCGTCCGGTTTCGAGCACAAGGTGACGCTCGGGATAACTCGCCGTGAGAGAGCTAAAATCCGGCCGACGAAGTGCCAGCGTCGGATCGTCGTCGTTGATTGTGGTGATTTCTGCAACGGTGAGGCGGCCGCGGTGATCGTGTCCGGCGCTGGCGACAATCTTGTCGCCGCGACGCAGACCGTGCGCACGTATCAGGTGCGGTCCAACATATGCGTCGCCCTGATCGGCTAAGTAGCTGTTGACGTGGCGCCGGATAAATCCTCCATCGCGCGCCGGATCGAACCAGCCTTCGGTTGTCGTATCGGGAACGATGATCGGTGGCGGTCCTGACTGCTGGTGTTCGATGACTTGTCCACCCTGACCACCTGGACCACTGCCACCAGTGCGCTGGCGCCCTCGCCGGTTGCGACGGCCGCGACGGCTGCCGCTCTGGTCCCGCTGATTACTGTTGAACTGCTCGCGGGAAGAATGCTGCCCCTGACCGTTCGGCTGCCCCGGCTGCCCTTGTGATGCCGGCGGTGAACCACCCTCGAACCGTGCTGGCGGCGCGCCATCGACAGGCTGGCTGGTACTGTCTCCGCCGATGGGCGATGGTGCTGGTCCACTGTCCTCAGTGCCGCTCAATGCCGGCCCCGGATCAGTGGACTCTGACGGATCACGATACGGATCGGATTCCGTCATCGGTTCATTCGAAGGATTGCCGCGCGGCCGTGGCTTTCGCCCACGACGGTTTGGGCGTCGGTTTTCAGTCATGCAATGGGGTGGAGCAAGAGAAAAAAGGAACCGAAAAATGAAAAGGCAGAACAAAAACAGGCGGGGCAGGTCGTGCGCTCAGATTGCGGATGGCTCGATCGCCTCGGGTCGCCAGAGGCGCGGATAACTCACGCGCTGTCCGACGGTCACATACCAGCGCCCAACAACTCAGCAGGCGGGTAACTGCCTTAGAGTATGCCCTGCTATCCTCAAACGCGCAACCCTTTCCGGCCACCCTGTCCCAAATCGACTCAATTGGCTACCCCCGTCCGGGTCGACAGGGGGCGCTCTCCCAAGCCGTCCAGCGTCCGGGTCATCTCAATCATCCGACGGCAGAGCCCGACGATCCGCTCCAACGATGCCTGTTGGTCCGGAGTTTGCGGATCCATCAACATCAGCTGCGACTCGGCCAACAAACCGGCGAGTGGATTGTTCAATGCGTGTTGCAATCGCATGGCAATTTCGCCAGCCGACACCAATCGCCGCGCCCGCGTGACCTGATCGGCGAATGGTGCCGAAGCGAGCGCCATTTGTTCTCCAATACATTGGACCAAGTCAAAGGCAATCCGGTCGACGGCAACAGTTGCGACGCCCAATTCGGAATCGGCCATCGCATTGGTCGAGCCGCCAATGAGCACGAGCGCGCCGCCGAATCCCATCGCGCGCACCGTTCGGACGACAGTGCGGGCCCCCAACGCATCGTCGCGTGCGTCGACGACCAGTGCCATCGCTTCCGGCTTGGCTCGAAGACGTTGCGGATCAATGACGTCCGTGGCGGCCGTGCTCAGCTGTGCGGCCAGAATTGAGGTAACTGCCGCTGAAAACCCTGGGTCCGTACTGGCTATCAATACGCGAAAGTCGCTCACGCAATCACCGGTGCATCGTACCTGTCATCCCAATAGATTTTGCCCACGATGAGCACCTCTGATTCCGTCGATCCCGCCGTTCGCACGCAACTCGATTCGATAGTCCACGAATATCGCCAGAGCGGCGATGTCGCGCGACTCTTGGACCGGGTCAGTGCCCTATCCTCGGCGTCGTCCACCGCCGAGTTGTCGACGGCGGCCGAGGCGTATCGCGAAATGCATGAGGTGTCTGGTCCCATTTATGAAGTGATCGTCGAACGCGAGCCCCAAAACGCGCGGGCGATTGTCGCGCTCGCCAATGCGTTTTGGCTCACCGGGCGTGGACCTGATGTCGTTGGAGCATTGGCGTCACGG
>JANYBD010000249.1 GCA_025360995.1 Gemmatimonadota bacterium
ACTTTCCAAACCGAACTTGTGTTCACTCGCATAGCGGTTCCTCCGGTTTATTTGATTTCGAGCACGCCCATCATACCGTGATCCTCGTGATCGAGGATATGGCAGTGGTACATCCACTTCCCGGGGTTGGCATCGAAGCGCACGATGAATCGCACGTTTTCGTGCTTCGGAATATTCACCGTGTCCTTCCACCGACGATCCCGCTCCGGTATTCCATTGCGGTCAAGCAACTGAAACTGGTATCCGTGTAGATGAAACGGGTGATCCATACCCACCACATTTTCAATCGTCCAGATCTCGGTGGCGCCAAGTTTTGCGCTCACGTCAATGCGATTCATGTCCATCGCCCGATTATTGATCATTCCTTGTGATAGGACGAGCACGCGTCGGACCGTAGCCTTGGTAGTATCAAGAATTGGAATCGCCCGCAAGGTCCGCGGGAGCCGAGTGGTCGGCGCCGGAGGCTCGTCCGAATACTGAAGGGCTAAGAGATTTCGTGCGTGGTTCCAGTCGGCGGGACGCGTTTGCGGCATATAGCGATCATACGGAAGCGTTTGTAGTACGGCAGCGCTTCCCGGCGCCCCGGTTCCTCGAACAATCAGTTCCGCCCGTTCGCTGTTAGCGAGCAGCAATTCTTTGATCTCTTGTGGATGCTCAAACAGGCCACCGTCACTTCCGATTTGGACAAACGTTTGACCGGGTATCGCCAGTCGATATACACGGGCGGCACCGGCGTTAACAACACGCCACCGTTGCACCTCGCCGCTCCGAATATTGATCTTCGGCATGACTTGGCCGTTGACGAACATCACGTTTCCTTCGCGACCGTTTTCCTCGTCTGCCATTCCGCCAAGTGTATGCGGCAGAGATATGTCGATTGCTCCATTACGGAGGAAGCGATTGTCCGACAAAATCAGCAACTTCTCCGGCATCGCCGGGAGCGGGTCGAGCTTCGGGCGGACAATAATCGCACCATAGAGCCCTTTCTCGATTTGATACCCGGTCCGCACATCGGGGTGCGGGTGATACCAAAACGTGCCAGCGGTCCCCGCGTCGATCGTGAAGATGTAGTCTTTCTTTCCGCCGGGCGCGACAGGGCTGAACGGACTTCCGTCCATATCCGCGGGGATATGCAACCCGTGCCAATGAATGGTGGAGGTTTCGGGGAGATTATTCTTAAAATGAATAATGACTTTGTCGCCCTCGCGGGCTTCGAGCGTGGGTCCGGGTACCATCCCATTGTACGCCCAAACGTCGGTGACTTTGCCGGGCTGAAGCGCGAGTCGAGCTGGGGCAGCTGTCAGCGAAACTTCAATCGTTCGGGGTGCCGAAGATTGGTTCACAAAAGTCGGCGGATTTTTCAGCGTGTCCTGTGTGGCGACATCGGCGTGAGAATTCCCATTGCCAAGTGGTAAGAAATCAGTTCCAGTTGATGTCGACCAAGCGAACGCGAAGAGCAACGTTTTCCAACGAATCATCCAGTACCTCGTCCGGTAAGCGCCAAGTTGTGGTGGCAGAAGGTAAGGATTTGTTGCCGGTGGCGCCAACTGGTTACCACACAAAGCGCCGGCGCCCGGGAAATGACCGGGTGCTGGCGCTGTGTGAACAGGATTTCCTAAGGCTTCGAACGGCCAGTCGTTGGCGGAAGCGGTGGAGGTACCGGCAACGATTCCCCAGCCGGTTTTCCCGACTCCAAACTGTCGAGTAATCCGCCACGCGCCACCATCTGCGCTGCCAACACGGTTTGAATCACACTCGTAATATTGTTGGTGGCCGTCTCACCGGCGCCCTTGCCGTCGCCACCAGAAATCGTCACGAGTTTTGCCGTGGCCAATGCCTGGGCAATTGCCGGCGCGATCTGAGGCAACATTTCAATCTGCCTATAACGGAAATACGCTTCACCCCCAGCCTTGATCGCCTCATTCACCTTTTGAATCGCCTCCGCTTGCGCAGTGCTCACCGTGCGGATGCGAATCGCTTCGGCATCTGCCGATGCCGAAGCTTCGATGCGAACTCGCTCGGCGTCAGCCGACGCCTGGGCGATTTGCGTGGCCTTCAATTCCGATTCTCGTTGCCCGGCGAGTGCATCTTGTTTCTTCGCCTCCGCGAGCGCGACCAGCGCCGCGTTTGAGGCTCGCGTCTGGTCCAATTCACGTTGCTTGTCGGAAATCGTGCGCTCGGCTTCAAGCTGCGCTTCCTTTGACCGGCGCGACTGCTGGGCCGATACAATCTCGGCGTTCGCCTGTGCTTCCGCTGCGGATTGACGGCGTCGCGCATCAGCAACTTCTGATTGCACCACCTTGATGTTGAGCGAATTGAAGATCAAGCCGAGGTCGGTGAGTTCGCGCGAGCACGCTTTGCGAATGATGACGGCGAGCGGATCGTCGTCGTCCTCGATGGAATCCGGGCTCGTGGCGCGCGCGACAACTGGGAGTAGTTCCGGTCGCGGAGCGAGCGCCACACTTGGTCCGCCGGCGATGGCCGGGAGTGGCGCGGTCTTCGCCGAGAAGAGTTGGTCGTGGGTCAGCAAATTGATCGCCCGGCGAGCCGAACTGGAGAGCAGGTCGGTCAGCGTATTGACCTGATCGGGTTCGCTTTTTGAAAAGAATCGGTTCGCAGCCGTCTTGATGAGCATGTCCGTGTCGCCAACAGAAACGATCGCGCTGGCCAACACACGCACCTTGATCGGACGGGGATTCAGGCTCGCATCCAAGTCGGCGGTCTGGTCGGTGATGTCGAGATCAACATTGATGACTTTGCTCGACAGCGTCGTCCCGGTCGTAAAGAGCGGAATTTCCTTAGACTTGCCAGGACCGCGGTAAATCACTGTCCCTCCATTCAGCCAACTGACGAGTCGAATCGTTCCGGCGTCGACATTGCGCAAGAAACTGGCGACGATGCCCGGGATGACCACGAGCACCAAGACTATTACGCCAAGCAGCAGCATCCACGGTTGCATGTTATTGAGATCACTCATAATGGGGGTTTCTGACCTAGGGTTATGCGGATCGGCGTACCGGACACTCGCCGGCTACGATCCGATGTACGAAACGGTACAGCGGTTGCGCGCGCCGTCCACGGCTTCGACGCGCAGTCGATCACCGGCGCGCACACGGATGCCGGAGGACAAATC
>JANYBD010000291.1 GCA_025360995.1 Gemmatimonadota bacterium
CGTGATGCCGAGGACCGAAACGTCGTGCAGTCCCAGCGAAATCGTGAGAATCTTGATCATCGCGCGGGTGACCCACCCGAGAATGATCAGATTGATTGGAATCGCGAGGTAGATCGCCCGAAAGCCGCGGAGGAACGCGGCTGGTTTTCCGCTGTAGCGGACTTCAGCCAGTTCGACGTCGGTCATTACCTTCGCGCGACGCCAGAGGCGCGCGAAGAAAAACACGGTGAGCATCCCGCTCATGACGAAGTTCCACCAAAGCCAATTGCCAGCAACGCCCTTGGTGGCAACGAGCCCCGTGACGACAAGCGGGGTGTCGGCCGCGAAAGTTGTCGCGACCATCGCGGCACCGGCGAGCCACCACGGCACTTGACGGCCAGACAGAAAGTACTGATCGAGACTCTCACCGCCGCGCTTGGTGAAATAGAGTCCTATGCCGGTGGACAACACGAAGTACGCGGCAACGATCGCCCAATCAATTGGCTGCAGGGTCACGCGATACCCCAGTGGCTAAAGAAGAAACGTGGGCAAAGCATATCGTGCGTTACTGCGGAGAGCCAGTCGCGAGTCGCACCACTGCGTCGGCAACCGCCTGTCGCACGGCACCGATCTTGGTATTCGCCCGCGTCGGATTCACGCGATTCGTGAGCAACACCAAAAAGAAATCGTTTGCCGGATCGATCCAGATGTCACCGCCGGTGAATCCGGTGTGGCCAAACGCCGGGCGTTTCATCACGTGGCCAGCGGAGTTATTGCCGGTCGGCGTTTCCCAAAGCAAGGCACGATGGGAAAAAGTGGAATCGTACACGGTTGTGAACTGCCGAATCGTCTGCGGTTTCACAATCCGCACGCCATCGAGCGTGCCGCCATTGAGATACATCTGGGCATATCGTGCCATGTCGTTGGCCGTACTGAACAATCCGGCGTGTCCGGCAACGCCGCCGAGCATCGCCGCGTTTTCATCGTGCACTTCGCCGCGCAGATGGCGTTGGCGCCATGGGTCTATTTCTGTTGGGGCAATTCGCGGCAGCAAAGACGCCGGTGGCAAATACATCGTCTCGCGCATTTTGAGCGGCCCGAATACCTGCGCCGCCGCATACGCGTCTATCCGCTGTCCCGTGACCGAACGCACCACTTCCGCGAGCAGAATCGCGTTGAGATCCGAATACACATAGCGCACACCCGGCAGCGTATCGAGCTGAGTCGCGTAGACCAACTTCATCGCCGAGTCGGATGAGTCGGCCTCTTTGTAAAGGGGGCGCCACGCCGGCAATCCTGAAGCATGTGTGAGCATGTGACGAATTAGCACCTTCTCTTTGTTCGGCCCGATCCACTGTGGCAGGTAGCGCTGAATGGGTGCGTTGATGTCAATCTTTCCTTGCTCAACGAGCTGCATTATCGCTGGTTCCAGTGCGGTGACTTTGGTGAGCGAGGCCATGTCCCACAGCGTGTGCTCATCCGGCCGCGGTGACGGCGCCCAGTCGAGATGTCCGGCGCCGTAACTGGCGAGTATGCGATCCTTTCGGCCAACAATGACATACGCGCCAGGGAACGCACTGTCGGCCACCGCGCGGTCGAGCAGCCCGCGCAGGGTACTTTGCATTGCGCGCCCAAGCGAGTCGGTGGCACTGGCTGCGCCACTATTCAAGTTATCGGAGCCCGGCGCCACGAATGGTCGTTGGATTCCATCACCACGCGCGAAAAACCCCGGCAACGAAATCGGCGAACGTCCGCCAATCGGCGCGCGGCCCGCGATCGCCAGCGCGGCAGCTTGTTCAAGCGCCGGCCCGCGGCCATACGTCACGAGATAGCTCCCCACATGCGGAAAGTCGCGGAGGACATACGGATTCCCGTTCGCCACGACAATCACCGACCGCGTCGCGGCCAGGTCATCGATCCATTTCGCCACTTGCTCGGCGACCGCAAACCGTCCCTCGCCTTCTATCGTGCGCACGTGCGTACTCACGATCACCCTGTCGTTTGCGCGGAGCAGGGAATCCAAAGAAGCTCGACTCCAGCGCGGCGTCACACGCACGACGCGAGAGTTCCGTATTATGGCTCGCGCCGTCGCTGAGAATTCCCGCCCTGCATCAATGTCCATTTCCGAGCTGTACACCACGATCAAGGTCGAGCCGTCGTCGTGCAGTGGCACAAGCGAACGCTGATCGCGAACCAACGTGATGGCCTCCTGCGCAATTCGTGCCGCAGCGGCGCGGTGTGCTGAGGTGCCGACAAACATCCGCAGTGAATCCAACGCGACGATAGGATGTTGCACCGCGCCCGTGCGCAGTTTGAGTTCCAACAACCGTCGGACCGACACATCAATTCTCTCGCGTGTGATCTCGCCGCGTTCCACGGCACTGACGACGGCATCAATTGCTCGGCGCGTATCCGAAGGCTTGAGCAGCATATCCGCACCGGCCTGCACCGCCATGACGGCGCCCTTCTCGACCGTATAACCCTTGCCCACACCTTCCATAGAGAGCGCGTCGGTCACGGTAAGGCCGCGAAAGTGCAGGGTATCGCGCAGCAACCCAGTCATAATCGATGCAAGAAGCGTCGCCGGTACCGTATCGTGGCTAATCGCCGGCAACGCAATGTGTGCGGTCATTATTCCGGCGATGTTCTCGGCGATTGCGGCGCGGAATGGCACAAGCTCCACGGCATCAAGCCTCGCCCGGTCGCTGGTGACAATTGGCAATGTGAGGTGGGAATCGGTGCTGGTATTGCCATGCCCGGGAAAATGTTTCGCCGTGGACGCCACGCCTTCACGTTGCAACCCGCGCACGAACGCCGCCGCGAATTGCCCGACCGCGGGCGCGTCTTCACCGAACGACCGGGTGTTGATCACCGGATTCGCCGGGTTGTCGTTCACATCTACCACGGGCGCGAAGGCCAGATGAATGCCGATCGCCTTCGACTCGATTGCCGTGATCCGCCCGGCCTCTTCGGCATTGGCGGGCCGGCCGGTCGCGCCAATTGCCATATTGCTCGGCAGTACTGTTGCGCTCCCGCCGGTCATCAACGAAGGCGCAAAAACACCGCCTTCCAGGCGGCCAAGGCCAGGTTCGACATCCGACGAAATCAGCAGCGGAATGCGCGCCATCCGCTGGAAGTCATTTACTTTCGCCGCAACTTCGATTGGAGAACCGAGCGACATGATCACGCCGCCGACTTCGTCATTGACAATCCAGCGTTGGGCTTCGATAAATGCCGGGTCCGTTGTGCTGGTGTAATCGCCCAGCACCCAGACGGTGACCATTTGCGCGACGCGTTGGCGGAGTGTCAATGAGGCCAGGGTTCGCTCAATCCAGTCGCGCGCCGCATTATTCAACGGCGCGGTGAGCGACGGGGCGAATGCGACGACACTGCGGTTGTCGGCGGCGCCATTCACGACGAGAGGGTGCGCCGTGGCGCACGAAATCACGAACGCGCTGGGTAGCACGAAGAGCGCAAACGGGAGCAATCGATGCATACGCACTTTCATAGAGTCACTGGGCTGTACGGGTGGCAGGCGAAGATTACTTGTCTTGTGGCGGCGATCAGTGTCGTTGGCGTCGGCAGCCCCGCGTGTGCCCAGCGCGATGGAC
>JANYBD010000009.1 GCA_025360995.1 Gemmatimonadota bacterium
ACCGGCAACACGAATCGCTGGCGGAATGGTCTGCTTGGAGTGCTGGTCGTTGGTGCCGCCGTCGTTGCAGTGCTTATCGCCACGCGATCCAAAAACAATTCTGCGTCCGCAAAAGCACAACAATCAGCCGCGCCCGCTCCGGGCACAGCACAATCCGTGATGCTGAGTGCGGAACAGGCACGCCGCATAGGAGTAACATTTGCCGCGGTTGAGCTTGCCACTCTGCAACCCGAGGTTCGCACCGTTGCGGTAGTCACGGCCGACGAAACGAAGGTGCGCACAGTGACCCTCAAGTTCGACGGCTGGATTGATCGGCTGTTCGTGAACACGACCGGCAGCGAAGTGAGGGCGGGCGACCCGCTCCTCTCGACGTATGCACCAATGCTGGTGAGTGGGGAACAGGAGCTCATCTTAGCAGCAAAGCTAGTGCGGGATGTCGCCGGCGCAGATTCCGTGACACGCGCGAATGCCGTGGAGATGCGCGCGGCAGCTCGCCAACGGCTTCTCAATTGGGATGTGCCTGCATCCGAGGTCGAACGCGTCGAGCGAACGGGTGATGTTCCGAAGTCGTTGGTAATCCGGGCGCCGTACTCCGGCGTCATCATGGACAAGCCGGTCGTCGCGGGGCAGCGCGTCATGGCTGGTGAGCCACTCTACCGTGTGGTAGACCTGTCCGTGGTCTGGGTGGAGGGTGAAGTCTTCGAGCGCGATTTGCCGATTGTGCGAGTCGGAGAACTCGTCGAAGTAGAGTTGCAGGCGTTCCCGGGCGTGCTCAAATCGGGACGAATTATTTTTATGCAACCCACGGTCAGCATCGACACTCGCACCGTCCGTGTCCGTGTAGTGCTGGACAATGCCAATGGTCTGCTTAAGCCGGGGATGTACGCGACGTTGCACATTCGCGGCGCGGCCAGCGTTGCGGTGCTTCAAGTTCCGCGCTCGGCGGTGCTATCCACGGGCACTCGCGATCTTGTCTTCGTCAAACGCGCCGATGGGCAACTGGAGCCGCGCGATGTAGTACTCGGCCTCGCTACCGACAATCGTGTGGAAATTAAACGCGGTGTGCGCGCCGGGGAGACAGTGGTTGCATCGGCCACATTCCTCGTCGACGCCGAGTCGAATCTGGGTTCGGCACTTGGTGGGATGGGCGGTATGCCGGGGATGGATGTGTCGCCGCCAGTGCGACCCGCGCCCCAAGCACCAGCGGTCTCCGCGCCTCCAAAGGCTGCGCCGCCGATGCCGGATATGCCGGGGATGAAAAAGCCCGGCCCCATGGAGAACTGACCAATGCTCAAACGCGTTATCGCATGGTCAGTCGCGAATAAGTTCTTAATTGTGCTGTTCACTTTCGCCGCAGTCGCGGGCGGCGTGCTCGCGGTGAGTCGGACACCTTTGGAGGCGCTGCCGGATCTGAGTGATGTGCAGGTCATCGTACAGACCGACTTCAGTGAACAGGCACCGCGCGTTGTGGAAGATCAGGTCACTTATCCGATTGCCGCCGAGATGCTCAAGGTTCCTGGCGCGCGCGTGGTCCGCGGCTACTCGTACTTTGGCGTGTCGTTTGTCTATGTCATTTTCGACGATGCCACAGATTTGTACTGGGCACGGAGCCGGGTGCTCGAGTATCTCAATGGGCTTAAGGGGCGCCTCCCCACGACGGTCACGCCCACGCTTGGGCCTGATGCGACCGGGCTCGGATGGGTCTATCAGTACGCACTTGAAGACACCACCGGGCGACTCAATCTCGCGGAGCTTCGTGCGCTGCAGGATTGGCACCTGCGTTACTCGCTGACGTCTGTGCCAGGCGTTGCCGAGGTTGCGACGATCGGTGGATTCGAAAAGCAATATCAGGTTGATTTGGATCCGACCAAGTTGCTCGCTTACCGCATCCCGGTCACGCGCGTCATGCAGGCGATCCAGAACGCGAATGCGGACATCGGTGCAATGGTCGTCGAGCTATCGGAGCGCGAGTACATGGTGCGCGGACTCGGGTACCTACGGTCGATCAGTGATATCGAAAACGTCGTTGTGGATGCAACGACGACCGGCACGCCGATCCGTGTCGCCGAGTTGGGGCGAGTGAATGTCGGTCCGGCGGTGCGTCGTGGCATTGCCGAGCTCGATGGGCGTGGCGATGCCGTCGGCGCGATTGTCATTATGCGCTCCGGACAGAATGCACTCACGACGATCGACCGGGTGAAGCAGCGCTTGAAGGAACTTGCACCGAGTTTGCCGCCGGGCGTTGTCGTGAGGCCGGTCTACGATCGGAGCGACCTCATTACGCGCGCCATTGAAAATCTCCGCGGCAAGTTGTTGGAGGAAAGTCTCGTTGTAGCGCTGGTCTGCATTCTCTTTTTGATCCACGCGCGATCGGCGCTGGTTGCAATTATTACGTTGCCCGTTGGCATCCTGATGGCATTCATCGCGATGCGCCAGGTCGGCGTTGGCGCGGACATCATGTCGCTCGGCGGGATCGCGATCGCGATTGGCGCAATGATAGACGCGGCAATCGTGATGATTGAGAATTTGCATAAACATCTTGAGCGCGCGGTACTCGCGCACGAGCGCGCACAACCGGGGGCACCGGATGTTTCCACTTCCAAATGGCTCGACACGGGTGTGCTTTCTCGCGAGGAGCGTTGGCGAGTCGTTGTCGAGGCGGCGCAGGAAGTTGGGCCGGCGCTGTTCTTCTCGTTGCTGATCATAACCGTTTCGTTTTTGCCCGTGTTCACACTCGAGGGGCAGGAGGGGAGGCTTTTTCGGCCACTAGCGTTTACAAAAACGTTTGCCATGGCCGCGTCGAGTTTGCTATCGGTGACGCTGGTGCCGGTGATGATGGGCGCCTTCGTGCGAGGACGGATTTTCCGTGAACGGGCGAATCCGATCAATCGGTTTCTCATCAGGATATATCGACCACTGATCACCTCGGTACTTCGCCATCGCTGGCCAGTGGTGTGGATTGCCGTGGCTACTCTGATCCTCACTTGGATTCCGTGGTCGCGAATCGGCAGTGAGTTCATGCCACCGGTCGAAGAAGGGACGATTCTGTTTATGCCGACGACATTGCCGGGAGTGAGCATCGCCCGGGCGAGAGAGATCCTTCGTATTCAGGACGGCCTGTTGCGCCAGTTTCCGGAGGTCGAGCACGTGTGGGGAAAGAGTGGTCGCGCATCGACCGCGACAGATCCGGCAGGCCTGGACATGTTCGAGACGACGATTACTCTAAAACCGCGCGGGAGTTGGCGGAGCGGCATGACGTACGATCGGTTGGTGCAGGCCATGGACTCGGCGGTCCGGTTGCCTGGTATCACCAACGCGTGGACCATGCCGATCAAGGGCCGTATTGACATGCTCGCGACGGGAATCCGCACGCCCGTTGGCATCAAAGTATTCGGGCCCGATCTTGCTGTGCTTGAACGGGTCGGACGGGAGATCGAACGTGTTGTACAGGCAGTTCCCGGTACACGGAGTGCATTCGCTGAACGTGCGGTGAGTGGCTACTATCTCGATATTGACATTGATCGCGAGGCGGCGGCGCGACACGGCCTGAACATCGGCGACGTTCAAGCCGTCATCGCTATCGCGATTGGCGGGATGACAATTACGCAGACCGTCGAGGGTCGCGAGCGATTTGGTGTGCGCGTGCGGTATCCTCAAGAACTGCGTGACACTCCAGAACGCTTGGCGGCGGTTCTCGTGCCGGTGGCACATTCGGCAGGCGGTACCAGCGCCGGTGCGGGAATGGGTGGGGCGGCTTCGGCACTCAGCGGAAATCCTGCACAGGTACCGTTGGGGCAGATCGCCCGCATCCGGCCGGCGGCAGGGCCGATGGTCGTCCGTACAGAAGGTGCGGTACCGACGGCGTGGGTGTATGTGGACGTCGTGGGACGCGACATCGGCAGTTATGTGGCCGATGCGCAACGCGCTGTTGCGAAACAGGTCGTGCTGCCCGCTGGCTACTCGATCGTGTGGAGCGGCCAATACGAATACATGGAGCGGGCGCGGGCGAAGATGCTGTTGGTCGTACCGGCAACACTCGCGCTGATTTTCCTGTTGCTCTATTTCAATTTCAAGAGTCTGGGCGAGACACTACTAGTGATGCTTTCGTTGCCATTCGCGCTCGTCGGTGGTATCTGGTTTGTATGGGCGCTTGGCTACAACTGGTCGGTCGCGGTCGCGGTTGGATTTATTGCGCTTGCCGGTGTCGCCGCTGAGACTGGGGTGGTGATGCTTCTCTACTTGGACCAGGCATGGGCCGCGCGATTGGCAGCTGGGACGAAGCCGACACTCCGGGATTTGTACGATGCCGTGATGGAAGGCGCGGTCGAACGTGTGCGGCCAAAAATGATGACCGTTACCGCGATCATGGCTGGCCTGCTCCCGATTCTTTGGGGGACTGGTGCGGGCGGCACTGTTATGCGGCGTATCGCGGCACCAATGATTGGCGGGATGATTTCGAGTGCGCTGTTGACGCTGCTGGTGATCCCGGCGATTTACTCGCTGTGGAAGGAGCGGTCGGTGAATGCCGGGAATGAAGGAAATGGGGTGCAGTAGATCCTGTCAGGGATCTCCTGACAAGCCTAGCCGTGTTCTCGGACAGAATACCCGCGATTTGCCCGACTGTAGCGTGAACCCAACATCAACAGTATTCGAGGGGGCGCATGCCCGAGCGATCAATTGGAGGAAGGCTTGCAGCGCATTCTGATAGTGGATGATGACCCGACCGTAACGAATGTTGTCAGACGAGGACTTTCGTACGAGGGATATCAGGTTGACACTGCGGCCTCTGGTCCGCAGGGGTTAACCAGTGCGCGAGACCACGCGCCCGATCTCGTCATTCTAGACGTCATGCTACCCGGCATCGACGGCTTCGATGTACTCGAGCGGTTGCGGCGGGCGGATTCGTCGCTGCCAGTAATGATGCTGACGGCGCGAGATGGAACAGCCGATCAGGTAAAGGGCTTGGAACTGGGTGCCGATGACTATGTCGTCAAGCCGTTTCGGTTCGAAGTTCTGTTGGCCCGTGTGAAGGCGATGCTTCGACGTCGTGACCAAGACCGCCCCGATATCATGCATTTCGATAACCTCTCGCTCGATACCGGTACGCGACGCGCGCAGCGAGACCAACGAGTCATTGATCTTACGTCGACCGAATACGAACTGCTCCGCCAGTTCCTGCTACACCCTCGACGCGTGGTCGCCAAACACCAACTGATGGAACGCGTTTGGGGGTTTGAAGTCGAAGGGAGTTCGAATATCGTCGAAGTATATGTTAAGCAGTTGCGCCAGAAACTTGAGGCTCACGGTGAGCCGCGGCTGATACACACGATTCGCGGCGCTGGTTATGTGCTCCGCGAGCAGTAACGCGACGTGTCGCTCCGCCTTCGCCTAGCACTCTGGTATGGGTCGCTCACGACATTCGTCGTCGTGCTCATTTGCGGATATAGCTATGCGATCCACAGTCGGGCGCACTACGATGAGTTGGATCGCGTGTTGCATGGCATCGCGGCGCACGTCGGAGCGGAATTGGCGACCACTCCATCCCAGCGGGACGAAGTACTAAATGCATCACTTCTGCTCGGCACGGGAATCCGAATTCTCGACCGCGGCGGCCAGATACAAGGCCAGTCACGAAATGCGGCATCGGTACCGGCCGTTGACCTGCACCAGATGCTTACGGTGCCATATTTGCGTCCATATTCCGCGATCGCAGCGCTTGCGCCGACACTGCACATGGCGCTCGATGCCGGCGGGTACTTTAGTCTCCTGACGGACACGGACGGCAATCGGGTTCGCGTTTATGTTGAGCCACTGCGTGACGGGTCCGGATACCTGGTCGCCACGTTGCCGCTCTCACACATCGACGCGGCGGTGCAGGGTTTTGCACGCCTGATGATTGCTTTGGTACTTGGCGGTGTTGTTGTAGCGTTTGGTGCGGGATGGATTGTTGCATGCCGAGTGCTGTGCCCCATCACCATTCTCACAAATGCCGCTGCGGCGATTTCCGAGTCGCGACAGTTCTCGCAGCGCGTCGCGGATGGCAATGGCCGCGATGAGCTCGCACGGCTCGCCCGCACGTTCAACGCTATGCTGGCGAGCCTGGAGGATGCCTATGAATCACAAGTTCGATTCGTGTCGGCTGCCTCACACGAACTGCGCGCGCCGTTGACCGTGATTCAAGCGAACCTCGACCTACTACAGGCGGCGAAAGGATCAGAGGCGGATCAGATTACCGCTATTTCGGAGGCATCAGCCGAAGCACAACGGATGGCGCGTCTCGTGGCGGATCTCCTTCTTCTTGCCCGTGCGGATGCCGGAGTACCCATTAGACGCGAGCCCGTTGAGTTAGACCACCTCGTGCTCGAGGTGCTTGGCGAATTGCGTCACCTGAAGTGCGGACAGCGCCTTGAGGTCACCGCGATCGAGCCGAGCATCGTCCGTGGCGATCGCGATCGACTGAAACAACTCTTTCTCAACGTTATCGAGAATGCAATCAAATACACACTGCCAACTGGAATCATCAGGGTATCGATTACGCATCGCGGTCGCGAGGCGTTCGTTCTAGTTCGCGATACCGGAGTGGGAATTGCCCCGGACGACGTGCCGCGTGTGTTCGAGCGATTTTTCCGCGCCGACCCCGCCCGTTTGCGCGACCCTGGCGGAAGCGGCCTTGGCCTCGCGATCGCTCAATGGGCTGCCGCAGAGCACGGAGGCACAATCGAAATGGCAAGCCATCTCGGGGAGGGTACGACCGTTTTTATCAGTTTGCCGACGGCAGCCTGACTTGACTTTCTAGCATGCGCTTTCACTATGTCTGGCTAATCTGGTCAGCCGCGTTCATGATTCCGTGGATCACAATATTTGTCCGGCACGCGGACAAACGTTCGGCCATGTGGCGCGTGAGTCTCGCGACCGCCCTTTTTGGATTGACCGAGCCAATCTTCGTTCCACGGTACTGGAATCCGCCGAGCCTCTTTGAATTTGCAGAGCGTACCCGATTCGACATTGAGAGCCTGATCTTTTCTTTCGCCATCGGCGGTATCGGCGTTGTGCTCTATGATGCCATAATGGTGCGCTCTCTTGTGCCGATGGAAACTGTTGCGCGTCACGGACGAAGGCACAACTGGCATCGGATGGCATTGCTTGGTCCATTTATCCTCTTCGTTCCGTTGTACTTCTTGCCGTGGAATCCGATTTATGCGGCGTTGGTGAGCCTTGTGACTGGGGCTGCGGCGTCCGTCCTCTGCCGCCCGGATTTGGCGGCGAAGACGGCGGTCAGCGGATTTCTCTTTCTCTTTTTGTACACGGTTTTCATGAGCGGGCTGCGATTGCTGGCACCGGGATACATCGAGTCCGTATGGAATCTGCCCGACCTCAGCGGTGTGTTAATCTGGGGCATTCCGCTTGAGGAGCTGCTCTTTGGCTTCGCGTTCGGGATGTACTGGGCAAGCGTCTACGAACATTTCACCTGGCGAACAGGTGCGCTTCGCGCCCGCCCGCCCGCGCGGTGAGGTTAGCATGTTCCATAGATTCACCGGAACATGAAGATCATCATTGCTGCCATAACGCCCGCACCGATCAGGACGGCAGGAGCCATACCGGAGATGTGATCGCCGTTCCTTGATTGTTGAGTCTTACGACTGTCGAGCGGAACGGTTTGGCGAAACTCAATCGGCGGGTCCATTCTAATTTTGCCAATACTGTCCAGAAGGTAGACAAAGGTGTAGATGCCTCCGGTTGTGATTGACGGACGGAACACAAATGTACCGTTGCCAATGTTGTCCGAAGAAAATTTCATTTTCCCGACGGTGCTCTGACCCATGGATGAATCGAGCTGTCCTGAATGCGCGACCTGGTTGCGATTGGCATCCAGAATCACGACTAATGCAATCGACGCAGTCGAGATGAGCGAGTTGTCACGAGCGCTATGAAGAGTCACTGGATATACGAGTTCGTCGCCGAGTATATACGCTGGAAACTCGGCGGTGATTCGAATCCCGTTGGCGATGGATTCTTTGATGATTGTTGGCCCCTTCATGGTGGAAGCCGGTGACGTTCCGTGCATGCCGCCACCCATGCCCCCAATACCCAGCATCATACAGCCGCTAAGATAAAGGGGCGCTGAAATCACTAAATACAATTTCCTCATGGCATCTCCAATATTCATATGAGGCCGCAATTCAGAACCGATCAGTTTTAGAAAGAACCGCCGCGCATTGCTGAACACGGAAAGACTAACGCGCCCGGCTGAGTGGAACCCGCCAACCAAGGCCCGTCGAAATCGCTGGCGCCGTCCGCGTGAGGCCCGCGGCGGCCGTGACGAACACGCTACTCCCCGATTCGAGTAAATAGCCAACGCCGACTCCCGCCAGCACGGGACCTTCAAGCCCCGTCCACAGACTAGTCGCGCCAGACACAGTGCCGAGCAAGGACCAGTGGCTGCTGGGAAGTGCTCGCCCAATTGAGAGCGCATACGCTACGGCGTTGCGCAATGAGGCACCGGAAGGGTTTCCTGTTTTCCAATACACAGCCTCGGCGAGTACGGAGATGCCGTTCGCACTCATAGCACCGGAGAGTCCGACGCCGGCATCCCACTTGCCGGTTCCAAAACCGCTTCCCACGTCTGCAATTGGCGCCTTTACCGCACCAACCAAACTTATTGATGGACGTCCGGCCTCGGTTTGCGACAGCGCGACGTCGATTCGACCAACGGGATCGCCGAGCCCGACTCCGCTGAACGGCATTCCGCTCGCTGGCGTGATCGTACCGCCATGCATCGCTCCGCCCATGCCTGAGGTATTACCTGGGGAGCCCGTCGTGGCGCCCGCTAATCCGCCAGTCGGCACCATCATTCCCGATCCGTTGTATTGAAGCCATCCCGCCGGTTGTAACACCAGCGGGATGCTCGCCGAGACCCGTAACCGACCTGACGACCAGGAAAGTCCGTTCGAAAGATACGCACTCCATGTGCGCTGCGTGAAAATGAAACTGCCCGTGGCGTATTGCACTCCACCGACGTACGCGAGAGACTGGGCGGGCGCCGACACGGCCGCGGTGATCAGCACCGCGACCGTGACTGCCACGCGGCGCGTACACCACGTGAAGTTCGACATCCGGTATCTCCGTCTACGGCTTCTTCGGCTGCGGTGGGATCGGAGTGAGTCGTTTCTGCATCTGCTCCATAGCCTGCAGCGTCTTGCCCATGTCCTTCGACATCGCCGCCATGTGATCACCCATGTCATCCATGTCGTGCTGCATCGCAGGATCTTTCATCATCTGTGGATCTTTCATCATCGACTGCATTTGTCCCATCATGCCTTTCATCTGAGTCGTCATGTTGCTCATATGATCGGCCATCTGAGGCATCGCGGTGTGTGCCGCGCCCATTTGCCCATTCTGCATTTGCCCCATCTGCTGTTTCAGTTGCTGTTGCATCTGCTGTGATCGCTGACCCATGTCGGACATTTTGCCCATCATGTCCTGCATCTGTCCCATGTGCTGCTGCATATGCTGCTGTTGCGTACCGCCCATCATCCCCGACTGCTGCGCAGCCACGGGTCCGGCGATCGCCAATGCGGCGATCGCCACCATCCTGCTAAAAGTCTGATACTGTGTCATACGCTATGCCTTCTTGGCGAGAGTGTGGATGTAGAGCATCACCGCATGGATTTCCTCTTTACTCAGCTTCTCGGAAAACCCCTTCATGTCGCGGCCTTTACCTTTTTCGATTGCCTCGGTGAGCTCCGAATCCTTCCGTTTCGTGAAAAACGACGAATCGGTAAAATTCTGAATCTTTTCGTATTTGCGCAGAGATGCCTTCGTTGGTGCACCGAGTACACCGTGACACTCTTTGCAGCTCTTCATATAGATGTCCTTGCCATCAACCGCCTGCTCGACGGTGCGCTTCGACAGCTCGGTCGCGTGGGCGCGGTTGAGGTTCAGCCCGATCGCACCCACCATGACAGTAGCAATTCCCAGCGAAATGTTTCGGATCTTCATATTGTCTCCGCGATAATTGGAATTTCAGAAATCATTGTCCATGTGCATCGTGCCACAGGCGCCGATCCACAGCTAGAACACAACGTGAATCTCTGCCCGTACTCCTGAGCGCTTCAACGCGCCGGCCGCCTGGGGGGTGTCGAGGAAATACTCGAGACCAACCCGGATGTATTCCGGTACGTTTACTGGTAATACACTTCCAAACACGATTCGGCGCATTGCGTCATCGCTCACGGCGCTATTGGGATCGAGGTACTCGTAACGGCCGTACAGCGTCCAGTAGCTAGGCTTCACCGTATATCCGCCGTAAAGCCAGTATCCGGTGCCCTTGACGCTCGATGATGTAAACGTCGACATCGCTCCCGTGGGGAGGCGAGAGTTGCCGCTGTACACATAGCCGGCTTGAGCCTCAAACGGACCAATGAATTTGTTTGCCGACAATCCGATCCGGTAATAGCTGGAGTTCAGATCCATTTGTGTCGAGTCGAGTCCCTTTATCGTGCCGAAATACCCGACGGCTGCCACCGACGCGCCCACGTCATCCAGCATGAGCTGGTTCGTGACGACCCAGTCGTGACTCGTCGTGCTTTTGGCGGCTTCCATCCCTGTGCCGCTGCCGGTCAGTCCGTTCACGAACGCCACGGACGTACGGTTGATTCCTCCAAACACATAGAACGCTTCGACCCCGGCGACGTCTCCCGCAAAAATAAATGGAACACCGGTCGTCGTTGGTTCACTCAATGGCAGTGGAGAGAGGACGCCCGTTGGGCGATCAAAGCCGGCAACGGCACCACCGACGATCATGTGCCCTTGGCCAGCCCGAACGCCGCCGTACCCTTTCTCCGAGCCCCACACGCCGTTGACCTGGCCGATGAGATCCACGGCTCCGTCCGGCGTGCGCTCAAACTCCACGAAGGCGCCGTAGTTGGTGCCAACCGCACCGCCAGCGAAGAGACTCGCCGAAGGCAAAAAGAGTGTATTGGAATCGGCCTCGGATTTCTCGGTCTTGGTATACACGTATTGCACGACGCCGCGTACGCTAAGGTAGTTCTCGATCTTCTTCACTTCCGCATTCTTTCCGATCTCGCTGGGCATGCGATAGCCTGACCACTTGAAGCCGATGCCGGTCGCGTTCAAGCGTGGCACGGTCGGGTAGTGACACCCGGAGCAATTCATGTTGTACTTTCGGGCCCACGCGGGAATAACTTTGAGATTCAACGTGGCAACTGACACTTTCGCGTTGTTACGGATGTCATTGCCCGTTGCATGTGCGGGTCGCGAACCAATAGCGAGTGCCGCAGCGGCAAGTGGAAGAACGTAGATCAATCGCATACTGTGCTCCTGTGTGTACTGCGTGATTACTACTTTTTCCCTGGTATGACGGCTGGCGCCGTTGTCTTTTTGCCGGCATCGGTCTTCGCGGAAGCGGCGTCGCTTCCGCTGGATTTAAGAAGGTCCGGGAACGTGTCGTGGACCTCGACAGGCACCTCGCGGCCTGGTAGCCCATGAAGCGTCGCCAAGTATCGTGCGACTTCTTCGATGGATTCATGCGAAAGCACGGGCGGCCCGAACGGTGACATCTCGGATTCACTGTGAAAATGCGTTGGATTTTCTATGAAACTATGAATCCACGCCACACTGCGGTTCGAGCCAATGGTAGTCAGCTCGGGTCCTTTGTCGCCGCCCTTGGCCTTTCCGACAACATGACAACCCGCACATTGACGTTGAAACAACGCTCGCCCAGCGCGCTCCGATGAAGTCAGAGGCTTACCCGTTTCAGGCGCGATCACCGGTTGGGTGTCTCGAATGGACGCACCGAGTAGGAGCGCCGATCCGCCAAGCAAAATCGCCAGCGAAGTAATCGCAAACGGTCGATGGCGGAGACTCCGCCGACTGTTGCGATCGAAGAACGGAAGCCCGAGCAAGGCGAGAATCAACAGGAGCGGTACGCCGACGGCGATCGTGCTCTCCATCGAACCCGGAAACAGTTTCAGCAGTTGATAGAACGGCAGGAAGTACCACTCCGGTCGCGGCACATATGACGTGTCGGTTGGGTCCGCCGGGAGTTCAAGCGGTGCGCCGAATGCCAACGCGAGCAGCAGAATGAGCAACACCACCACGAACGAAGCAATGATGTCCTTTCCCACGATGTCGGGCCAAAATCGCACACCGCCACGCTTTGTGGCCGCGTACGCGCCATGGTAGTAACCGGCATACTCCGGATCCGATGTCTTCGACGGCGCTCCGTTCTCTAGCGAAGTCGTGCGAGCCGCAATCCCTTGCCGGATGACCAGCGCGAGATGCAGAAAGATCACAACTCCGAAGAGCACCGGTAACCACAAAACGTGAAAGGCGTAAAAGCGCGTGAGTGTCGCAGCACCGAGTTGCGAGCCGCTCTTGAGCAATTTCGCCATCATGCCACCGATGACCGGCGCCGTGCCAGCGAGGCTCGTCCCGACTTGAGTAGCCCAGTACGCCTTTTGATCCCACGGAAGCAAATAGCCTGTGAATCCGAAACCCATCACGATCATGAACAAGAACACGCCGAGTACCCAGTTGATTTCGCGCGGGTACTTGTAAGCGCCCATCGTGAACACGCGGATCATGTGGGCGAACACGAGCACGACCATGACGCTGGCGCCCCAGTGATGTATCGCGCGCAACAGGGCACCAGAGGCAACTTCCCGCTGGATAAACTGGAGGCTTTCATACGCGTGATCGGGGGCAGCGGCGTAGAATGTCGCGAGCACAAGCCCAGTGACGAGCTGGACAATGAAGACCGTCAGCGCCGCACTTCCTAAAGTGTGCCACCACGTGAGGTGGTCCGGTACATCGCGGTCGAGCAGGGTTCGCTTGATGCCGGTCAGGTCCAGTCGTTGGTCGAGCCAACCGCGGTCGACGCCACTATCACTGTCGTGCGGGTTCGACTCGCTCATGCTTCAAGTTTCTCCGAAATGCCCGTGCGGAATGTCTGATACATCACCTGCACTTCGCCGTTTTCGACGCGCACTGGCAGTGTGTCAAGCGGCCGCGGCGGTGGGCCGCCGACAACTGCGCCGGTTTTCATATCAAAGAGCCCGTGATGGCATGGGCAATGGTATCGCTTGTTATCGGCATCGAACGCAAAGCCGCAACCAAGATGCGTGCAGACACCGCTATAAGCCGTGAACTTCTCTCCGTCTTCGGTATACAGCCACACGCTGCGTAAGGCACGGCTCTCGACCCACGCATCGTTCGTGGCCTCGATGAAGTCAACTTTAATTGGCGTGCCGATGTCGAGCGTGCTGACGTCGTCGGCAACAGTGATCCAGTTTTTCTTTGCAGATTTTTTAAGCGCTGGAGAGAGAAAGGCGGCGGCGGAAGGCACGCCGACAATGAGGCCCGTCAGCGCTGCACCGATTGCGCTCATCCACGTTAGGAATCGGCGCCGGCGCATCAGCGGATCTATTGGTGTTGGATCTGGCATGTCGCGAGTCACTCCGATAGTGCAAAAGGTGGATATGGTTGTGAATAACCATATCCACCCAACCTGAGGACTAGCTGAATTTTGTATGAGTCAGGAGTGGCCGGTGACTTCGGTCACAGCGCCGACCCCGCATCCGACTGTGCGTTCGCGGAGAAATGTTGCACGGCGTCGTTGACCATGCGGTGCGTACACCATCGCGCGTAGTAGCCGCCAAATAGGCGGCCGAGCCAATGCTCCAGCCAGGGGATGGGCAAGGCATACTCAATAAAGACGCGCAACTGCGAGCCGGTCGGGACGGGTGTCAGTTCAAAGCCCATTCGGTACGAGCCGGAAACCAAAAGTCTCGGAGTACCCACGGTCTCCCAAACCTTTCGTGTCGGTGGATCCCGCTCCGTCACTACTTCGTACAGTGATAGTTTGATGCCGAGGACGCGGCCGCTCATACGAATGTGGGATCCGATGTTTTGGCCACCAGACTCGTTGAGGATGGTCTTCATGCTGC
>JANYBD010000097.1 GCA_025360995.1 Gemmatimonadota bacterium
CTGAACCCGACCTTCCAGCAGCTCGAGTTCTCGGATATGGATCTCGTGATTGCCGGCTCGCAGGATTCGATCGTGATGGTCGAGGGCGGCGCGTTGGAGATTCAGGAAGCGGATGTGGTCGAAGCCATCGGCATCGGTCAGCGCGGCATTCGCGAGCTGATCGCGATGCAGGAAGAGCTCCTCGGCAAAGAACGCGCCGAGAAAATGTCGTGGGTCAAGACCGAAACGCCGGATGAAGTGATTACCCGCGTGACGAAGGAGGCGGAGAAGAAGATCGTTGCCGCCATCAATCAGAAAGACAAGCAGACCCGTATTGAAGCAGTCGAGAAGGTGAAAAACGAGGTGAAGGAACTGCTCAAGGCGGAACTCGCGGTGGATCATCACCCGCATATCGGTACTGTGTTGGGTGACATCGAGTATCGCGTGCTTCGCGATCAAGTGCTCGAGAGCGGTCTGCGCGTTGACGGACGTAAGCCAACTGACGTGCGCGCCATCTCCATTGATTGCGGCCTCCTGCCGCGTGCGCACGGCTCGGCGCTCTTTACGCGTGGTCAGACGCAAGCGCTCGTCGCCGCAACGCTTGGCACCGCCAGCGATGCGCAGCGCATTGATAGCATTGATATCGCGAAGGAATCGACGAAGTCGTTCATGCTGCATTACAACTTCCCGCCATTCTCCACTGGCGAAGTGCGCCCGATGCGCGGCACCAGTCGCCGCGAAATCGGCCACGGGAATCTGGCCGAGCGCGCTATTGCCGGCGTATTGCCACCGTTCACGGAGTTTCCGTACACGGTTCGGATCGTGAGCGATGTACTCGAGTCGAATGGTTCCAGTTCGATGGCGTCCGTGTGCGGCGGCTCGTTGTCGCTGTTCGACGCTGGCGTGCCGATTCGCTCGGCCGTTGCCGGTGTGGCGATGGGGCTCATCAAGGAAGGGAAGAAGTACGTGATCCTCACCGACATCCTTGGCACCGAAGATCATCTCGGCGATATGGACTTCAAGGTTGCCGGGACGAAGGACGGTATCACGTCTATTCAGATGGACATCAAAATTCAGGGACTTGAGATCAAGTTGATGGAGGAGGCACTCGCGCAAGCAAAGGAAGGCCGGCTTCACATTCTTGGTGAAATGAATAAGGCACTCGATGGCCCGCGCGCGGAAATGTCTCCGTGGGCGCCGCGCATTGTCACGGTGCAGATCAGCCCCGAGAAGATCGGCGAGCTCATTGGACCGAAGGGCAAGAATATCCGCGGCATTCAGGACGAAACGGGCTCCGAAGTGACGGTTGACGACACCGGGCTGGTGACGATCGCCGCAGTCGGCGTCGAGTCAATGGAGCGCGCACGCCAGATGGTTATGGCGATCACGGTGGAGCCGGTTGTGGGTGAGACCTACGAAGGTCCGGTGAAGAGCACGACCGCGTTCGGCGCGTTCGTCGAGATCATGCCGGGCACGGAAGGTCTCGTGCACATCTCGGAATTGCAGTGGGGCCGTACCGACAAGACCGAAGATGTGGTCAAGAAGGGCGATCGTGTGAAGGTCAAGCTCATTGAAAAGGATGAGCGCGGGCGTCTGCGCTTGTCGATGAAAGCGTTGATTCCGAAGCCGGAAAGCATGGGCGGCAGTGAAGGTGGCGCCGCGGCTCCGGCCGAATCGTCGGCGTATGGCGACGGTGCACCGTCCGGTGGCGATAGCCGCCCGCCGCGTGAAGACCGTGGGGGCCGTGGCGGCCGCGGTGGTCGCGGCGGCCGGTAGCGGACAATGATCGCCGGTAGCGCCACACTCCCCGCGGCGACCCGCTCGGGTGAGCGGGGTGTAGAGCGTACCGTGTTGTCAAATGGATTGACCGTTCTCTCGGAGCACATTCCGGGGGTGCGGTCGATTTCCATTGGGGCGTGGGTGCGGGCGGCATCGTTACATGAGCCGCGCGAGCGCATGGGCGTGTCGCACATGCTCGAGCATCTGGTGTTCAAGGGCACGAAGCACCGTTCAGCACATCAGATCGCCAGCGCGTTGGAATCGCTTGGCGGCTCGCTGGATGCCTACACGGCCCGCGAGCACACCTGTTTTCAAGCTCGCGTGCTGGATGAGCACCTGCCTCAGGCGGCGGATGTGATACTCGACTTGGTATTTCGTCCGCTGCTCAGGTCTGCCGATTTAAAACTTGAGCGCAAGGTAATTTTGGAAGAGATCGCGATGGTGGATGACACGCCCGACGATCTCGTCTTCGAACTGCACAATGCGGCGCTGTGGGGTGCCCATCCGTACGGGTACTCCATTTTGGGAACGCGGGAAAGCGTTGCCGGAATGGCGCTGGAATCCATTCGCGAATTGCACGAACGGGCGTATCACCCACCGCAGGTCGTGGTCGCGGCGAGTGGCAACGTCGAGCATGCCGCGTTGCTCGCGGTGCTCGAAGCAGCGGGCTGGAACGATGTGCCTCGCGGCAATGGTGCGACCCTCCATTCCCCCGCACCGGTTCCGGCCGTACCGACGGAACAGCACGTCGCACGCGACGGTCAGCAGGTGCACGTGGTGTTCGGATCGGCGACGGTCCGCCATTCGGATCCGCGGCGATATACCCTGATGTTGGTGGACAACCTGTTTGGCGGCGGCATGAGTTCACGGCTCTTTCAGCGGGTGCGGGAAGAACTTGGGCTCGCGTACTCCGTGTACACCTTCCAGTCATTTCACGTGGATGCCGGAACGCATGGCGTCTATGTCGGGACCGCGCGTGACAATGCCGAGCAGGCAATCGCTGCCGTGCGAGAGGAGTTGGCGCGCATGGCAAATGACGGGATTGGCGACGCCGAACTGGCAATGGGCAAGCAACAGATCAAGGGGCAGATCACGCTGTCAATGGAAGGTGTGACGAGCCGGATGTACCGGGCGGCGGCAGTGGAGCTGTTCGATGAGCCGTTCTTACCGCTCGACGAAGTGCTGGCGAAGATTGACGCCATTACGGTGCAGGATACGCGCGATGTTTGTGCGGAGTTTTTCAGGCCCGAGCTGCAGACCTTGGTGAGTTTGGGCCCCTCTTAATTCACTTTGACCTACCAAAACCTCATATGAAGATCGGCATTCCGAAGGAAATCAAAACCAACGAGAATCGTATCTCGTTGGTGCCGGCCGGTGCTGAGGCGCTCGTCGCGGCAGGCCACGCGGTCACCGTCGAAACCGGCGCCGGACTGGGCAGCGGGTTCACCGATGAACAGTACACCAGCGTTGGGGCAAAAATTGCGCCGAACGCCGATGCAACGTGGGCAGGGGCCGACATGATTATCAAGGTGAAGGAGCCCATCGAGCCCGAGTGGAAGCGTATGGAAAAAGGGCAGACGGTTTTTACCTATTTCCATTTTGCGGCCGATGAAAAGTTGACGAAGGCGCACATGGCCACAGGCTCGGTTTGCATCGCGTACGAGACGGTCGAGTTGCCATCGCGCGAGTTGCCTCTGTTGACGCCGATGTCCGAAGTCGCGGGTCGTATGGCCGTGCAAGAAGGCGCCAAGTATCTCGAAAAATTGTATGGCGGGCGTGGCGTGTTGCTCGGCGGCGTACCGGGCGTACCGCCGGCGAAGGTCGTGATTCTGGGTGGTGGTGTGGTTGGCATTAATGCGGCGAAGATGGCCGCCGGCATGGGAGCGAAGGTGACGATCCTGGATGTTTCACTGGAGCGCCTGCGCTACCTCAGCGATGTCATGCCGGCGAACGTGCAGACGATTTATTCGAACCGTCACAATATTTTGGAGCAGATTGCCACGGCAGATTTGGTCGTCGGCGGAGTGCTGATTCCGGGCGCCAAGGCGCCGAAGCTCGTGCGCAAGGAAGACTTGAAAACCATGCGTCCGGGGTCGGTGATCGTTGACGTGGCGATCGACCAGGGCGGCTGCGTGGAGACAATTCACGCGACGACGCACGAAAATCCTGTGTACACCGTGGATGGCGTGATTCACTATGGCGTGGCCAACATGCCAGGTGGCGTGCCGCGGACGTCCACGCTCGCACTGACGAACGCAACCTTCCCGTATGCGCTCCGACTGGCAAATAAGGGGTGGAAGCAAGCGTTGAAGGACGATCCGGCCCTGTTGAAGGGGCTCAATGTCGTGGATGGTAAGATTACCTACCACGGGGTGGCGGAGGCGTTTGGGATGGAATACCACTCGCCAGCGGCGTTCCTCGGGTAAGGGCGCAAGGCGACAGATTTAGCGGGGGCGTACGGAGCGGGCGGCGGGCAGCATGCGCTGCGGCAAATGATGGCGGGGGCACAGCTTGTTGGCTGTTCCCCCGCCATCTAACTTTTGTGTATGCGCTGGCCATTCTTTAAATCCGGTTCGCTCTTTCCTGCAAACGCGATCGCTGTCGATCTTGGGACGGCGAACACGCTTGTCTACGTAAAGGGCGAAGG
>JANYBD010000108.1 GCA_025360995.1 Gemmatimonadota bacterium
ATGCTGGCCGGCGCAGTTGGAACGTACGTGAGTTCTCCGGTGATGATCACCGCGCCCGCTGGGAGTTGCGAGCCAACACCTTCGGCGGAGAATGCCAGCGGAACTGCATAGAACGCGAGCAACTTTGCTTCATTGCTGTTGGAAGGTGGCCGGCACTGGGCAGAGGCGATTTGGGGCCCGGCAAAGAATAGCACGGCGGCAATGAACAGTCGGACGCGCATCAGAGCTCCTGTCGTGGATCGGGGACGGCCGGCACACAATTGGTTTACGCGAAAACGTATCGAATAGATCCATCAGGTGCTAGCACTCGGCCGTCTAGTTCGTGCTTTTTTTTCCGCCCGTCCATTCATCGGCCGCCAGCACAAATCGCGGGATAACCGCGTCGAATCGCGTCGCGTCAGACCGGATGAACCGGTATTCGCCTTCCATATATCCGCTGGCCGACTTGAGCACACAGAAACTTTGGTACGCGTGGACGCCGCCCGGAACAATCAGCGGCTGTTCGCCAACCACGCCGTCACCGGCGACTTCGCTGTCTTCGCCGATCGAGTCGTGAATACGCCACCGTCGGGACAACAACTGCGCCGCCTGCGTGCCGACGTTCTCGACTCGCACATAGTAAGCGAACACGAACTGGTGCTGTTCGGGAATCGACTGTTCCGGCAGAAATACCGGGCGGACCGTCACCCGGATGCCGTCGGTCAGTCGATAGAAGAATGGAGAGCTCGAAGTCATCTCATTGCGTTGGCCGGATCATTACAATTCAGGACATGACGCGCTTTGCAAGATACGCTTGGACGGTGCTCGGCATCAACCTCTTCGTGATTCTGTGGGGCGCCTTTGTGCGCGCCTCGGTGTCCGGTGCCGGCTGTGGTGCGCACTGGCCGTTGTGCAACGGTGTCGTGATTCCTCAGGCGCCAAAGTTGGCGACGATCATCGAGTTCACCCACCGCGCGAGCTCCGGCGTGGCGTTGTTGGCCGTGGTCGTGTTGGTGATTTGGGCGCAACGAGTACCCGCGTTGCCTCGCGCCGCCAAAAATGCTGCGATCGCATCGCTTGCATTCATTTGCAGTGAAGCGGCGGTCGGGGCGGGACTCGTGCTATTTAAAATGGTTGCCCGCAACGAGAGCATTGCCCGTGGCTGGTGGATCTCCGCCCATCTCACGAATACGTTTTTATTGCTTGCGGCACTCGCGCTCACGGCGTGGTATTCGAGTGGCGCCCCTGCCCCGCGACGCCCGGTGTCGCGGCCGGTTTTCGCTGCCTGCATCGCCATGCTCGCCGCCGCTCTGTTGCTCGGCGTAAGTGGGGCGATCACCGCGCTTGGCGATACCCTCTTTCCTGCTGTTTCACTGCGCGACGGTATGACGCAGGATTTAAATAATTCGGCGCACCTATTTCTCCGGCTGCGGGTTTGGCATCCGGTATTCGCGGTGCTCTTTGCCGTTAGCGCCGCGGCGACAGCGCGAGCCATCGCATCGCGACTCGAGGGTGATCTGAGTGCCACGCTGGCCAGTGCCGTGGCGGCGATTCTTGCGGTGCAAGTTGCCGTTGGGGCGGCTAATCTTTTGCTGTTGGCTCCTGTCTGGTTGCAAATCGTCCATTTGCTCATCGCCGACGCCGTGTGGATCGGCCTCGTGCTCTTTAGCGCGACGGCACTCAGCTCGGAGCGCCGCCGGGGTTAATTCGGAGGCTACCGGGGAGGGTGTCGAGTAACGGCTTAAGGTCGCCGGCGCGTTCGAGCGTCGTCACGAACGTCAGGCCAGGCAGTGACACGACGAGCAGACCAGAAACGCCATACACCACGACTGTCCCTGACTCGGCATGGACGATATTGCCGGCGGCATCGACAAACTCGGCGGGGCCGTGCGCACCATTGCCCTCGTCGTCGAGCGCTCGAGCCCGTCGCAAGCTGCCCCAGGTGCCGACGTCATCCCAGTCTACGTCACAGGGGAGCACAACAAAACGTTCGCACCGCTCCAACAATCCGCGTTCGATGCTTACCGAGCGAATCGCATCAACAAATGCCGGTAAATCTCCAGCGATGAGCGACTCGAGCCCTGGTTCGATTTCGGGCGTGTAACGGGCCAGCTTGTCGAGCAGGATTTGGGCCGTTGATATCACAACGCCGGAATGCCAAAGCGCCCCCTCGCTGATCAACCGCCGTGCTTCGGACTCGGTGGGCTTCTCGACGAACGCTTCGACGTGATGCGCACCGCCGCGAGCGAGTGTTTCGGTGGGGTCGAGTGGGTCGCCGGTCACGACATACCCGAATTGAGGTTCGGGACGCGCCGGACGCACACCGAGCGAAACGACGGCGCTTTCGCTGGTGGCGAGCGCCGCGGCGCGACGGAGCGAATCGCGAAACGCTCCGGGGAAGCCAATAGCGAGATCCACATGCATCACGCAGACGGCGGTCGATGGGCCGGCACGACGGACAATTTCTTGCGACGCCCACGCCAGCGCGGCCGCCGTACCCAGCGGTCGCGGCTCGATCAAAATATTTGCTTCGGGAATCTCGGCGATCGCCGACCGGAGTGCGGGCGCAATATCACGACTCGTGACAATGAGCACCCGCTCCGGCGGAATCATTGGCTGCAGACGGCCGACGGTGTCTTCGAGCAAGGAACGTCCCGTGACCAATGCCAAAAGCGGCTTCGGTCGCTCGGGCGTACTCAGTGGCCAGAACCGTGATCCGATGCCCCCAGCGAACACGACGGCCCAGAGAGTTAGGCCTGTGGCAGGAGCATCGGCAGGATCGATGTCCGGCCGTTCGAGCGTTCCCGGCCCGCTGTGGGCGGACGAGGAACCAGGGGAGGTGCTGCTGGGGGGAGCAGAGAAACTCATCGCGCGATAAGATACAAGAAATCCATATGCCACGCCTCCGCGATCTCGATCTCGACCGTCATCTGGCCGACCCGGCTTTGAAGCAAGAGTTCGTGACGCCAATGTTTGATTTGATCGCGCCGCGCTACGATGCGTTCACGCGGCTGTTTTCATATGGAATGGATCGCCAATGGAAACGAGATCTGATACGGCGAGTCGTCGCGCTCGCACCGCCAGCCGCGACCGTGCTCGACCTTGCCTGCGGCACCGGCGACCTCGCGTTCGGGGTGGCGCGGGCGATGCCGCATTCCCACGTCACCGGCCTGGATGCATCACCGCAAATGATTGCATTGGCGCGCGAACGGAAACCTGGCGTGGTTGGTGCGCCGGAGTTCGTCGTCGCTGACATGGCGGCGATAGTTCGACCGGACAGTTCCGTGGATGTTATTACGGCCGGATATGGTTTTCGAAACACTCCGGACCATCGCCTCGCCTTGCGTGAAGCCGCCCGGGTACTGCGACCTGGCGGTGTGATGGTGACGCTCGATTTTTATCGGCCCGAGTCGGCACTGTGGCGGGCCCTTCTCATTGGCTATCTGCGCGCCGCCGGAAACATCGTGGGATGGCTCTGGCATCGAGAGCCGGTTGCCTACGGCTATATCGCGCCGTCGATCGCCGCATTCGTGAGCTATCGCACATTCGCGGCCGACCTCTCCGCCGCCGGTTTTGAAGTGGTGTACATTGATGTTCACCTTTTTGGCGGCGTCGCCATTCACGTTGCGGTTAAGCACTCATAGATTAGACCTATGCGTCGAAACTCACTGGTTCTCTCCGCAGCGCTCTTGCTGACGTCAACCGCCGCCCATGCACAGGTGTGCGAACCGGCAAAGACGGCACTCGTCCTTGCCGGTGGCGGCGCAAAAGGTTTTGCGCACATCGGCGTTCTGCAAATACTCGATAGCCTTGGCATTCGTCCAGACTTGGTGGTGGGCACCAGCATCGGTGCCATCGTCGGCGGCCTCTATGCGTCCGGCTACTCGGGTGACCAGATCGATTCGATCACGCGCGTCCTGCCCGTCGCCGGCGTTATCCGGAAATACGAGCCGAGGGTGTCGTCGTCACTTGGCTTGCTGCGGCCGATCGCAGTATGGGAACAGGGGCCGCACGGATATGTGCTGCAGAGCGGCGCCGTGGTCGAGAGTGAAGTCAACGCGTTTGCGTCGGCGATGATGTTACGGGGAAATGTGATTGCCCGCGGCAACTTTGATTCACTGCCGATTCCCTTTCGCGCCATTGCAACGGACGTTCAAACGCGGAAGGCGGTGGCGCTCTCGAGCGGCGATTTGGCCCTCGCCATTCGGGCGAGTATGTCGATTCCGATTGTGTTCCGACCCGCGCACATTGGCAAGCGGTGGCTGATGGATGGCGGCATTGCTGATAACGCACCGGTGCGCGACGCGAAAGCGCTCGGTGCGGCGCGTGTGTGGGTGTCGCTACTGCCGTATACCGGACCCTCGCCAGATACGTTCGACAATCCATTTTCCATTACCGCGGCGTTGGTCAACTCGCTGTTCTTGCAGGATTCGATTCGCCCTGGCGATGCTGATGTGATCATTGATAACCCGACGCAGGATTTCGAAAACCTCGACTTCAGTCGAAAGACCACCGACTCGCTCATTGCACTCGGCCGTGCCACGGCGCGGGCCGCGTTTGCCAACG
>JANYBD010000166.1 GCA_025360995.1 Gemmatimonadota bacterium
CCCGCGCTTTCGCTGCTCTATGCGGCCGACGTGCAGCTTGCTGCCATCCGTGCCGAAGGAATCGATGCGCGCTGGATGCGCCATGCCGCGATGGCGCAGGCAACTTGGGATTGGACCGAACGGTGTCGCGCCAACGGACTCGACATTGGCATACTCGCGCCCGCCAGCGCGCGTTCACCGACCGTGAGTGCGATCACTTGTCCGCCGGGCGTCACCGGCGGTGAAGTAGTAAAACGCGTTGCCGACCAAGGCTTCGTGATTGGCGGCGGCTACGGCGCGTTGAAAGATCGCACGTTCCGGATTGGTCATATGGGCGATCATACCGTTGCCGGACTCGCGAACTGTTTAGCCGCTTGTGAAAATGCGCTTCACGCTGGACGGTGAGTTGTACCGCGGCGTTTGACTAGCCAATACACTATCGGCCCCATCGCCAGTCCTACTCCCGCCCCGACCAAAGACGGCATCGCATTCGCCCCGTCTCTCACGGATAGCCACACAACGATCAGCAGCACCACAACCGGCGACATAGCCAACGCTATTACGCCCTGAGTGCCGAGCGGAATCCGAAACGCTCCCCGCAGCTCCGGCTCTTTGCGCCGTAACTGAATGAGCGCGCCGAACTCGAGCAATAGCGCGGTCGTGTACAGCAAAACATCGGCGACGATGAGTTCACCGAATGGCCGTAACGCAAATATGGAATAGCACACGGCCGCCACCAGCACAGCGTTTCGTGGCGTTCCCCGCTTGTCGGTTACCGCAAGTGGTTTTGGCAACAAGCCGTCAGTTGCCATCGCCAGTGGAATGCGCGAATACGAGAGCAAGAGTGCGTTGAACAGCGCTAAGGCACTCACAAGCCCGCCCAACGCTAACCAATTCGCCAGAAACGGACCGGCTCGGCCCGCCGCGCGCATCGCGATCTCGGGCCATCCGCCGTCGTGCCACATTGAAAGATCCGTAGCGGACAATGTTGGAATGAGTGGCACGAAATATCCGAGTGCGACCAGCGGTAGCGCTATCCGCAACGCCTTGGGATACGCACGCGACGCATCAATGATCTCACCTTGCACCGTAGACGCATTGTCCCATCCGATGTAGTTCCACAACGCTGTGGAAAGCGCGACCGCCAATCCTGCTTTCACAGAAACGCCGGGCAACGTGAATGGCGTCCACGGCGCGTGCACGGCGTGCGGAATGGCGGTGATCCCTAATGCCAGAAATCCAAGCAGCACAAAGGCGCCGGCAAATATTGACACACGACCCACATTGAATGCGCCACGCAGGTTGATGGCCGTGGCGCCCCAAATCACTGCTAACGAAACGGCCCACATCGCGCCGTGACTGATTCCCGGGAAAAACCAGCGCAAATACAGATTGAACAGCACCGGGTAAATGGCCATATCCACCATGGAGTACAGCCAGGTGGCCCATCCGTTTTGGAATGCCCAAAACTCACCGAACGCGCGGTAGACCCAGCGGTAGTAGCCACCTTCTTCGGGAAGCGCGCTGGCCAACTCCGCGACAATCAGCGTCTCCGGCACCGACCAGACGAACGGAAGCACCGCAAGCACGAGCAACGCCAAGCCTGGGCCGGCGACGGCGACGAGCCCTTCCATTGTATAAGCGCCGCCCGAAACCGTGAAAAACATCACGAAGACGAGAGCGGGCGTGGTCAGAGTCCGGCGGAGCATCAACGACTCGGATCCGCGATGACTTCAAGCAATTCGAGAACCACTGTGCGTAAGCACCAGCAGCGGCAGCAATACACTGATCCCTTGCATAGCGTTACTCTCCAGAGATGTGCCACGGGTCCGGGCGACCGATGGGGAAAATGTACGATGTGGCATCGACCGTGGACACCACTCGGCGCGGGCACTAACCTCACGATAACGTGAATTCGCAAATGTCTATCCAGCGCCAATCGGCGGGCAACTTTTGATCGGGCGCGCGCACGCATGACACGTCTCCACAAGAGCGCGACCGAACAGCGCGACTACGCGGCGGCGCTCGCACCTGGCAGTATTGGCAACATCGGGCCGGGCCTCGACGTGCTCGGGATGGCCGTGTCAGGTCCGGGCGATCGCG
>JANYBD010000026.1 GCA_025360995.1 Gemmatimonadota bacterium
ACGACCGTTTTGACGCCCGCGCCGATGAACGTTCCGCCTGGGCAATCGAGCACGGTGTGCAGGTTGCATTCTTCTAGCAGTTTCTTGCGCAGGCTGACCGAGGCGTTGTCGGTATTGGAGAGAAAGGTATTCTTGATGACGATGCCCGCGCGGCCGCTGGCCTTGAGCAGTTTGATGAAGTGCTGGAGGAAAAGGAACGCGGTTTCGCCAGTGCGAATAGGGAAGTTCTGCTGCACTTCCGGACGCTCTTTGCCGCCGAAGGGCGGATTGGCGAGGATGATCTGGAAGCGATCTTTTTCTTGCACGTCGGCGAGGTTCTCGGCGAGCGTGTTGGTGTGGATGATATTGGGTGCTTCGATGCCATGCAGGATCAAGTTCATGATCGCGATGACGTAGGCGAGGGACTTCTTTTCTTTGCCGTAGAACGTGCGTTCTTGCAGGGTGCGATCCTGGGCGGTGGTACGCTGGGGGTTGTTGGTTTTGAGGTAATCAAACGCCTCGCACAAGAATCCGGCCGAGCCGACGGCGGGGTCACAAATGGTCTCGCCGATTTTCGGCGCCGTGACAGCGATTATGGCGCGAATGAGCGAGCGCGGAGTGTAATACTCGCCGCCGTTGCGCCCAGCGTTGCCCATGTTCTTGATCTTGGCTTCGTAGAGGTGCGATAACTCGTGCTTCTCGGTCTGGGACTGGAAGCGCAGTTCGTCGATGTGATCGATGATCTCACGCAGATTGTAGCCGCTCTGGATGCGATTCTTGATCTCGCCGAAGATTTCACCGATTTTGTATGCGATGGAGTTCGGGCCGGTGGCCTTGGCCTTAAAGCCATGCAAGTAAGGGAAGAGCTTGCCGTTGACGAATTGAATCAGGTCGTCGCCAGTCTGGGCAATGTTGTGATCGATGGCGCGGTCTTTGCCTTTTGGTGCCGCCCAGCTTTCCCAGCGATAGGGCTTGTCGAGGATGTGCTGATATTTCTTACCGTCGAGCGCGGCCTCGGTGGATTTTTCGTTTTCCAGCGCGTCGAGGTATTTCAAGAACAGCAGCCATGACGTTTGTTCCGTATAGTCCAGCTCGCTGGTACAGCCGGCGTCTTTCCACAGAACGTCATCGATATTTTTGAAGGTTTGTTCAAACATTTTATTTCCAGTTTGTGCGCGTGAGGTCGGATCGTTGGCGAATGTCGCTCGCGCCATCGGCTGGGGCTTTGCCGCCTGCCCATGAACGGCAGATGACGGTCGGTCTGTGGTTTCGGCCTTGCTGGACGCGACCTTGGTTTGCGCTGGTTTACCTTTGCGCTGTGCGACTCGTTTCACCGAACCGCCGCGCCCACGCGCCTTCCCCAATTTCCCAGCTTCAACCAAGGCATCTCGAGATAGGATTTTCAATCGGGGTCGCTCAAGCATCCGTCGAGTATAAGGCACGATCGCCGACCTCGCGAGCGTCGCGGAACGAGCGTTACCGCCTGCTCCGCCGGCGGTCGTGGCGCCAGCCTCGGGGCGGGGACGTTTACCGGCGGCCCAACGGCGATGGAAGCGAACTCGGCCTGTCGCCGCACGCGCCGCCCGTCTGATCCGCGTCGTAACGTTTCCATGTGACCCCACTCCCTTGAAAGGTGAAGATACGATTCTCAAAGTGCCCAGTCCAACCGGGGTTCACAGCAGTCGCGGGTTCGAATCCCACCGTCCCGATGTGTGACGCGAAGCACTGTTGGCGATTACGCTGACGGTGCTTTGTGCATTAACCGCACGAGCGTCGCCCCATGCACCTATCACGGCTCGAGAATTACTTCGAGTATCGTGTCCGCCCGCGGTACTTACGATAGGCTTCATCATGAGCTCACCGCATGTACGGTGGAAGTCCCAATGACCGAATAAGGCGGCGCGATTCCCGTGATCAGTTCAGCCGACATTCTCAATGGCAAAATCCTGATCGTCGATGATACGCGATCCGCGATCCAACTGCTAGAAATAGTCCTGAGCTCCGCGGGATATACGCGTGTGACGTCGACCTCTGATCCGCGGGCCGTCTGCGCCCAGCATCGCGAAAATCACTATGACCTGATTCTGCTCGACCTGCAGATGCCAGGCATGGATGGGTTCGAAGTGATGGAAGGGCTGAAGGCAATTGAAAAAGACGGCTATCTGTCTGTGCTCGCCGTGACCGCGCAGCGGGACCACAAGCTGAGAGCGCTGCAGTGCGGCGCGAAGGACTTTGTCAGCAAGCCATATAATATGGCCGAGGTGTTGATGCGGGTTCACAACCTGTTGGAAGTCCGCCTCCTGCATGAGGCGGCTCGCAGCCACGGTGAGATGCTCGAAGCGCTGGCACTGCATGACCAGTTGACGGGTCTAGCAAACCGGCGACTACTCGCCGACAGAATGTCGATGGCCATGGCTCACGCGCGGCGCAACACGACAGCCATGGCGCTGGTGTATCTGGACCTGGACGGATTCAAGCAGATCAACGACTCGCTGGGGCATGGCGCCGGGGATCGGCTATTGCAACTTGTTGCGAAGCGCTTGGTGGAGACCGTGCGGGAAGAAGACACGGTCGCGCGCACGGGTGGTGACGAATTCATTCTGGTGCTCTGGCAAATCGGCGAGCGTAACTATGCGGACGCGGTGGCGCGCAAAGTGATTGAAGCGTTGTCCAAACCGTTTGACATCGAGGGCCATAGCGTCAGCGTTACCGCCAGCGCTGGAATCGCGATCTACCCCGTCCACGGCGAGGACGTGGCCACGCTGACCAAGAGTGCGGATCAGGCTTTGTATGAGGCCAAGCGCGCGGGGAAGAATGTCTATCGAATTGCGGCGAACACCGTTCAAGGACGCTGAGCATTTCGGGACAACGGATGCGATTGAAAAAACTTCCATAACTCACTCGTCGCATCGACACTGTTGGTCGTCGTCCCGACAAACCACTCCGGCATCGGCGTTCCGCCGGGCCACGTGTGTCCGCCTTCTATAATTGTATAGAGCACGACGGCCGCGTCGTTTCTGCATTTGGTGTAATCGCGCCGGATAACGTCCACCGCGATGACAGAGTCGACAGGATGCTCGTCGCATTGGTTTCGCCGCGCCCAATTCTTCGTCCGCGATAATACCCCGACCGGATCGTCAACGGGATCGATGCCGAATACGCGTACCACGCCGCTGTCCGCTTTAAGTAAACCCAAGATGTGTTTGATAAGCGTCGTCTTGCCGGCTCCGTTTGCACCGACCAGACCGTAAACGGCTCCGCGAGGGAGCGACAAGCTCACCGAGTCCAATGCCGTTGTG
>JANYBD010000197.1 GCA_025360995.1 Gemmatimonadota bacterium
GTTCCCGATGCGGCAAAAAGTTGTGCGCCGAGAAACCCGAGTTCGCTTTGCAGACCGTTGGCGTCGCGCGTCCCGGCAGCTTCGGTGAGCATGCGCGCCGTGAATGACGCCAACCCATGCTGTAGTCCTTCGGCTTTGCTGCCTCCGGAGATAATCAACGACAGCTGCACAAGCGGCAGTTCGTGTTGTTCGACCAACTGCAACGCCACACCGTTGGCGAGCGTTCCAGTCTTTACGGCCGGCAATGCAAGCACCGGAATTTTGCCGAGTGTCGGCGGCTTGGTGCGATCCAAGACCGCCGCCGCGGATGGTTTGCCAACCGGCTTGGTCTGTTGTGCCGGAAGCGCCAATGGCATGAGGGCAGCGAGAAGTCGCAGCGGCCGGAACGTGAATGCAGAGCGAATCATTGGGCCACTCCCTTTTTGGCGGCGAGCTCTGGCTTACCCTGCGGGACGACAGAGATCATGACGCGATTGGCCTGGAGATATTTTTTTATGACCCGCTGCACATCAGCAGCGGTGACAGCGCGATAGCGGTCGAGGTCGGACTGAAATGAATCAGGTTTGCCCGTCTGGTAGTAATACTCATTGAGTTGGTCGGCCTTTTGGGATACCGATTCAATGCGGCGCAGAAAATTCGCTTCCAGGGAATTCTTTGCCTGCTCGAGTTCGCGTGTCGATGGGCCGGAAGCCATCAGCCGGCGCAGTTCGATGTCGATGACCGAGCGAAGGGTGTCGAGTCCTTTGCCAGGGCGCGCGGTGGCGACGATGGTGAAATCTCCGTCGAGACGATTGCCGCTCTGGCGTGCATTGACACTCGTGCCCAGTTCGCTGTTGTAGACGATTGCTTGCGTGAGGCGGCTCGTGCGGGCGCCTGCGAGCACGGCAGCAGCAATATCGAGTGCGGCATCGTCAGGCGCCCAGCCTTTAACAGTGTGCCAGGCGAGATACACACGCGCGAGTTGCACCCGGTCTTGGAGTGTGATCGCGGTGTCGTGTACGGTAAACGCCGGCGGCGCCGGGCGTTTAATTTTCGGCCCGCGCGGAATGCCGATGAAATATTTACGGACGAGGGCGCGTACCTCGGCAGTTTTCACATCGCCTGCAACAACGAGGGTCGCATTGTTCGGCGCGTAGAACTGCCGGAAGAAATTCTTAACATCGTCTACGGAAGCCGCCGAGAGATCGGACATCGAGCCGATGACCGACCATGAGTACGGATGTCCGGCCGGATACATCAATTTTGGCATGTAATCACCGACGAGACCGTACGGCTGGTTCTCATAACTCTGACGGCGTTCATTTTTCACAACGTCGCGCTGCAGATCGACCTTCGGCTTGTCCATTGTGGGAAGCAACCAGCCCATCCGGTCGGCTTCGAGCCAGATCATCAGTGGCAAAGATGAACTTGGTCCGTTTTCGTAATAGTTGGTGCGGTCTTCGGTGGTGGAGCCATTGTTATTGGCGCCCGCCGCTTCGAGCAAGCGATCGAATTGCGGATATTCGGCGTGTTCCGATCCCATGAACATCAGGTGTTCGAAAAGATGAGCGAACCCGGTGCGGCCCGGTTTCTCGTCGCCGGAGCCGACATGGAACCAGACATCTGTCGTTACGATGGGGACCGAATGATCCTCATGGACGATCAAAGTGAGACCGTTGGGCAGTGTGTCGAGGGAGTAGGGAACGCTCAGCTTCTTCGAAGACTGGGAGGTAGCCAGTACCGGAGCCAGCAGGAGGGCGCCCACGACCATTCGGCGCAAAATGAGCATGTGAAGGAATCCTAGAATGGGCGCAAGAAAGGGAGGTGGGAGAATGCGCCGACCTCCCAAGGTTAGTGTCCGGGTGGGCTCGCGGCTATTGGCGCTAGCGGAGGAAATGTGAAGCGTAAACCAGCATTGGGGTTTGGACGGGGTTGGCCCAAGCCTATGCCTCCGATAGATTTGGGGTCTTGGCTAGGTAGCTCAGTTGGTAGAGCAGCGGACTGAAAATCCGCGTGTCGGGGGTTCGATTCCCTCCCTAGCCACTGCGGGTAAGATGTTGAAGCTAGAGCAGATCGAAAAAGCGACGGCCGCCTTTGCGGGTGGCCGTTGTCGTGTTAACGCCCCAAAAACGCCCCAAATAAGCGAGCACGTGCAAACGAATCTCGCCTAGCTTGCGTGACGTTGGGGCAGCCTGCGGCGACGACTCTCCGCACTATCCCCTTGGCACTCGCGCTTCGAAATTGCGCTTCCGATCACCCATCCGATGTATGAAAGAACTCCACGGCCCCGACCAGATACTCCCGCAACAGATGATAGCGTTCTTTCATTGAACCGCCATCATTCGTACTCTGCAGTTGTCGGTCGAACGCGCTAAGGCGAGCGTCGACTTGAACCGAGCCCGCTTCATCATCATGCCGCTCAAGAAGTATCCGACGGAATCTTTCGTTCGCCCGATTGTGGGCACGGGCCGCTTCGAAACTCGCCAGCCGTTCACGCGTTAGATCTGTGTGTGTCAACTGGCCCGCGATGAGCTCTCGCCCGAGTTCGTAGTACAGCGTTAGCATACCGATTCGCTGAAGCAGCGGGTCCTGTTCCTCGAAGAGCTCAACAAGCGCGGACAACACGTCTGCGGTCGCAGCCTCCAAAACTGAGGCTTCTCCTTCGGCCCGCCGTGCTTTGAAATCCTCAACGAATTCATCGAGAACGCGCTTCTTGGTCGTCGATCGCGAGAATGTCAAATCCGGGGAGGCTACCCGTAAAAGTTGTGGCGACCCAATTGCGACGCCCGAGTTCGGCAGCGGCGAGATATTCTCCGATTTGTCGTGTCAACTGTGTATTGCGCCCGCTTGCCATGAATTAGCCGTCCGGATGAAGTCGACAGCGAAGGTTCAGCTACGAAGGTGCCACGCCAATTAAGTAGGAAGCCAGATGCGCGCAGGTCCTCCGTCTGCAGAAAGCTGCCGCCAGTGGCACGCGAGCGGGCAGATTAGTGTGTTTCGAAGTCGTTGTACGGGGTACCAAGGGAAACGGCCGCGTATACCTCAAGGATGGTCTGGCGGATCGGGTCAGTCTCCTCTACGAATCGAACCTGCATTGCCCTGATCCTCTCCTTCGCAGAACCAAAAGCACTCGCGAACACCGCGTTGTCCATAAGTGCGGAACGCGAACCTTCTCTGCGATAAGTCGCGCGAAGATTTCCAGTCGCCTCGCGCGCAAGGCGAAAAGCAAACGCGGCCTTCTTGTGATTCGCGCCGGGGCGGCAGTGATTGCCTAGGCGTTCACGCAACCTCTTGGTTCGACCTACGTAAAGCGCGGCATCGTTTTCTGACAATAAGTAGATCGCGCTCTTCGGCGCGCCACGCGGTATTTGCAGAGGGTCACAAGGTGACGCCGCTAGCAGCTTCTGAAACGCGGGTTCGAGTGATGCCACAACTTCTGCAAACGATGGGTGCATTCGGCCTCGCGGAAGGAAGCAGCCCTGCCCGATGCGAACCGGGTTCTGGGGCTGACCCAGAGAGAAACTACGGACAGATAAACTCGCGCAGTACCGGGTCGTTCTGGGTTACGCCTAGTCCAGTCATCGCGGAAATCGCTTGACGCGTTAAACGCAGCCTCTCTGTGTCAGCTTCATCTCCGGTCGTCACTCCGTGCGGCGGTGGCGATTCGCTTGGAACACGCAACACCGGGGTGAGTTCTCGATAAACGTCGCCGTAAAACGAAAGCAAACAGGCAGATGCCATTCGTACGCAGTCTAGAAGAACTAGAACTTCCGCTGGTTTGGTTGGGACCGTTCCAGTCCCGGCGACAACCCACGGAGGAATGAATTCTGGCGACGAGCCGATTTGGTACTCATGCGCGAGAATCCAATTGCGATAGTCGGTGAGGCCGGGCCATTCGTTGAGGCGGTCGATATAGAACGACAGTGCGCGGGAAATCTTAAGCACGCTGGTGTCGGTTTTAGCTAGCGAATTGAATTGCTGCCATGCCTCAAGAAATCGGCAGATAATGATGTGACCGTAGTTCTGAAGCGAAAACAGAAGCTTCGAGTCTGCCAGCCGCTCCTCCGTCTTAGTGGTGCTGCAGAACAAAAGGTTCGCCTCGTGACCCAATAAGCGGACGCGAAGCAAGCGTCGCTCAAACTCAGACAATTGGCGACCACTTGGATGTGCTGGTTCAGCGATGCCGTAGGGAAGCGCTGGAGTCATGGGGCGGGAGTGGGAATGTCTGTATTCTGTAAATTTTCCGCGCGATAAATACTCCTGCGCGACGGAGTTGGCGAGCCGAAGGCACGTCTCTGGCACTCGCTGTTTCGCATCGTACTCGCTGGCGCAAGCGCGATCATGTGCGATGCGAGTCGCGGCGCAACAGAGCCATCCATCGTTCAGACGTCATGCGGTGGCATTCGAGAAGCTCGACGAGCTTCTTCGAAGGATTCGATGAGGCATAGTAGCCGCCGTCGCGCCATGACGACGAATTCGCGTAGCCCATTTCTACGGCAATAGCCAAGGCCTCGGCGTAAGTCAGTGCGTAGACAATGGACTTCTCCGACTCGGCGATATGCCACACATAGGCGAGTAGTAGTCCCGATACCTCCGCGTACTTACGGTCGAGGTTCCATGCCCTCGTCGAGGCAGCCTTCATCTGAATCGGGAACGCCGCGAACTCCCGGCCATCCGCGCTGCGTTCGACATAGGCGATTAGGTCAACGCCGCGATCTCGCAACGGCTCGGCCACTTCGATGCCCGCGCGCAAGAGTTGCTCGATCAGTAGCTGGCGTCCGAGGACCTCGATAAGCTGCGTGTCGAGTATCGTTTCCAAATTGGTGTCAATCCTCGAGGACATGTTGGATGGCGCCGGGACGACTATGGTAGTCGATGACAAGTAACGCAAGTACGCGCCCGAAAAACGCCCCAAACTCCTGCGAACAGGATAAAACCAAAGGCAACTGCTTCGATGTGCGCCGCGCCTAAGACCTGAACATCCAACAACTTGAAGCAACAGCGGGTAACAAACGAAAACACTCCGCGCCGCCCTGAAAATCCGCGTGTCGGGGGTTCGATTCCCTCCCTAGCCATTAGTACGTGCCAGCCTTTTCCGTTTCGATTTAGGAATCACCAGCTTTTCAGCCGTGTGGGTTTCGGAAAATCGGGCCACTTTGATGTACGTGAGCCCGGCTTGTGTGGCGTGTGCAAAAATGGTCGTGTCTTTTACGCCCTCGGTGCCTTTCGGGTGGATAACCCAAAGTGCACCATCGGGTGCGATCGATTTTGCCGCCACCGCGATTCGTGGAAGGTCTCCGACATTTTCCACACCGAGCACGATCAGTTCACTGTCGGCTTTCGCGCGGGTGAATACGGTCGCGTTGATGGCCTTGAGTTCAGCGGTGAATTCCGGGTTTCGGAAGTTCAAGACGACGACCGTCGCGCCTTTTCCGATTCCCATTTTTTCCAGCCGCGATTTGGGTGGCGCAACCAATCGCTCGGCGAATTTTTGAGCGACGCCACCCACGGTAGCGCTGAGCATTCCACCGGCGTGACGTACGGTGACGGTTTCTCCGCGCACGGTGACTTCCAGAATATCCGCAAGAAGAATTTTCGCGCGCACTTCGCCGCGAACGATTAAATGATCTGTTTCCAGATGGATTTTTGCAGCACCCTCGGTGACACTGCCGCCTTTTGGGGCCAATCGCGCGCGGCCGGAAAGTTCGAGTCCCACGAATAACTCCTCAGCGTCCGGTGGTGATAATTTCTATTGCGACGGTTTCACCCAGTCGCGCGGCGAGCGAACGATGATATGCCTCGAGCGTCGACGTAAAACCAAAAAATAATCGGGTCATCACCCGAAACAGCGGCGGGTTCACAAAGCCGCGTTCGGTAATAGTGAGTTCCGTGCCTGTCCCGGCCGAGGCAACCGAATATTCCCACTGTCCTCCGTATGGGAGGCCGGGCGACGTAATACGTGTGACCAAGCGCCGTTCCGGAATGGATTCGGCAACAGCATAGTGAACAGTGCCCGAGGCCGAAACTTCTTTCCATGCCAGGTGACCGTCGACGGCAGGGAGTGAATCCACTGCGGTGAGCCCCTTGCGCCAAGATCCAGAGTGAATGGGATCACTGATGATCGACCAAATCACCGACGGCGCTGCCCGGTACGATGCGCGCACGGTGGCCACGTGTTCGCGCGGGAGGCGTCTGCCAATAAACACGGTAAACGTGATGATGATTGCCAGCATAGCAACGGCTAACAAAATCGAATTCATCAGCGACCTCCGGACCGGGGTGATCATCCTGCGGATTGGTCTATGGCAGCGCGAGATTTGCCGGCCGTCGCATTGTTGGCGGCTCGCGCGAGGAGCGCGAGGCCATCGAGCGCTTTGGTGCGATCATCTGCGGGGAGTTGGGCAATCATTGCGCCGATTAGCTCAGGGTCGAGTACAGAGTGAGCATCGCAAAGTTGCGCACCGGTGCGACTGAGGCGCAGTAAAACCCGGCGGCGATCGTTACCATCGATTGCCCTGGACACATACCCGTTTTTGACTAACCGATCGACTGCCACGGACATGGTGCCAGCGGTCACGCCCATATGATCGGCTAGGGCCGTAAGGGAAAGCGCGGCGAACTCATCGAGATGATCCAGGATCTGTACTTGGCGTTCACTGATCAGTCGGCCGCTCTGAGGATCGCGCGTATGTCGGCGATGACAGGCAAAGTAGATCCGTGGGTAATCACGCATGATCGCGGCGACATCGACACTTTGCTTCATGGTGATACGGTACTAATTATAATTTGATTTGTCAAATCAAAGCAATCAAATGTTTTATAACTATACTGTAACATATTATCACTAATCATCTTACGTGTTGCTATCTATTCTGGTCTATCCGGTCGCATACCTAGGCTCACAATACGCTGTAAAAGCTGGGGATACGAGACTCCCGCCGCCTTGGCCGCCGAAGCAAACTCTTCCCGCTCGGCGATTTCCGGGTTCGGGTTCGCTTCCAGGAAATAAAACTGACCGTCACTACCCAACCGAAAATCGATTCGCGCGTAACCGGTGAGCTCAAGAATCTTGTAAATGCGTTTGGCGACGTGGGCAAGCTTCGCCGCTTGTTCCGGGCCAAGGTCGGCGGCGCGAATATCGATCCCGTGGCGCGCTTGGTATTCGATGTCGTGTTTCACTTTTGCCGTCGCGATGAGCGGAGCGTCGTCCGTGCGCTTTTCGGCGACGAGTTCCCACGCCGGGTACGCAGCTAGCCGCTCGTTCCCGATCACGCTCACATAGAGCTCGCGTCCTTCGATGAACTGTTCGGCGATCGCGTCGGTCCCCACCCGTTCATGAATAAAACGGACGCGTTCTGCAAGCTTCTCATCTGAATCGACCACCGACGCTTGGGCGATCCCTACCGACGCATGCTCGATAAGCGATTTCACAATCAACGGAAAAACCAAACGAGATGGTCGCTTAACCTTTCTCCCAATTGGAAACACCGCGAAATCAGGGACACGAATGCGATGATAGGCGAGCAGTTTCTTGGACAGTGCCTTGCCACGCGAAATAATCATTCCACGCGGATTGCAGCCGGTGTACGACACTTTCAGGAGTTCAAGAAGGCTGACGACATTCTGATCGTACAACACTTCTCCGTGGAATTCTTCGAGCAAGTTGAAGACCACGTGCGGCTTAAACTGCTCGACGGCATCGCGGATTGGCAGCAGCTCGTACTGCACGCCCAGCGGCTGAACTTCGTGCCCAAGTTCGCGAAGTGCATGGACAACATCGAATTCTGTTTTCCAAGTATTAATGTCCTTCTCGGTCTGTCCTTCAAGCGAGTCCGGCGGAACAAGTTGTGGATGCATCAATGCCAAAATGCGCAGCCGCTTCATACCGTCACCCAGTCGCGGCGTCCGTGTTTGGCGAGATATTCGATCGTTCGGGCGGTTAGCAGTACCATAAAGTCCGTAAGGAGTTGGCGGTCGCGGCCATTGACGCGAAGCTTGAGTTCGCGGCAACGGCCAATCATATCGCCAAGTACCGCGTTGAGGGTGAATTCATATTCCCCCGTCCACTTCGCCACCACGCGGCGAATGTCGGTGCGGTGACGGCGAAGAAAACTCGCCGCCGACTCGTGTGATCGATGCTGAGGTGCGGTCGAGAATAGGCGACGTAAATCCTCGTCGTACGTATTGGGATACTCCACCGAGTAAAGGGCGCGGCGTACGGTGTAATGCTCGAAGAGCGTGCGCGACAGCGTACGCAGCGCATCGACATGATTTCGATTGCGTACCACCGGCGTTGTGTCGGCGATCTCCTTCATGAGACGGTCTACGTACTGCAGTTTTTTAAGGGCGGGCCAGCCAACGTAGCGTCGGCGCCACCCCGAGCGCGGTCGCAGCCAGACGGCGAATGTTTCCGCAAAATCTTCGTCAGGGTGGCTTTGCGCGTACCAACGGCGAAGGTGCTGTACGTACTTTTTGCTCGCGGGATTCGGTCGGTACGATTCAGGATACTTCGTGGAAGACTTTCCGAATAGGCGCTGCCATTCCCGGCGGCGGTGCAACTGAAAGGCGTGTTGAATTGCGTGGCCGCACTCATGCCGCATGATCTGCATACATTCGGCGTGTGTTCCGCCCTCGACCTCAAGCAGCTCGCTGCGTTCGAGCTTCATCAGGCGCGGATGGGCCAGATAAAAAGGAATCGCGAACCCCGGAACATTGGCGGGCGAAAACCACTCGTCGGATATCCAGACGTGAGGATGCAAGCGAATGCGTCGTTGATCGAGCTCGGTATAGAGTTCGTCGACGCAATCGGCGAGCCACGTTCCCTCGATCGTCACACCCAAGTCGCGAAGCCGGAGCGGCATTAACCGTTCGGCCGACCAGGTGGACCAAGGGAACCGCTTTAGGGATTTTCGAAGCGTCGGCGGCATCCTTCCACGGGATCGGCGGAGGCCGGAGCATGGCGTATGCGACGCGTGGTGGCAAGGGCTGTACCCCCCGACTACGATTCGGCGTGCCGGACACTGCCCACAATCCGTATGCTGCGCTTCAGATCCCCAACTTCCGCCGCTACATCCTCGGCCTGCTCGCCTTTACAATGGCGATTCAGATCCAAGGGACGGTGGTTGGGTGGCAGATCTATGAGATCACCCATGACAAGCTCGCTCTCGGGCTGATTGGCCTGGCTGAAGCGCTTCCGTTTATCTCGCTTTCGCTCTACGCCGGCCACGTGGCAGACCGTCACGACCGTCGCCGGACGGCACTGATCGCGTTGGCCGTTCTGGTGTGTTGTTCAGTCGCGCTGTTGGTGCTTCCACGATTCTTAACATCTGCGCCACATCAGGTTGTGCGGTCCATCTATGGCGTCATCGCTGTCAGTGGACTTGCGCGAAGTTTTCTTCAGCCCGCCCGTCAGGCGTTGGGAGCAGAGATTGTCCCGCGCACACTCTACTCGAATGCGATTACTTGGCGGAGTGGAGCGTGGCAACTCGCGGCAGTGATAGGACCGGCACTCGGCGGCGTACTGTACGCGATTGGAGGCGCCCAGTTGGCGTACTCCGTCGATGTGGCGCTGATGCTCGTCGGGATCGGCGGGTATGCGCTGATGCGACATAAGTCAGAAATTAAACGTGATCACACCGAGGCAATCGGTGCGAGTCTATCGTCTGGAATTCGATTTGTCTGGGGCGAACAGGTCCTGCTTGGTGCACTGAGCCTTGACCTTTTTTCGGTGTTGTTCGGAGGGGCGACTGCCTTGCTTCCAGTGTTCGCCGCCGAGATACTGCACGTCGGCCCGAAGGGACTGGGCCTATTGCGCGCGGCGCCAGCCACTGGCGCTGTCGTGATGTCAGTGGTGATCGCACACCTGCCGGCGTTTCGTCACGCTGGGCGTACTCTTCTCCGAGTAGTGGCGCTATTTGGGGTGTGCATGATCGGATTCGGTCTTTCCACGAGTCTGTGGCTGTCAGTCGCCCTTCTGGTTTGCAGCGGGGCCGCTGATATGGTCAGCGTGTTCATTCGATCAACTCTGGTTCAGACCCTTACGCCGGTGCATATGCTTGGCCGCGTGTCGTCGGTGAATTCAATTTTCATCGGTTCATCGAATGAAATCGGGATGTTCGAATCCGGCGTAACCGCGCAGGCATTTGGTACGGTACCAAGCGTGGTGCTCGGCGGCGCAATTACGCTCGTCGTCGTGGCCGTAGCAGCCTGGCGCCTGCCATCGCTTCGACGGCTTGGGCGCATGGACGATCGGGCGCCTATCGCGTAAGGATAGCGCGCACCGTATCGGTGAGATGAGTCGATGTGATGCCGTATGCCTCGAACAGTTTTGATGCTGGCGCCGACGCCCCAAACGTTTGAATGCCAAGAATAGCACCGTGGCTACCGACCCATCGGTACCAAGACATTGGATGTGCGGCTTCAATGGCAATGCGCGGCAACCCGGGCGGCAGCACGCTGTCGTGATACTCGGCAGACTGGTGGGCGAACAACTCGTGGCTTGGCATGCTCACGACGCGGACGTGCAATCCTTCTGCAGCGAGTGTGGCGCGCGTTTGCAGCGCGATATCAACCTCGGAACCTGATGCGAGGATTACTGCACGGGGAATTCCTTCTGCGGCATCGGCGAGAACATATGCGCCCTTTGCCACAGAGGCGGCCGGGCCAAGCGTTGCCCGATCAATCAACGGAAGTTTCTGCCGAGTGAGCACCAGAGCGACGGGACCCGTGCGGTGCTTTAGGGCAACTCTCCAGGCTTCCGCTGTTTCCGTAGCATCGGCCGGACGGATCACCAATAGGTTAGGAATGCAGCGTAACGCCGAGAGCTGTTCGATCGGCTGATGAGTGGGGCCGTCTTCGCCAAGTCCAATCGAGTCATGTGTGAAGACGTAGATCACCTGTTGCTTCATGAGTGCGGCCAGGCGAATGGCCGGACGCATGTAGTCGGCAAAAACGAGAAACGTACCTCCGTAGGGGATGACTCCACCGTGTAGCGCCATCCCGTTCATGATGGCGCCCATCGCGTGTTCGCGGATACCGAAAGAGAAATTGCGGCCTGCCGGCGTCTCCGCGGAAAAGTGCGCGGCGCCCTTCACGGTTGTCAGATTCGAACCGGCGAGGTCAGCCGAACCGCCGATCAGTTCGGGAAGTTTGGCGGCAAGCGCATTTAGTACGACCCCAGATGCGGCGCGGCTCGCAACGTGGCCATTCGAAGCATCGAACGTTGGAAGTGCGGCTTCCCACCCGCCGGGGAGATCCCCGTGGAGCCGGCGACCGAGCTCTTTTGCGTCGTTGGGAAATGCTTGCGAGTAGGCAATTAACTGACGTCGCCAAGGCTCCTGGTATTTCGCACCATTTTCGCGTGCCTG
>JANYBD010000234.1 GCA_025360995.1 Gemmatimonadota bacterium
AGTCAGTGCTTCCATCTCGACGCCCGTTTGGCCCACCGTTCTCACAATCGCCGCGGCGCGGACGCCCGGAAGTTTCGCGTCGAGTGTCAGCTCGACTTGCACGTCCGTCAGCGCCAACGGATGACACAGCGGGATTAGCTCTGCAGTGCGCTTGGCGGCTTGAATGCCCGCAATGCGAGCAACGGCAAGTACGTCGCCTTTTTTAATATTGTTGCCGCGAATGGCTTTGAATGCCGCGGCACTCATTGTGATGCGGCCTTCGGTACGGGCGAGGCGTTCGGTCACTGTTTTCGCACCGACATTTACCATGGACGCGCGGCCGCTGCTTGTCACGTGCGAAAGTTTTTTGGTCGCCGCTCGTGCGGATTTGGCCGCCGTTCGTGCGGATTTGGTCGGCGTTCGTGCGGATTTGGTCGGCGCGGCACGCCGATTTGCTGGAGTCATACGCCTATCTCCTCAAGTTCGCGCAACAAATGCGCCGTGACGAGCTGCGGATTTACATTGCCCTCCGCCGAGCGCTTGGCATCTTCGACGATGCGCACGGCTCTGACACTGGCCGCGGCACGATCACCATCGCCGGCGCTGAGCGCCTCGCGCGCCCGGTCGTGAAGCAATACGGTCAAGGCGTCGAGCACATCGGAAAACGCGCCGCGGGCTTTTGAACTCCCCTGTACGAATGCGGCGCGCAATACGCGGTCGCGACCACCGCCGGCGGCGTCGAGCAGTTTGCGGGCCCTTTCGACGGCGGCTCCGCGATCCGCGCCGCCGATGAGTGAACCAGGCGCGCCATTTGCCGCACGAACTAGATCATCAACCGAACCTTTCCCGGCGGCATCGGCGGCTGGCGGCTGCGCGAGAAAAGCACGGACGTCGATATCGGACAACGGTGCAACCCGAACCGACACTACCCGCGAACGAATCGTGGGCAGCAGTGCACCCGGTTCGCTGGTGGTGAGAATGATTGTGGTATTCGCGGGCGGTTCTTCGAGCAATTTCAGAAACGCGTTCGCCGCTTCCGGGTTGCCAATCTGCGGCACCATTCGCTCGGCGTCACCGACAATAATCACCTTGTGCTTGGCCATTGCTGCTGATCGCACCGCTTCTTGCACCAGTGCGCGCGTCACGTATACGAAAATGCCCTGTGAGCCGTCGGCGCGAGGGTAGAGACCGTGCGCGTCCACCCGTTCTTTGATTGCTTCAGCGTATTCATTGCGCACGTCATCGATCGCGATATCTGTCGATGCCTTGATGCGCGGCAACGGGAAAAACCACTGTAGGTCGGGATGCGCTCCTTGGAGTACGTAGCGGCAATGTTGGCATTCGCCGCAGGGTGGCGCACTGCCGGAACAGAGCAGTCGCTGCGCAAGCCATAGTGCCAAGCGTTGCTTGCCGATGCCGGGCGGCCCTTGAAAGAGCAGGCTGGCCGGCAGCGTGCCCCGCGACAGCTGCTCGCTGAGGCGTTCGCGAAGACTCTGGTGACCGATCAGCGGGAGTAGCGTCATACCGCGAGGAAGATAGCTTCTAGCGGGGCGGGGAACCATTCGGAGGGACAATGGATAATTCGAAAATGCCACGGCATCATTGGATTGTCCGCCTGACCCACTGGGTGAACGCCGTCGCCGTGACGGTAATGGTTGGGAGCGGCTTGCGCATATTCAACGCGCACCCCGCCTTCGCGCGGCCTGGCAACACGTTCTGCTGCTATCCATTTGAAGGAAAGCCAATTCCCGCTGTGCTCACCTTTGGCGGCTGGCTGGGCGGGGCGCGCCACTGGCACTTCGCCATGATGTGGGTGTTGGTGCTCAACGGACTGATCTATCTCGGGTTCGTATATTTGCACGGCGAATGGCGCGACCTGGTACCACGGCACGGCGATGTGCGTGACGCAATCGAGATGGTCAAATATTACTTATTTGTGCGCACGGATCATCCGCGGCAGGGCAAGCACAATGCGTTACAAAAGGCAACCTATTTCGCATTGCCGTGGGTTGCCGCGCTCATCGTGATCAGCGGAATCGCCATCTGGAAACCGGTCACCCTGTCGCCGCTCACCAACCTGCTCGGCGGCTATCAGTTCGCGCGATATGAGCATTTTCTGGGGATGTCACTGCTCGTCGCGCTGTCCGTCGGGCACGTGTTCATGGTATTCGCCGTAGATCCGTATGCGATTCGTTCGATGACAACGGGCGG
>JANYBD010000285.1 GCA_025360995.1 Gemmatimonadota bacterium
GTGGCGTGCTCGAATGCTCGGCGGTCGCACCAATCATTGGGGCCGTATTTCGCTCCGTTTTGGTCCCGATGACTTCAAAGCCAAGAGCCACGATGGGCTCGGTGACGATTGGCCTGTCTCCTACGACGATATGAAGCCGTACTACGACAAGGTCGACGATTTCATTGGTGTGTTTGGATCGAACGAAGGGCTGCGCAATCATCCGGATGGCAATTTTCTGCCGGCGCCGCGGCCACGCTGTCGCGAGATGCTGGTGAAGAAGGCATCGGACAAACTCAACATCACGTGCATCCCGAGCCGGTTGTCGATTCTCACGAAGTCGGTGCAAGGGCGCATGCCCTGTCACTACTGCGGGCAATGCAATCGCGGCTGTTCGGTAAATGCCAACTTCACGTCGCCCAATGTGCTGCTTTTTCCGGCAATGAAAACCGGCAAGCTCACCATTGTCACTGACGCGATGGCCCGTGAGGTCACAACCAACGAACGCGGACTCGCGACGGGTGTGAGTTACATCGACAAGAAGACAGGGTTGGACATGCACGTCAACGGTAGAGTTGTTGTGCTGGCAGCGAGTGCGTGCGAGTCGGCGCGGTTGTTGCTCAATTCCAAGTCGAGCAAACATCCCAACGGGCTCGCGAACTCGAGCGGAGTGGTGGGTCGGTATATCACTGATACCACCGGATCCGGCGTCGCCGGATTCATTCCGAAACTGATGGACCAGCCGAACCACAACTGCGATGGTGTCGGCGGGATGCATGTGTATATGCCGTGGTGGGTCGATAACAAAAAACTCGACTTTCCGCGCGGATATCATATTGAAGTGTGGGGCGGGCGTGGTGCGCCGAGCGCGGGATTTATGGGCGGCATACATCGCTACCCCAAGGGTGGAGGTTACGGCGCCGAGCTCAAAGCCGACTATCGCCATTACTACGGCACCACCATCGGGTTTGACGGCCGCGGCGAGATGATTCCCAATGATAAGTCATTCTGTGAAATCGATCCGGTGAAAAAGGACCGGTTTGGAATTCCCGTGCTAAAGTTCCATTGGGAATGGACGGACTACGAACACAATCAGGTCAAGCACATGCAGGAGACCTTCCGGTCGCTGATTGCCGAGATGGGCGGCGAAGTGTTCTCGCCAATGCCGGGAAAAGATCGGGGCTATGGAATTTCCAACGGCGGCTCGATCATTCATGAAACGGGCGGCGTGCGTATGGGTGATGACCCCAATAAGTCCGCGGTAAACGCGGACTGTCAGGCGCACGAGTGTAAGAATCTGTTCGTCGCCGACGGTGGCCCGTTCGTGACGCAGGCTGACAAAAATCCCACGTGGACGATTCTCGCGCTGTCGTGGCGTACGGCCGATGGAATCTCCCGTATGATGAAGGAAGGTGCACTGTGACCACCCGTCGAGATCTGCTCAAGGCCGCGGCCGTAGCGCCGCTCGCATTCATTCCATTGTCGCAGGCCGGCGCGATGCGCGCGGCAGACTATGCATTGGCGGCGCTCGAGAAACAGACGCCGTCGTCACCCTATGCACCGAAGTGGTTCCATCCTGATGAATGGAAGGAGCTGCGCATCATCGTCAATATGATTATTCCGAAGGACGCCACCTCCGGGAGTGCCACGGACGCCGGCGTGCCGGAGTACATGGATTGGACGTGCAAAGAATACGCGCCGAGTTATAACTGGACGCGTGATGCGCTGCGCTGGATCGATGGATTTGCGTACAGTACGTATCACAAGAATTTCGTCCATTGCACGGACGCCGAGCGCCATGCGTTGTTCGATCAAATTGCGTGGCCGGCAAAGGCAGCGAAGGAACTCGCCGATGGCGTGCGGCACTTCAATAACCTGCGCGACTTTACGGCGAGCGGGTTCTTCTCAAGTAAGATGGGGGTTGCCGATCTCAAGTACCTCGGCAACGTAGCGATCCCCGTTTGGAATGGCTGTCCAAAACCTGCGCTGGATCACCTTGGAGTTTCGTACACATGAATGGCGCCACGTATCTCGGCCGCGCGGCAACTGCCGGAGCCGCAGACTTCTAAACAATGTCCAATACACTCGGCGTAGGGTTTATCGGGTCCGGATTCAATGCGCGTTTTCACCTTCAAGCGTGGCGCAGCGTGCGTGATGCCGAGGTCCTTGGCGTCTGGAGCCCGAACGAAAAAAATGCCGCCAGTTTCGCGGCGCTTGCCCGCACACTGGACGTTGGGCAGGCAAAGGCCTATCGCTCGATTACCGAAATGGTGGCCGATCCGGCCATCGACGCGATATGGCTCACCGGCCCGAATCAGGCGCGGGTGCAGAATGTCGAAGAGGTTGTCGCGGCGATTCGTGGCGGGGCGAAACTCAAGGGCATCGCTTGTGAGAAACCGTTGGCGCGAAATGTCGCCGAAGCGAAACACATTCTCAAACTGATCGAGAGCGTCGGAATCCCGACGGGATATCTCGAGAACCAACTGTTTGCTCCTCATGTGGAAGCGGGGAGGGACTTACTCTGGGCCCGCGGCGCCGCGACGACTGGCCGACCGTATCTCGCCCGCGCGGCAGAAGAACATAGTGGCCCGCACATGCCGTGGTTCTGGAGCGGTCGCGATCAGGGCGGCGGGGTGCTCAACGACATGATGTGTCACTCGGCGCTGATGGTACGGCATTTGTTGACCAAGCCCGGCGAATCGCTCGCGACGGTAAAGCCGGTGCGGATTACCGGCCACATCGCATCGCTGAAATGGTCACGGCCGGCATATGTGAAGAAGCTCAAGCAAGCGATGCACGTGGACTATTCAAAGACGCCGTCGGAAGATTTTGCGAGCATTCTTATTGAATTCGCGACCGCTGACGGGCTCCGCGTCATTGGCGAAGCGACGACCAGTTGGAGTTTTGTCGGCGCCGGGCTGCGATTGTCAGCAGAACTGCTTGGCCCAGAGTATTCCATGAAGTGGAACTCACTCGACAGCGGTTTGCAATTGTTCTTCAGCCGAGAGGTGACCGGGCGAGCCGGTGAGGACTTGGTTGAGAAGCAAAACGCCGAGCAAGGCGTGATGCCGGTAGTGCCGGAGGAGTACGCGGCCTATGGCTATACGAATGAAGATCGCCATTTCGTGCGAGTGTTCCTCGGCAAAGAGAAACCACTGGTCACCTGGGATGATGGACTGGAAGTCGTCAAGTTGTTGATGGCGGCCTATCAGAGCGCGGAGCAGGGCAAGACGCTCGCGTTCCCTCCCAAGGGGCTCGATAGTTTCGTACCCGCGGTCGCAAAAGGGACCTGGAGGCCGTAAGAAATGTCAATCTCGCGTTCCGTGTTACTGCGCGCATCAAAGAGTCCGTTTCTGAATCGACAGGCGAGCCATCGCGCGTTTGTAAAACGTGCCGTGAAGAAGTTCATGCCCGGCGAAACGCCGGCTGAAGCCATCGAAGCGGCGCTGAAATTGGCCGCCGAGGGACGAGGATCGCTCTTCACAAAACTCGGCGAGAATCTGACATCACTCGACGACGCGATTGCCGTCCGCGACCACTATCTCGGTTTTTTTGATCAGTTGAAAGCGCAAGACGTACCTGGTCAGGTCTCGGTCAAACCGACGCAGTTGGGGCTAGACCTTTCGCAGCGTGCGTGCGCGGAGCATCTCGATGCCCTTGCCGCGAAGGCTTCGGCTACCGGGTCGTTCTTATGGATCGATATGGAAGATTCCAGTTATGTCGATCGCACTTTGGATCTCTATCGGGTACTTAAGGCGAAGTACGACCGCACGGGGATTGCGATTCAGGCATACCTTCGCCGAACCCCGGCGGATATCGATTCGCTGATGTCGCTCAAGCCGGTGATTCGATTGGTGAAGGGTGCGTACGCCGAGCCGCCGGATGTTGCATTCGCCGCGAAGAGCGAGACCGATCTGGCGTATTTCGATTTATCAGAACGGATGCTCGAGCGGGCGCTGGTCGGAGAATGCACGCCGATTTTTGGGACGCACGATATCTCGCTGTTGCAGCGGCTCATTGCGCGAGCCAAAGATCTCGGCGTAGCGGATGGCCAGTACGAAATTCATATGTTATACGGAATTCGTGATGGGGATCAGCGACGTTTGCGGAGCGATGGGCGGGTGGTACGGACGTTGATTAGCTATGGCGCGAGTTGGTATCCGTGGTATATGCGTCGGTTGGCGGAGCGGCCGGCGAACGTGTGGTTTGTTGTGAAGTCGATGTTTGCGTAGTGCGTGTGTGTGTGCGTGTGTGCGTGCGGTCGGTCCCGAGGGTCTCGCTTCGGCTCGCGGTCGCTTACACGCTGCGAGCCTCGCGCTGCGCACGAGTCTCTTGCTACGCGACGAGCTCGCCTGCGCGAGACCCTCGGGCCCGCCCGCCGAGCGTTATGTGTAGCAGGCGCGGACACTCCGCCGGCACCGGCGCGTCGCCTCACAGCGCACTAGCAGCCAGTCCAGGTCGTGCGAGCGCATTCGCTCCACAGGGCCCCGTGGCTACCGTGTGCCATGGGCCAGTTGGCCGATGGCATACGGATGCCACTTGCAGGCCCTGTGGAACGAATGCGCTCGCCCGACCTGGACTGACCCGTGCGCGATGCACGAGTTTGCCCGCCTGCGTCACACGAAGCTCGGCGGGCGGGCCCGAGGGTCTCGCGCAGGCGAGCTCGTCGCGTAGCAAGAGACTC
>JANYBD010000005.1 GCA_025360995.1 Gemmatimonadota bacterium
CGAAATCGCCTTCGGCGCCATCCGGGCCGGTGCCGTTGACGTCTATCCCGAATACACCGGCACCGGTTTGCTGGCGATACTGCACGAGCAACCGCAGTCCGATCGCGGCGCCGTGTACCGGCGCGTGTCGTCGGAGTTCCGTGCACGATGGAATGCCCGCTGGCTACCAACGCTGGGGTTCGAAAATAGTTACGCCATCGCCGTGCGCCGCGGGACCGCTGACTCTCTGCAACTCCGTACGCTCGGCGATCTCGCCCGCGTTGGCGCCAAATTGCGCGCCGGATTCACTGCCGATTTTATTGGCCGCCCTGATGGCCTCCCTGGATTGCGCCACGCATACGGCATCGAGATTACCGACGTCCGCGCGCTGCTCCCTGCCGTGAAATATCGTGCGCTTGCCGAAGGCTCGGTGGATGTGATCGACGGTTACACGACGGACGGACTCCTCGCCAAATACGACCTCGTGGTGCTCACCGACGACCGCGGTTTTTTCCCGCCCTACGAGGCGGCGCCACTGGTGTCCGGCTCGCTTGCACGGCGCGCGCCCGGTGCCATCGCGGCGTTGTCCGAACTCGCTGGGCGGCTCGATGCGGCAACAATGCGCAAGCTCAACGAACGTGTCGAAGTGCGCGGAGAGGCCGCCGCTGCCGTCGCCGCCGACGAACTGCGCGCCCTTGATCTTACTGCCGCACACACAATGACAGAACCGAATGGCAGCACTGGGCGCAGCTCATTGGTCCGATACCTCTGGGACAGACGCGCCGAGATTCAGTCAGAGACTATCCGCCACGTACTGTTGGTATTGGTATCGTTGTTCGCGGCGATTCTCGTTGCGGTTCCGCTTGGATTGACGCTGGAACGTGTTCCGCGTGCTGCAGAAGCTGTGATACGCCTTGTGGCGATCGTGCAAACGGTACCGGGAATCGCGTTGCTAGCATTTATGATTCCACTCTTCGGAATCGGTGTGTTGCCGGCGTTGGTGGCGCTGTTTTTGTATTCGCTCTTTCCGATTGTTCGCAACACATATACCGGCGTGCGCGATGCAAACCCTGCGGCGACAGAGTCAGCGCTGGCGTTGGGAATGACTCCCCGCCAGGTGCTCGCCCAGGTCCGCCTGCCGCTCGCCGCGCCCGTGATATTTGCCGGCATCCGCACCGCCGGAGTGCTGGCCGTAGGTACCGCCACCCTCGCCGGCTTCATTGGCGCCGGCGGGCTTGGCGACCCGATTGTCACCGGACTCGCGCTCGACGACACGCGAATGATTCTCTCGGGTGCGATTCCCGCCGCGATATTAGCGGTGCTGACAGATGCCGTACTGGCACTCGTCGAACGTGCCGCGGCGCCAGCGGGAATTCACGACTAAAACTTCCGCACCGCCAAATCCGAATACCGAGTCTGCGCCCGTTCGCCGAGCCAGGTATCGAGCCCGCGCTCCACGGATCTCGCCGTCGCCGGATGATCGAGATCTGCCGGATGCAGCGCAATGCGCATCACTGGCGCCGATCGCTGCAGTCCCCACCGCAGTCGTTCCTGAATGACCGAACCATATGCGCGAACCGTTCCGCGCGCGCTCCAACGCACCACTGGCGATGGTAGCTGAGCGCCGGTCGCGTGCACGTGAACCTCGCCATCGCTTTCGCTCACCGCGAGACCGGCGTCACGCACCGCCTGATGCGTCGCTGATTTCGCCAACCAAGCAGGGGGCACGAAGCCGATCGGGGAAAGCCCGAGCGCCCGGAGCCGCGACAGTCCGCGGTCAATCCGTTCCCGCGCCGCGTCGTAGTCGAGTGTCAGAAACTCCCCTTCGTTGTTGGTGCGGCCAAGCGCACGCAACTCATCGCGCCACGTTCGCGGTAGCCCAATCTCATCGTGCCGCTCTCCGTGCAGGAAAATTTCAGCGCCCTGCGCAGCACAATCAAGAATCCAATTCGCGAATGCGCGATCGCGCTCGATGGGCGCGGCGCCATGCCAATCCGGCACGACGAGCAGCCCGGGAATTACACCGCGCGCCGAACACAACTGCCAGAGTTCCCGCACCCGATCGGAGAGAGCCGGCGTGACATCGTGAACGGTGATCAGCAGTGGCAAAAGTCGCCCCCGTCCTTAACCACGAACAATGGATTCATACAACGCGAAGATCCTGTCGAATACCGAATTCCACGAATGATTGTTCTCCGCGTGGCGTCGTCCTTTGGCACCAACAGTGGCGAGATCTCCGCCGAGTAACGTCACAGCCATTTCCGCAAGCGATCCGGAATTGCCTGATTCGAAGAGCATCCCGCCGCCACTGGCGATCACCTGCTCGCTGATCCCACCGCGATTGGCGGACAACACCGGCGTTCCACTCGACAGCGCTTCGAGTGCAGCCAATCCAAAAGTCTCGTTCGAACTTGGCGCCACAATAATATCGAGAGCGGCAATGAGGTCGGCCAACCGTTCGCGCTTCCCCTCATACGGAAGGAAACGTGCCCACGGCGCGTCACCCGATTGCGCGATGAGGCGCTCGCGCATCGGTCCATCACCCACAAGCGCGAGTTGCGCCCCCGTTCGGCGATACACCTCGGGCCATGCGGCCATCAGCACATCGAGTTCCTTCTCAACAGCAAACCGTCCGACAAACCCCGCGACGGGTCCGTCCGGCAGATCATACCGCGCCCGTACTTCGTTGCGCTGCGCCCGTCTCGACGGATGATAGAGCGCCAGATCCACTCCGAGCGGGATCCGCGTGACCCGTTCAATACCGGCAGTCCGAAGATCGTTCGCCACAAACTCGGAACACACAATCGTGTGCGCGAACGATTTGTCGAGTATCCGTGCGTACTCCCAAGCCGTGTGAAACAGCCCGCGACGGAATGCGTTCGACGTCTCGGGAAATGGCGAAAAAACTCGCGGGAAGTTGCTGTGGTAAAATGCCACGACTGGAATATTCAATCCGCGCGCCGCCAACCGTACAATCCACGGCACAAAACCCGGACTCCCGACTTCGATGATGTCTGGATGCTCGTGTACGGTGATTCGACGGTTCTTTCGTATCGCGAGCATAAACCGATATGGGTCCTGCTTGGGAACTTTGGGTCCGCGAACACGATAGCAACGGACGCCGTCACTCTCTGTTACCGCATCAGACCGCCCCGGCAGCACCAACACTTCGCGATATTGCTCGCGCGCCGCAACGTACGCCGTCTTTTCCCGGAGATACGTCCGAATACCGCCCGTCGTGTCGCCATAAAACTCGGTGATGTCGAGAACCGAGAGGCGCGCTCCCGGCCGAAGCGTTGGCGGTAGCGTGAGCGTCGACAAATCCGTGTGTGACGCTGTGAGCTGAGCGTCGGACAGGAAAAGCGTGTGTTGTACTTCGGCAGGCGTCGGCATCGCGCTCGTCACAAAAGTGAGACGACTCCCGCGCGGCGCAGGGTGCTGAACATGCAGAAGGTTACACGAAACTGCGCGCATTTCGCTACCCGTCACGGACAACGGCACGTAGCTTCTATGGGATATGACTGGCACCGCAACCTCTGACCTGCTCAAAGGCGTCCGTTTTTTCGACGGCCTCCCCGACACGTTACACTGGCACCTGGCACGCATCGCCGAGCCACACAGCTATCCAGCCGACAGCTTGCTCTTTCGTGAAGGCGCTCCGCGCGCGTTTTTCGCCGTCGTGGTGAACGGAACCATTGCCATCGAACACGGCGCGTCAGGTACACGACTTGCCGCGCTCGGCCCTGGTGAGGTGCTCGGTGAAGGACTACTGCTCGAACAAGGACTGCACGGCACCAGTGGTCGGGCGCTCCAGCCCCTCGACGTATTGCAGTTCAGCTGGCACGCACTCGAGCCACTACTCAAAGACAAACCCGCATTGCATGCCGCACTCGTGGCGCGCGCCGCGCAAGCCATTGCCGCCCGACTGAAAGTGGCCGACGCTACACTCACGGGACGCGGCCGCACGCTTGGTTTCGGAGGCGGTGCCACCCGCCGAGAACACGACCTGCTCGGTGAACGCGAGGTTCCCGACGCGGCGCTGTATGGTGTGCAGACGTTGCGCGCGCTCGAAAATTTTCCAATTACCGGAGTACCGCTTCGCGATTTTCCTGAACTGATCATCGCGATGGCGCAGGTGAAAGAAGCGGCGGCCCGCACCAACAATGCGCTCGGACTCCTCAAGCCGGATGTGAGCGATGTGATCGTACGCGCTTGTCGGGAGATTCAGGCGGGACGGCATCACGAACATTTTCTCGTAGACATGATCCAAGGCGGCGCCGGCACGTCAACGAACATGAATGCCAATGAAGTGATCGCGAATCGCGCGCTTGAACTCCTGGGGCTTCCGCGCGGCAGCTACGATCGGGTGCACCCGAACAATGACGTCAATCACGCCCAAAGCACCAACGACGTCTATCCCACCGCTATCAAGATCGCCCTCCACGCTAGCATCACCACACTGCAAGTAGCGATGCGCGACTTGGTTGGCGCGTTCCTCGAGAAGGGCAAAGAGTTCGCACCGTTTCTCAAGATGGGACGTACCCAACTGCAGGACGCGGTGCCGATGACACTCGGCCAGGAATTCGCCGCGTTCGCGCACACGATTCAAGAGGACGTCGACCGGCTGATCGAAGCGCAGGCACTGATTCGCGAGATCAATATGGGGGCCACGGCTATCGGCACTGGCATCACGGCGCCGGCAGGTTACGCGGCGGCCGTCTGTCAGACGCTCTCCGAGGTGTCGGGCCTCTCCTTGATCACCGCGCCCGATCTGGTGGAAGCGACCGCCGATACCGGCTCGTTTGTTCAGCTCTCCGGTGTGCTCAAACGATGTGCCGTCAAACTTTCCAAAATCTGCAACGACCTTCGCCTCTTGTCCTCGGGCCCGCGCACCGGCTTCGGAGAAATCAACTTGCCGGCGATGCAGCCAGGGTCAAGCATTATGCCCGGCAAGGTGAACCCGGTGATTCCCGAAGTGGTAAATCAAGTTTGCTTCGACATCATCGGCGGCGATATGACGGTTACGATGGCCGCGGAGGCCGGGCAATTGCAGTTGAATGTGTTCGAACCGGTGATCGCATATAGGTTGCTGCGAACGATTTCATCGCTGCGAAACGCGTGTGTGGTTTTGCGCGAACGTTGCATTGAGGGAATCACCGCGAATCCCGAGCGCATGCGTCACTTTGTCGAACATTCGATTGGAATCGTGACGGCCCTCGTACCGGAACTCGGATACGAACGGTGCACGGAAATCGCCAAAGAAGCGCTGGCCAGCGGGCGCGGCGTCTATGAATTGGTACTGGAAAGGAAATGGATGACGAAAGCAGCGCTCGACCGGGCGCTGAATCCGCACGACATGGTCGGCGGAACCTCGTGACGGGACGGGACACGTGCCACCAGTAAAACTTGACGGAGCCGGCGCCCAGAAAATGAAGACGCTCGAAGAAGCACTGACGACCTTGGCCCAGATCCACGGTATGGTGGAGCGGATGGCCGTGGAAATGAAGAACGGCAAAAACGTCGGCATCGTCCCCACTCAAGTGAAGCGAATAGCGACGCCGCTCCAGGGACAGCTCAAAGGACAATTCGGAATGATCGCCGATCAAGTGTCGGCGATGATCCTCAACGCCAACCGGGGTGGCGGCGACGCCGTCCGGTTACGCACTCTCAGGGAATATGTCGGCCAAATCCGCCAATCGATCGAGTTTGCCGGCACCAAAGTGAAAGCGCAACACGCCGTAGTAATCGACATTGCGCCGGACTGACCACCGAATGCTGCCCGCCGCCCGCCCCACCACACGCTGCCCGCCGCCCGCACCGTAGGCGCACCCAAATCCCCCCGAGCGAGCCAACCTTCCGCCTTCGCAGTTAGAGTTGCCTCCCTCCTTGCAGACACGTAACTTTGCCCCGTTCGTGAAGTTTTTCACTAATGAGTATGGCGCCGCGTGTTAAGCTCAA
>JANYBD010000010.1 GCA_025360995.1 Gemmatimonadota bacterium
CCCGCACAAGATCTTCGCCGATCGCCGACTACGCCGCGCCCTCACGATGGCACTCGACCGCCGATCGATGGTGCGCAACGTGTTCGATTCGCTCGGAGCTTTTGCACTGGGGCCGTTCGTCAGCACCCAATGGAGCGCCGGTACCACACTGACGCAGATTCCGTTTGATCGTGCAGGGGCGATGCGAATACTCGACTCCCTCGGTTGGCGCACCGAGGCCGACGGCATGCGAAGCCGCGCCGGACAACCGCTGGCCTTTCGGTTGCTCACTCCCAGTTCGAGCGCGAACCGCGCCAAGTTTGCCGTGCTCATACAGGCCCAACTCCGCGACGTCGGCGCCAAAGTTGAGGTAGAGTCGGTGGATGGTGGCGCATTTGGCGCACGACTCAAAGCACGAACATTCGACGCCAATATGGGCGGGACGCACACCACGCCAAGCCCGAGCGGGTTGCGCCAGACCTGGTCCTCCGCCGCGAGCACGTCGTCGGCGGTGTTCAATGCGGGTCGTTACGCCAGCGCCGCATTTGATGCGCACGTTGACAGCGCAATTGCCGCCGTCAATCCGACACAAGCCAAAGCGCACTACCAAGCCGCCTACCAGTTAATCCTCGACGATGCACCGGCGGCGTTTCTGTATTCGCCGGCGACGGTCGCTGGAGCGAACAAGCGATTGATCATCGGCCCGCTCCGCGCCGATGCCTGGTGGGTCGGACTTTCTACCTGGTCCATCGCGCCCGGCGGCCAACTGCCGCGCGACGCTGCGCCAGTATCACCGTAGCACGACAGACCGTGCGCCGTTTTCTGATCGTGCGTGCGGCGCAGGCGATGATCGTTGTCGCCCTCGTCGTCACGTTGTCCTTTGTGCTCGTCCACGCGGCACCGAACGATCCATTCGGACTCAGTTTCGACGATCCAAACATCACGGAGCAAGTCCGCGCCCGCGAGCGAGCGAAGTTCGGCTATGATCGTCCCCTCGGCGAGCAGTACATTCGGTGGATTGGCGCCATCGTCCGTGGAGATCTCGGCGTGTCGCACTCGAACGGCCGGCCGGTGGCTGAAGTCCTCAAGCAGGTGCTTCCGAACACCGCGCTACTCATGGGCGCCGCACTGTTCGTCGGTCTAGTTGGCGGCGTGGCTGTCGGCACATGGCAAGCAGCGCGCGCCGGAACCGTGGGTGACCGCATCAGCAGCGCCGTTACGATGATCACGCTTTCCGTGCCGGAGTTCCTGCTCGCGCTGGCTGCCATTGGTTTGCTTTCCGTGCGGTGGCACCTGTTCCCGGTGACAGGAATGGTGGATGTGGCGATGCACGATACGATGTCGTTCGGTGGCCGCGTGGTCGATACGCTCCGCCACCTCGTCCTTCCAGCAAGTACACTCGCCTTGGTCGTTATCGCCGCCGTGTCGCGATATCAGCGGACTGCTGTCATCGCCGTGCTGCCGGACGATTTCATTCGCACGGCGCGCGCCACCGGAGCGAGTGAACGTCGTGTGCTCTGGCGACATGCATTCCCCAATTCGCTTGCTCCGCTGTGTGCGATTGTCGGTCTATTGTTGCCGGCGCTGTTCGGCGGTGCAGTGTTCGTCGAAAAGATTTTCGGTTGGCCCGGCATGGGCACCACCATGGTGAATGCCGTGCTGGGGCGGGATTATCCGATGGTGCTCGCCGGCGTCATCTGCAGTGGCGTACTCGTGGCGGTCGGCAGCGCGGTCGCTGATATGCTGGCGATGGTCATCGACCCGCGACTGGAACGCCTCTCGTGAGCGAACGACGTACCGGTGCCATATACCGCGCCTTTCGCGGATGGGCGCCACGTACGGCGCTGCTGGTACTGGGCTTGATGTTCGCCGCCGCCCTGTTCGCTCCGATTCTCGCACCGGCAGATCCCAATGTCCTCGGGGCGGACATGGTCACAGATAAGAGCCTTCCACCGTCTCGCGCTCACCTACTCGGTACAGATCCATCGTCGCGCGACGTGGCGAGCCGGTTGCTATATGGAGCGCGAGTTTCGCTCACCGTGGGCTTGGCGGCGATGTTCGTGGCCGTCGCCATCGGTTCGGTGTGGGGCGCGGCAGCGGGGTTTGGCGGCGGTCTCACGGATTCGGTGCTCATGCGCGCCGTGGATACGCTCATGGCAATGCCACGCGTGTTGTTGTTGCTCGTACTGCGGGCAACGCTCGGGCCACCATCGGCGCTTGGTATTGTTCTCGTGCTCGGCTGTACGGGATGGGGCCCAATGAGTCGCATGGTCCGTGCGCAAGTGCGCGAACTCCGGCATCGGGAATTCGTACTCGCCGCTCGCGCCCTCGGCGTGAGTGAATGGCGAATTCTGACCCGCCACATTTTGCCCGCCGTAGTTCCGCTCATTCTTGTTGAGGCCACACTGGCGTTTGCCGCTGTCATACCGTTAGAAGCGGGACTCGCCTTTCTCGATCTGGGAATTCAGAAACCGCTGGCGAGTTGGGGCAACATTATTCTTGACGGAGCGGACCGGCCCGTTGCGGCATGGTGGCTGGTGCTCTTCCCCGGCCTCGCCATTGTCGCCACCGTGCTGTCGGCGAACACACTCGGCGACCGCCTGCGCGCGGCCGTTGATCCGCGCGAGTCTTCGCGATGACCTCACTTTTAGCGGTCCGTGACCTCGGCATCGCGTTTCATGGGCATGCGCAAACCGTTCGCGCCGTGGACGGAATTTCCTTCGAAATCGCCGAACACGAGATGGTCGCGCTCGTGGGAGAATCGGGCTGCGGAAAATCAGCGACAGCGCTTTCGCTGTTACGGATTCTGCCACGGAACGCGACCGTCGACGCGGCAAGTCGTGTCCAGTTTGATTCACGCGAATTGTTGTCACTCAGCGAACCGGCGATGCGTGACCTGCGTGGCCGCCGCCTTTCCATGGTTTTTCAGGAACCAGCGTCGGCGCTCAATCCCCTGATGTCCGTCGGATCTCAAATCGCCGACGTCGCGATCGTCCACGGCGAGCGGTCACGCGCGGTGGCACGTCAGCGCGCATTGCAGATGCTAGACCGCGTGGGATTTCCTGAGGCGGATCTATTCGCCCGCCGTCTACCGCACGAACTCTCCGGCGGCCAGCGCCAGCGCGTGCTGATCGCTATGGCGCTTCTGCTGCATCCCGCTCTGGTGATTGCCGATGAGCCAACGTCGGCACTCGATATGACGGTGCAGGCGCAGATTCTCGAACTCTTGCGGCAACTGCAGCGCGAGACCGGCACGGCCGTGCTGTTTATTACCCACGATTTTGGCGTGGTTGCAGAAATGTGTTCCCGCGTGCTCGTGATGCAGTTGGGACGGATCGTCGAGGATGCGCCGGTCGATCGCGCCTTTCACTCGCCAGCGCACCCGCACACCGCGGCGCTCATTCGTGCCGTACCTACGCTCACGGCGCATCGATGATCACGACGATGCCGCTGCTCGACGTGCGCGACCTTACACTTGTTTATCCGTCGCGGTACACGTTGCTCGGGACGGAGACAGGCGCGACCCGCGCTGTTGACAATGTCTCATTCACAATTCACCCCGGCGAGACACTGGCGCTGGTTGGCGAATCGGGCTCCGGGAAGAGTTCATTGGCACGGGCGATTCTCCGCCTCGTCGAACCAACGTCCGGCAAAATTGTGTTTGACGGAGTTGACCTGCGGGCACTCGATCGCCCGGCGCTCCGGCTCATGCGACGTCACCTCCAGATTGTATTTCAGGATCCCGGCCCTGCGCTGAACCCGCGCATGACGGTAGCGGCATTGATTCGCGAAGGCATTGATGCGCATGCGATCGCCCGCGGCGCCGAAGCGGACGAGCGGGTGGGGCGCTTGCTCGATGAAGTCGGTTTGCGCCGGACCGACGGGGCGCGGTATCCACATGAGCTATCCGGCGGCCAACGCCAACGCATCGCCATTGCGCGTGCCCTCGCCGTAGAGCCAAAACTTGTGGTACTCGACGAGGCAGTTTCCGCGCTCGACGTTACCGTTCAAGCGCAGGTGACCGATCTCCTCGCCAGCCTACAACGCGACCGGGGACTTTCCTATCTCTTCATTGCCCACAATCTGGCGCTCGTCGAGCGTATCGCCTCTCGCGTCGCCGTGATGTACCTTGGCCGGATAGTGGAACATGGTACGGTTGCTCAGATATATGATTCACCAACCCATCCGCATACGCGCGCTCTGCTCGATGCCGTTCCTGTTCCCGACCCCCGTCGCCACGCCGCCCGCACTGTTCAAGACCAACCGTAGGATGCCGTTTCGAAACCCTGTCCTTTCATTCTCGGAGCTTTCGTGACTCTTCCGCGCCAGACTGGATTTTTTGGACACCCGGCAGGACTCCGCACACTATTTCTCGCCGAACTGTGGGAGCGCTTCTCGTACTACGGAATGCGCGCGCTGCTCATCCTTTTTATGACGGCGCCGATTGCCGCAGGCGGATTGGGATGGACCACGGCAAAGGCCGGCCCGATTTATGGGATGTACACGGCGATGGTCTATTTGATGTCGCTGCCGGGCGGCTGGATCGCCGACCGAATTATCGGTCAACGAAAAGCCGTGTTCTGGGGCGGCGTGATCATCATGTGTGGCCACATCGTGTTGGCGATACCCTCCGTGAACAGTTTTTACGCTGGCCTAGCGCTCGTGGTGCTCGGCACCGGTCTCTTGAAGCCGAACATTTCGACCATCGTCGGCCAGTTGTATGCGCCGGATGATGAACGTCGTGATGCCGGCTTCTCGATTTTTTATATGGGAATCAATCTCGGCGCCCTGCTGGCGCCATTGGTGACGGCCTCGCTCGCTCAAGAGCAATGGTTTAAGGACATCCTTGTCTCGTGGGGAGTCTCACCCGCTTCCTCGTGGCACTGGGGATTTGGCGCGACCGCAGTCGGAATGTTTTTTGGACTGGTCTGGTACGTGCTCGACAGGAAAACGCTGGGTGACGCCGGGATGTATCCCGTGGTCGCCGATGCGACAGAAGCCAAACGCCTACGCGAAATGTTCTGGAAGGGCTTCGGACTTGTCACCGCGATCCTCGCGGCTATCGTCGCGCTAAAGTTTTCGGGCGCGATCACACTGTCCGTTGCGACAGTGAACAACACATTTGGCATACTCTTGCTGGTCACGGTCGTCGTCCTCTTTGCCTGGCTCCTGCTCGGCAGCGGCTGGACTGACGAAGAACGCAAACGGCTACGCATTATCGCCGTGCTGTTCCTCGGCGCATCGGTCTTTTGGTCGGTGTTCGAGCAGGCCGGTTCGACGCTTTCACTTTTTGCCGAGCGCAGTACGCGGAACGAGATCTTCGGAATGTCATTTGGGTCAGGGAAATGGCAGTCCGTGAACTCGCTTTGGGTGGTCATTCTCGCACCCGTTTTCGCGTGGCTCTGGGTGAAGCTCGGTCGTCGCAATCCATCGAGTACGGCAAAGTTTGCGTTGGGTTTGCTCTTTGTGTCACTGGGTTTTGCCTTGATGGTCCCCGCCGCATCGCTCGCCGCGAACGGTGATCGTGTGGGCTGGTGGTGGCTGCTGGGCTGCTATTTTCTGCACACCGTTGGCGAGATGTGCCTCAGTCCCGTCGGCCTGTCGGCAATGACCAAGCTGGCGCCGGCACGAGTCGGTTCGTTGATGATGGGCGTCTGGTTCATGGCCACATCGGTTGGCAATTTCATCGGCGGCCAGGTGGCCGGGATGTACGAAAAGTTCTCGTTGCCCCAGCTCTTCGGCGTTGTCGCGCTCTACGCGCTCGTGTTTGCGGTGATCTTGGCGCTACTTGTGAAGCCGATTAAGAATATGCTCGCACGGCCAAATACCTGACGAGTGGGAGTTGGAGTGCGCGCACCGCGTGAGTGGGAGGGAGAAACGGCAGTTTCTCCCTCCCACTTTTTTCGCACCACTCGCACTGAGTCTCCCACTCACGCTGTCCGCGCACTCATTCTCCCACTCATTTGTTAGTTGTCAATTCGTTCCCATTTTCTTTTTAAGCGCCGCCAGTTTCGCTTCGGCATCGCTGTCTGCCGCCGCCCGCGCGTGCGCGCGCGCCATGCTGTTCATCTCTGCCTGCAACTTGGCGTCATCCGGCAGCCCAAGCTCCTCGTCTGTCGGGCCCCGCGGTGGGCCGCCGCTGCCCACACCAGCGTTCGCTGACTTCAGTGCCGACATCATTTCCGTCAATTCATGCTCGGCGAGCGAAGCCTCGGCCTCCTGAGCTTCGAGTTTTTGTTCGAGCATGGCCACCCGGCCGCCGTGTTGCAGTTGGTATTTTTCCGCGAGCGCTATGGTTTCGACGTCGTTGATGCCCTCGGCCAACGTCTTTCGCCGCTGTGCGGTGGCGAGTTGGTCGCGCTCGGTCGTCAGCTTGCGGCGGGTGATCTCCACCCCTTCGCGCAGGTCGTCCACGCCAAGCTTGGCGCTTACAAGGGCGCGCTTCATGTCGGCAATTGCCGCGCGGCGGTCGGCCGGCGCGACATTGCCTCGTAGTAAATCCTGGATGGTGGACTTGAGCCCTTCGAACATGCGATTGGAAGCCGGAAAAGTGTCAGACTGAAGCTGCCAGCAGAGAAGTTATAGTAACGGCCTTAGTTTGTGAGAGGGAACAAATGCCGCCACCCCCTGCAATATTATAGATATGCTTATCGCCATCTCTGCCACGTCGGGCGATTGGAACGGGTCCGATCGAGTACGTCTGAGCAGTAACTACGTGCGGTCGATCGAGGGCGCCGGACTGGTTCCGTTGATTGTTCCGCCCCTCACTACGCCGGCTCAGGCAGTGGAGATTCTCGATGCCTGTGGCGGTCTTTTACTTACCGGGGGCGGGGATGTCGATCCGGCCCGGTACGGCGCCGTAGCACATCCGACAACCGGCGCTCCCAATGTGTTGCGCGACGCGACAGAACTCGCTCTTCTGGCAGCGGCGAGCGCACGCCGGCTCCCCGTGCTAGCGGTATGTCGGGGAATCCAACTCGTCAACGTGGCAATGGGCGGAACGCTGATCCAGGATATTCCCTCGCAGCGGCCATCTGCTGTCGAACATGATCAGGCCGCCGCCCGTGCCGCGCGCTCGCATGCCGTGTCTATTGCGCCAAATTCGCTGCTCGCAGCGGCAACGGAGACGCGTGAAATGCAGGTGAATTCCTACCACCACCAGGCCGTGGATAGACTTGCCAGCGGACTCAGGGTTGTCGCGACTGCTGAGGATGGACTGATTGAAGCCGCCGAAGTGGAAGATCCGGCGTGGTGGTTAATTGCGGTACAGTGGCACCCGGAAGATCTCACGACCGACGCCAAGGCTTGGGATCGCGGAATCTTTCGCGCTTTTGCAGAGCGCGTGCTCAGGTAGCCGTGGGTTTGGCACGCTGCCCGCTGCATGCTGCCCGCTGCCCCGAGTCCGCTGCCCGCCGTCCGCCCCGTAGGAATCTCCGAAAGGCCGCGGAACGACTTTTGTGTGTCCGATGGGGTACTACGCAGTAGCCCCATCCCCCAGCCCCTGCCTAGCTTTCAAGGTTAGCCATACCCTGAGGAACCGTGCTCTATATCTGTATTCCGTCGTACGACGAAGCTCCGACCGTTGGCGTTCTCCTGTGGCGCATCCGCAAGGTGTTCCAGGAGTATTCCCGCGAGTACGAGGTCATCGTATTTGACGATGCTAGTACAGACGGCACTGCGGAAACACTCGCGCCATATAAGAATGTGATGCCATTGACCGTGATTGGCGGACGCGAGCGGGTCGGTTACGCTCGCGCCGTGGATGCGCTCTTCCGAACGGCGAGTGAGCGCACTCGCTACCCGCGCCGCGACGCGGTGGTGCTCATGCAGGCCGATTTCACCGATCAACCCGAGCACTTGCCCGAGTTGGTGAAACGATTTGAGGGCGGCGCAGATATCGTCGCCGTCGAACGCATTGTGGGACCCGCCGCGCCGGAAGCCGTGCGGAAACTATCGCGCCTGATGCGGTGGCAACGTGCGCTGTGGCCAATGCGCTCGTTCACGGCCGTACCGGGCGTGAAGGATCCGTTTGGCGGCTTTCAGTTGATGCGCGTGTCGGTGGTGCGCGACATCATAAAGGAACTCGGTTCACAGCCGGTGTCGCAGGGGCCAGTCTGCGCAGCGAACGTCGAACTCTTGCGGGCCGCAACGCGTCATGCGCGCCGCGTGGAAACCCTGCCGCTCGAGTCACGCTGGGATATGCGTCCGCGCGACAGTCGGGTGCGACCGTGGCCGGATGCAATGGAGCTGTTCAAGCACGGCTGGTCGGCGCGATCGCGCCGTACCGTGCCGCGCACACCGACTCAACCGGCCACCGCGTGATGCCCAACTTTGTGCGACGCACCATTGCATTGGTCCTTGCTGTAGTACTCACCGCTTTGCCGGCCGCTGCGCAGAAGCACGCCCCGGTGCCGTGGGTGCTGGGCGAGTATCTCGAATACTCGGTGAAATTCGCCTTTATCAATGCCGGATCCGGCCGCATGTCGGTGGTGGGTATCGACACGATTCGTGGCCGTAGCGCCTGGCATCTTCGCTTCAACATTACTGGCGGTGTGTCCTGGCTCGGTTGCGGCGTCAACGACACCTACGACAGTTGGGTCGATGTCGAAACGCTTAACTCGTTGCGATTTCACCAAAACCTTTCCGAGTGCGGAAAGAAACGCGTCCGCTTCTACGAAATTTATCCGGAGCGCGCGACCTTTCATTTGCAGGGCACCGACGAACAGCCGTCCGTCACCGATCCGCTCGACGATGCCGCGTTCCTGTTCTTTGTCCGGAGCCTCACTCTGGACGTTGGAAAAGAATATTCGATTCCCCGCTACTTCGATCCGAAATCGAATCCGGTTATCGTCAAAGTGCTCCGGAAGGATACGATTGACGTACCGGCCGGACAATTTCCGGCGATCGTCCTGCAGCCGATCATCAAGACCAGTGGGCTGTTCAGTCAGGACGGCCACGCGGAAATGTGGCTTTCCGACGACAATCGCCACATTCTTTTGCAGATGAAAACCAGACTGAATTTCGGATCGCTCAACATGTATCTCCGAAAGGTCTTAATCCCCGACTCAGTCGGGCCGGCCAAGAAGCAGTGACGGCCGACGGTCGCACCCCGCGCGAAACCGACCTTTCGCGCGTGCGTACCATTCCTGTTGCGAGCCGTCCAAACAAGGTACGTGCGGAAGAATTCGCGACTCCGCCAGGCACCGACCGATCGTTTGCGGCATTCCTGAACGCGCTTCCCGACGTGCTTGTCGCCCGCGACTTCATCGCGGTCGCCGACGCTATCGCCGAAGCGGCCCGCAAGAAGCGCGGGGTCGTGGTCATGCTCGGCGGGCATATCGTAAAAACCGGACTGGCCCCAGTGCTCATCGATCTGATGGAACGCGGGGTGATCACGCATCTGGCAATGAACGGATCAGGAGCCATCCACGATTACGAGATTGCCCGCTTCGGCGGCACTTCAGAAGACGTAGCCGCTGGCCTGCGTGATGGCACGTTCGGTATGGCAGAAGAAACTGGCCGCGAAATGAACGAGGCGTTTATCGCCGGCAGTAAGGCCGGACGCGGCATGGGTGAAGCGCTCGCCGTCGCGCTCAATGGCGAGCCGTCACTCGCGCACCCCGAACTGTCTGTCGTGCTCAATGCCTGGAAACTCGGCATCCCGGTAACCGTCCATGCCGCGCTCGGTGCGGAAATCATTCATCAGCATCCGGCCGCGAGCGGCGCGGCGATCGGCGATACCAGCCACCGTGATTTCCGCCGACTGGCCGCCAGCGTTGAAAGCCTCGACGACGGCGGGGTCGTGCTCAATTTGGGCAGCGCCGTGATTATGCCCGAAGTTTTCCTCAAGGCGCTGACTATCGCCCGCAATGTGAGTGGCGGCAAACCACAGGGCTTCGTCACTGTGGATCTGGATATGCAACGCCACTATCGGCCGCATATGAACGTGGTGAAACGGCCGACGCTCGATAGCGGCAAAGGCTACGAAATCACGGGACACCACGAAATCATGGTACCGATGCTGGCCTGGGCGGTCGTCGAAAGGCTGGAGCGCCCGCGCTAATACTGCGCGCAGAAACGCTCGCGTGCTCTTAGTAGGTCGGACCGGTAAATTTTTCGCGCAATGCCTTCGCGGTGCCCGGGCTCACAACACGGATAACGACATAAGCGACCGCGCCGACACATAGAATTTGGACCGCCACTACGGCGAGCCAAATAAACAGGCCCAGAATGCCTCCGAGAATGCCGAAGGCGAACTTCAGCACGAAGAGGCCGAGCAGTGCCATAAGGCCAATGGAAAACAGAGTGCGGAGCATAGGACAATCCTCGTTGGGTCTACCCGCAATACGGGGCCGTCCACAAACTGTTTCATGGGTGCGAATTCCACCAGCGCGGACTTCTACTTAGTTGTCTGCGAGAGTACCTAAAATTGAACCGAAAATAGTAACCGTCAAAAGCTGATTTTGCTGGTTACTGACAGCTGGCATGAGTCCGCAACCATACCTACATTCGAATACAGGCCAGATTCAATGGCTATCCAATAACTCATTAGGTGTGAGACATGGCCGATACGCTCTATCAGATACTGGGCCGACATCGCGCTGAGCCGTTACCGGAACGCAAGCCGAGTTGGCTGAAAGTCAAAGCGCCGGGCGGACCAAACTATCTGCGCCTCAAGACCATGATGCGTGAGATGGATCTGCACAGTGTCTGCGAAGAGGCCCACTGCCCGAACATCGGTGAGTGTTGGGAGCACGGCACGTCAACATTCATGATTCTGGGCGACGTCTGCACCCGGAACTGCGCCTACTGCGCTGTCGCGCACGGCCGGCCCCCGAAGTTCGACCCCGCCGAACCCTCCCGCGTGGCCGACGCGGCGGCGCTAATGCAGTTGCGGCATTTGGTGATCACATCTGTCGACCGTGACGACCTGCCCGACTTTGGTGCCTGGGCCTTTTCGGAAGTCATCAAGCAGGTACACGAACGCGTCCCGGGCTGTTCTGTGGAAGTGCTGGTGCCGGACTTCCAAGGCAACGAAGACTCTATTCGTCTTGTGCTCGACGCCCGTCCCGAGATCTACAATCACAATACCGAAACGGTGCCGCGCCTCTACAAGAAGGCCCGCCCCGGCGGACGCTACGAGCGAGTGTTACAAATCTTCCGTTTTGCCAAGGCGACTGCGCCCGACGTCCCGACGAAATCCGGAATTATTTTGGGCATGGGCGAAACGAACGAAGAAGTTCTCGAGACCATGCGCGATCTGCGTACCGTTGATGTCGACATTCTGACGATAGGGCAGTACCTGAAACCCAGTGCGGACCACATCGCGCTCGACCGGTACGTAACTCCGGACGAATTTAAAATGTTCTACACAGCCGGCATGGAGATGGGATTCCGTCACGTGGAAAGCGGGCCGTTAGTGCGGTCGAGCTATCACGCGTGGGAGCAAGTGCAGGCAGCTGGAGTCTAGAAGTTTCGCCACGCCAAACTTTGTCACCGAACACACAACAATGGCTGCCAAGAAAAAACCCGATGTCAAAAGCAACGCCGCGCTGAATACCGAGCTTCTGCATGCCATGCTCCTCCAGCGCCGCTTTGAAGAAAAAGTTGCCGAAGCCTATGCCCTCGGAAAAATCGGCGGATTTTGTCATCTGTACATCGGCCAGGAAGCGGTCGGTACCGGTGTAATGTCCATGCTGCGCCCCGACGATTATGTCGTGACGACCTATCGCGACCACGGACAGGCCCTCGCACGCGGCATGACGCCACGGAGCGTTATGGCCGAACTGTTCGGCCGCGCTGACGGATGCTCGGGTGGCAAAGGCGGGTCGATGCACTTGTTCGACCGCAACCTGAACTTTCTTGGCGGGCACGGCATCGTCGGGGGACACGTTCCCCTCGCCACCGGCGTGGGGTTCGCCATCAAGTACCGCGGCGGCGATCAGTGCATTGTCTGTTTCATGGGCGAAGCGGCCGTGAACAACGGTGCCTTCCACGAGTCGCTGAACATGGCGGGGCTGTGGAAACTGCCGGTGATTTACGTGATCGAGAACAACAAGTACGGCATGGGCACTGCGGAATCCCGCGCCTCCTCAATTCAGCACATGTACAAACGCGGTGATACGTACTCCATCGCCAACGCCGAAGTCGATGGTCAGGATGTGTTCGCCGTGCGCGATGCCCTAGCCGACGCGATCGAGCGCGCCCGCACGAACTACGAGTCAACCTTGCTCGAAATCCGCACCTATCGTTTTATGGGCCATTCAATGTCCGACGCCGTCAGCGGCACGTACCGGACCAAGGCCGAGCTCGAGGAGTACATGAAGCGCGACCCAATCACGCTGCTCAAAAATAAAATGAACGCTGCCGGTGAGTTAAACGATGCTCGTCTCGCCGACATGGAAAAGGAAATCGCTGCCGTCGTGCAGGACGCCTGGGATTTTGCCGACGCGAGCCCTGAACCACCGCCCGGGGCGCTCTACGAAGACGTGCTTGTCGAAACGACCTCGGACAGCCCAGTGAGGGTCTGACGATGGCCATTGTCACGTACCGCGACGCCCTCAACCAGGCGCTCCGCGAGGAAATGCATAAAGACGACCGCGTCTTTCTGATGGGCGAAGAAGTTGCCGTGTACAACGGGGCCTACAAAGTCTCGAAAGGCCTGCTCGAGGAATTCGGCGAGATGCGTGTCGTAGACACGCCGATCACCGAACTCGGTTTCGCTGGTGTCGGCGTTGGGGCGGCAATGGTCGGTCTTCGTCCAATCATCGAGTTCATGACCTGGAATTTCGCGTTGCTGGCGATCGACCAGATCGTGAATGCCGCAGCGAAGATGCTCTATATGAGCGGCGGCCAATACAACATGCCAATCGTATTTCGCGGGCCCAATGGTGCCGCGTTACAGCTATCCGCCCAACATTCGCAGGCGTGGGAATCGTGGTTCGCCCACATCCCCGGACTGAAAGTCGTGGCGCCGGGTACTCCATATGATGCGAAGGGTCTGCTCAAGAGTGCCATTCGTGATGACAACCCCGTGATTTTCCTTGAAGGGGAAATGCTGTACAACACAAAGGGCGAAGTGCCCGAAGAAGAATACGTCGTCCCGATCGGCAAAGCGGATCTCAAGCGTGAAGGCGGCCACTGCTCAATCATCACTAGCGGCAAGATGGTGCTCACGGCGATGCAAGCGGCCGATCTTTTGGCGAAAGAAGGAATCAAAGTCGATGTCGTTGATCTCCGAACAATTCGACCAATGGACGTAGAGGCAATCACCACGAGTGTGAAGAAGACCAATCGCGCTGTGGTGCTCGAAGAGGGGTGGGAAATCTGCGGGATCGGCGCCCAAGTTGTGGATTACATCCAGCGTGACTGCTTCGACTATCTCGACGCGCCCGTCATACGCGTGCATCAGGCCGACGTCCCGATGCCCTATGCTAAGGCACTGGAAAAGGCCGCGAAGCCCGATGTGCCAAAGACGATCGCCGCTGTGAAAAAAGTCATGTACATCGAGGCCTGACCGATGGCTACTAAAGTTGTCATGGAAGCGCTCTCTCCCACCATGGAAGAGGGGCGCCTCGTCAAATGGATTAAGAACGAAGGCGACGCGGTAAAAAGCGGCGACCTTCTTGCCGAAGTCGAAACCGACAAGGCCGTGATGGAACTCGTCGCCCGCGGCGACGGTGTGTTGCGCAAACGACTCATCAATGAAGGCGATGCGGTACCGGTTGGCTCTCTGGTCGCAGTGATTGGCTCGGCGGACGAAGACATCACCGCATTGGTGGGTGCCACCGCAACGCCCGCTGCTGCACCGGCTCCTGCGGCACCGGCTCCTGCTGCACCGGCTCCAACTACACCGGCTCCAACCGCACTGGCGCCAACTGCCGCACCCGCCAAGGCTCCGGCCTCTCCCCCCACGACGGGCCGTACCATTTCAAGCCCGCTCGCCCGCCGACTTGCCGATGACAGCGGACTCGATCTCACGACTGTCGTTGGCTCCGGCCCCAATGGCCGCATCATCAAGCGCGACATCGAAGCGGCCGTCGCCGCGGGCCCGCGAGCCACATCAACGACTGCGGCGGCAACACGCGCATCATCCGGCGCCGACTACAACGACATCCCGCTCACGCTCATTCGCAAGACAATCGCCCGCCGACTCGCCGAATCCATTGGCCCGATCCCGACATTCTATCTCACCGCCGAGTTCGATCTTTCGCGCGCCGCCGAGATGCGCGCCGCCGCGGCACAGCTCGGCGATGAGTACAAAGTTTCCTTCAACGACATCATTCTGAAAGCGACGGCAACAGCGCTCGCCAAGCATCCCGAAGTGAACGCACACTGGATGGGCGATTCCATCCGCCAATTCCACCGCGTACACCTCGGCATGGCCGTCGCCACTGAAGACGGTCTGATTGTTCCGGTAATTTTCGACGCGGACACCAAACGACTAAGCGAGATCTCGGTGGAGTCGAAGGCCCTCGCCAAAAAAGCGCGCGAACGAAAGTTAAAACCCGAGGAGTACACGGGATCCACATTCTCGGTCTCGAATCTTGGAATGATGCAGATCGATCAGTTCACGGCCATCATCAATCCTCCCGAAACCGCCATTCTGGCGATTGGCGCCATCGAAGACAAAGTTGTGCCGATGGCCGATGGCGGATTTGAGGTGCGCAAGAAGCTGCGTGTCACGATGAGTTGCGATCACCGGGCGGTGGATGGAGCCGTCGGTGCTAAGTTCCTGCAGACGCTGCGCCGCATGATTGAGAACCCTCTGATGCTGGTATACTGACCATGGATTCTTTCGATGTCATTTTCGTTGGTGGCGGCCCCGCCGGCTATGTCGGCGCGATCCGTTCCGCCCAACTCGGCCTCACCGTCGCCGTCGTCGAACGCGAAGGGCTCGGCGGCACCTGCGTTCTCTGGGGCTGCATTCCGGCAAAGGCGCTCCTCGAAGCCGCCAGTATCGCCACCAAAGTCGGCAAGGCGGCAGAGTTTGGCGTCAACGTTGGTGAGGTCAAGCTCGATTTTGGCGTCGCCGTAAAGCGTTCGCGCGATGTCAGCACCAAGAACTCCAAAGGCGTCGAATTCCTTTTTAAGAAAAACAAAATTACCTGGATCAAGGGCACTGGCACGCTCGGCGCAAATAAGTCCGTGAAAGTCGTAACCGCCGACGGCAAATCGGAAATGCACACCGCCGCAAAGGCCGTCGTGATTTGCACCGGGTCGCGCGTAAAAGGCCTCCCACAGGCCGGGCTGGAACTCAACAAGACAACGGTTATTTCGTCTGACGAAGCGCTAATCATCGAGAAAGCACCAAAAACGCTCGCCATTGTCGGCGCCGGCGCCGTCGGATGCGAGTTCGCTGACGTGTTCAGCGCCTTCGGCACGAAAGTCACAATCATCGAGGTCGCACCCCGAATCCTGCCGCTCGAGGACGAAGATTCATCTTCTGAAGTACAGCGCAGTTTCAAAAAGCGCGGTATGGAGATTTTTACTGGCGCCAAGCTCGCGGCCGCCAGGATCGGCAAAGATTCCGTGACGCTCACCGTCGAAATGGGCGGCACCAAACAGGACGTCGTCGTCGAGCGAGTGCTGGTGGCCGCCGGCCGCGCCGCGAACATCGAGGGCATTGGTCTCAAAGAAGCTGGTGTGACGATGACCGACCGCGGCTTCATCAAGATCAATGAGCGAATGGAAACGAGCGCCAAGGGCGTTTACGCCATCGGTGATGTGGCCGGCCCGCCGATGCTTGCCCATAAGGGTGAGCGCGAAGGGATGATCGTGGCCGAAGTGATCGCCGGCAAGACGTTTCATCCGCTCAACTACGGCAACGTGCCGAATGCCACCTACTGTCATCCGGAGGTCGCCAGCATCGGCCTCACCGAAGCACAGTGCAAAGAGAAGAAACTCGATTACAAAGTGGGCAAGTTCCCGTTCAGCGCGAATGGACGTGCCCGGACGTCAGGTGAA
>JANYBD010000020.1 GCA_025360995.1 Gemmatimonadota bacterium
CGCATGGCCGTGCGCGGATTACGCGCGTCTATATGACGGTCCGCAATGCGGTTAAATCCCATCGCGGCAAATCGAGCCGCGGTGAATGCCAGAATTACCCAGCCGACAATCGCCAGAGTGACGGCGGTGCGATACGTGGCCAGTGTGACTCCAACGAGTGCGAACGGGAGGGCAAACACGGTGTGGGGCAGTTTCACGAAGTTGGCGTACCGCACGAGACGCGACGCGCCGGCAAACGTCTGCCCCTCGCGCGAGCGCGGCACACCGCCGGCCGCACCGCGTTCCGTCATAGCCCGAGCTTTGGCCAGAGCGCATCAACGCTGGCCTTGGTGTTTTCGTCCATCGCAATCAGCGGCGGCCAGTTCCGGGTAAATCCTTCTTCGGGGAATTTCTTCGTCGCGTCAATCCCCATTTTTGATCCGTACGTAAACGCGCGGCTTGCGTGGTCGAGTACATCCATCGGCCCCATGGTAAAACGCACGTCGCGCTCAGGATCGATGTTGTTGAGTGCGACCCACCACGCCTCCTGCGGGTTTCGCACGTCCACCCAGTTATCAACAATCACCAGCACCTTGGCCAGCGACATCAGCCCCTGCCCCCACATGGCGTTCATCACCTTGAAGGCCTGCCCGGGATACTCCTTTTTAATTGACACGAACACGAGGTTATGAAAAATTCCCTCGGCGGGCATGTGATAATCCACGATTTCCGGAATCGTGAGCTTGAGCAGTGGCAGGAAAATCCGCTCCGTCGCATGGCCGAGGTAAAAATCTTCCATGGGCGGACGCCCGACGATTGTCGTCGCATACACCGGATTTTTCCGCATCGTTACGGCCGTGATCTGGACCTGCGGATAGAGATCCGCCTCGGAATAAAATCCCGTGTGATCACCGAACGGCCCTTCGGTTACCAGCGCCTCGGCCGGGTCGATATAACCCTCGAGGACAAACTCCGCGTCCGCCGGCACTTCAAGATCGCAGGTGACGGCTTTCGCGAGATGCACGGGCGCCTTCCGCAGAAATCCGGCGAAGATAAACTCGTCGACCGTAGGTGGAAGTGGAGCGCTCGCTGCGTACATCGAAGCGGGATCGCCGCCAATCGCAATGCACACCGGCATCCGTTCACCGCGCTCGGCCATTTCGCGCCAGTGTGCCGCGCCAACCTTATGGCGTTGCCAATGCATGGCGACGGTGTTCTTGGTGAGGTACTGCACCCGGTACATCCCCACGTTGCGAATGCCTCGCTTGGGATCCTTGGAAATCACCATCGGCAGCGTGATGTACGGGCCGCCATCCTCCGGCCAACAGGTGATGATCGGGAGTTTACGCAAGTCGATTTCGTCTTCGCGCCACACGATTTCCTGACACGCCGGCGTGCCGCCCTTCATCCGTGGCGGAAACTTCGAGATCTCCAGTAGTCGCGGCAGGAGCGAGAGTTTGCCGAGCAAACCCTCCGGCACTTTTAGATCGAGCAACTTCGTAATGCGGTCACCGTGGTCGTCGAGATTCTCGACGCCGAGCGACAATGCCATCCGCTTCATCGAGCCAAAGAGATTGATCGCGACCGGATACATCGAGACCGATCCGTCGGCGAGCACTGGCTTCTCGAATATCAGCGCTTTGCCGCCGCCTGGCATTTTGCTCACGCGGTCGGTGATTTCGCAGAGTTCGAGGTCAACGCGTACCGGCTCGGTGATGCGAACGAGCTCACCAATCGCATCGATCGCGGAAATAAATTCGGATAATGTATCGAGACTCACTGTGCGTCCTTTTCGCCAACGTGAATTGCCGCAATGCCGAGAGTGAGCGCCTGAAATCGCACGTTGGCGAATCCAACGGCGATCATGCGCCGCGCGAGTGCATCGGTCTCCGGGAAGGCCGCGACACTCTCCGGGAGATACCGGTAGGCCGTGGGATGCCCGCTGATCAGTCCGCCAATTATTGGCAGCACGCGGTGGAAGTAGAGCAGATACGCCGCGCGCACTATAGGCACGCGCGGTGTCGAGAACTCCAGAATCACAAAGCGGGCGCCAGGGGCGAGCACGCGGTACACCTCGGCGAGCCCGGCATCGAGATCCGCAACGTTTCGAATTCCGAACGCGACAATTGCGCCGTCACAACTTTCACTGGCGAGCGGTAACTGAAGCGCGTCGGCCACAACCGGCGTGAGCATCGCTCGCGGCGCCTTGCCGGCCCCGGCACGCAACATGGGATACGCGAAGTCGGCGCCAATAATTCGGCCGCGAAATCCCGGTTGGCGACTGAGGGCGGCGCCGACGTCGAGTGTCCCCGCACACACATCCAGATACACGCCGGCGGGCCGACGCTCCCAGCCGAGCACGGCGAGGGCCCGACGGCGCCAAGCGCGGTCAATACCGAGGCTGAGGAGCCGGTTCAGTAGGTCGTAGCGGGGCGCGATGTCGGAGAAGATGCGCTGTACATACGTCCGCTTCCCGGGAGCGCCGGCTGCCGCCGCGTGCGCTTCGAGCGCCTCCGATTCGGTCGTGGTCATTAGACCCGAAAGTTGCCCGCGGGTGAGAGGTCGGGCAAGTTTGTCCCAGAGCATGGCGCGCCTTCTCGACCTAACCAACCTTCCCGACGCGGACGTTGTCGCGCTGGCCCAACGTGGCCGCGAGGACGCATTTCGCGAACTCGTGCGCCGCTACGAGCGCCCCGTGTTCTCGCTGGTCTTCCGGATTGTCCGCGACAGCGCGACCGCCGAAGATCTCGCTCAAGACACGTTCATCAAAGTCTTGAACAACATCGACAAGTATCGGCCGGAATTCAAACTCTCCAGCTGGCTATTCAAGATTGCAAATAACGTGGCGATCGATCACCTGCGCCGCCGCCAGCTTAACACCGTTTCGATGGATGGCTCACCCCACGCCTCCACCGCTGCAGATATTGAGGCCACCCGTTTTGACGTGGCCTCGGACGATGAGTCCGCGCTCGAAGAAATGGAATCGAAGGAACTGGGCTCGGCGATCGAGCATGCCATTGGCAAGCTGCGCCCCGAATACCGGTCCTGCATTCTGCTTCGCCACGTGGAAGGCCGAAGCTACGAAGAGATCGCCGCCACGCTCGATCTGCCACTTGGCACGGTCAAGACGTACATCCACCGGGCCCGGCACGAGCTTCGCGAGGCGCTGGACCACTTGCGACAATGACCCAAATAAACACCGAATTCTTCGACTGAAACTTACATCCTACTATTCACCGTAGTGCTTGCGAGGGCAACAACATGCAACATCGGCATCTGCTACCGAACGAAATCGATCTGCTGCTGGACGGCGAAATTGGCTTCAACGTCACGCCGTTGCGCACGCACGCCGACGATTGCCCCGATTGCGAAGCGCGGCTGGCGCGCGCGCGCGTGATTGTCGCCAAGCTCGAACAGCTGCCCCACTTCGTGCCGAACGCCCGATTTGCGGATCGGGTGATGCAGCAGGTGCACATCATTGAGCCATGGCACGTCGCGGCGCTTGATGCGGCGAGACGGCTTGTACCGCAGTCTCGCTCCATGCGCGTATTGATGGGCGCTACCGCCTCGGTGGCCGCGGTGTTGATGTCCGGAAGCGCCGTGTGGCTCGCCTTCCGGGCCGATATTGCGATGTATGCATTTCATCTCGCGACGGATCGTGCGCGCGGTGCATTGCTCACTGGGATAGGTCATGTCGTCAGCAATACATTCGGACAGCCCGCACTCGATGCGATGCGAACCGGCGGCTTCGCCGGCATCGCAATGGGAGCGGGCGCTATGCTGGTAGCGGTGGGCCTTGCCACGTTCGGCTTCAAGTCTCTCGCGACTGCCTCCCGCGGCACCAGGGAGTAACGACCATGCGTCCCATAGTTGCGCGGGCCGCCCGTTTGTTCACGGTGGTGCTCGCACTCTTCGCTCCGTTCTCTGTAGCACCGCTGGCCGCTCAGCAGTCCGCGGACATGTTGGGCACGCTCGATGCGTTGCGTGCCAATGGCGACAGCACAATTATTCCGCTGTCCGACAAGTTTGTCGCGGGCAGTCGCACGATTGCTGAACACTCGCGAGCTGTCGGACCAGTGGCGGCATTCGACGGAACGGTGTACGTGCGCGGCATCGTGGATGGAAACGTCGTCACATATCACGGAGACATCGTCGTCGAACCCGGCGGCGAGATTCGCGGCAGCGCCTACGCCATCCGTGGGAAAGTCCAGATGCGCGGCGGCGTGGTGACCGGTGATGTTCGCGCTATTGATGGCGATGTGGGCCCAGGCGGCTCGTCGGGCCCGGCTCGCGTTGGTGGCGCGGCCATTCTTCACGAGCTGGCGCTCGCCGGCAGCTGGCTTGCCGTCCTCATAATCATTGGCATTTGCGTTCTGGTTTTCGCATCCTCGAATCTCGATGCCGTCGCCGACGCGATTGAACGCGATTTTGTTCGTGTCTTCGTTGCAGGCATTGCCGGTCAACTCGCGCTACTCCCCGCGCTCGCGGTCTTGATCCTTGCACTCATCCTGACGGTTCTGGGTATTCTGCTCGTGCCGTTCGCGATCGTTGCCTACGTCTTGGCGGCCGCGGGTCTCGTGACGCTCGGCTACTTGGCGATTGCCCGCGTGACCGGGCGCTCGATTGCCCTTCGCGCCGGCGATTCCGACGGCGCGCAACGCGCCGCATCGCTCAAAGCGCTGACCGTTGGGCTCGTGCTCATAATGACACCGTGGCTACTCGCCAGCCTACTGGCGGGGTCGCCCACAGGCGGCCTTATTGCCCGTACGGCGGCATTTGCGATCACGTGGGTGGCAGCGACGACCGGACTCGGGGCAGCGATCGTCTCGCGTGGCGGCGTCAGGCGCACGCCAGCTCCGGCCGCTCAGCGCGCCATGACATCGGCGAGCTGGCAAACACCGACACCCGTCGCCGGTGTTGTGGCCGCCCGCCGACCAACGCCACTTTCGACCACGGTTCCAAAATGAACATGCGGTTCGCTATCGCCGCTGTCGCGGCATTTGGAATCGTTTCTCTTCCCGCCCAAGCACAGCGGTGGCGTACGATCGACGCGTCGCGGCAGTTATTTGACACCGGTGCCGTCGCGGTGCGCTTGGAATACAGTGCCGGCCGCCTCGATCTCAAGCCAGCCGTTAAGGGCATGTTATACAGCTATACCATGATGTACGACACAGATCGCTCGGATCCCGTCTCGCGCTTCGACATGGCATCCCGCACGCTGGCCATTGGGGTGCGCTCGCGCGGACTAAAATTTTCTGGTAGTGACAAAGATGCGGGTTCGATGCACGCCGAGCTCAGTGACCGCGTGCCAATGGAACTCGCAATTAAACTCGGGGCCGTTGAAGGCGACCTGCAACTCGGCGGTCTTCGGCTCACCGATCTGGCAATTAATAGTGGTGCAGCTGATGTCACTGTACGATTCGACCAGCCAAACCCTGAACGGCTGCGCTCGTTGGCGATAGAAGTGGGCGCCGCCGAAATGAAGCTGCTCCACGCAGCGAACTCTGGCGCTGAGCGGATTCGCGCGTCGGTTGGTGTGGGCGCACTCGATCTAGATTTTTCCGGTACACTGCCGCACGACGTTGAACTGACGGCGACGGTCGCGTTGGGTGAGATCACACTCCGGCTCAGTCCCGAAACCGGACTGTATGTCGATGCTTCAACGTTGCTCAGCGATTTCGATAAGACCGGATTAACGAAGCGCAGTGATGGCTGGTACTCGACCAACTACGACTCGGCGCCGCACCACGTTCGCATGCGCTTGAATGCGGTGATGGCCAGCCTGACCCTGACGCGCGACGGGCGTTAGACTCGCTTTTCGCATTTAACGCGTTAGAAAATAAGGTTGCGCGCGGTCGGGC
>JANYBD010000046.1 GCA_025360995.1 Gemmatimonadota bacterium
GAGTCACTGTCGGCCTACGCCCGCCAATTCCTGGGGTTGATGGAAAAACCGGACGTCGACGCCATCGAAGGGCTCTCACCAGCCATTTCGATTGAGCAGAAGACTGCTGGACACAACCCGCGTTCGACCGTTGGGACGGTCACGGAAGTGTACGATTACCTCCGCCTGCTCTACGCCCGAGCCGGCACGCCGCACTGCACCAACTGCGGACGTCCGGTGCAGCGCCAAAGCGCCGGCCAGATCGCCGATACAGTGCTCACGTGGCCCAACGGGACCCGTATTGAGGTCCTCGCACCACTCGTGCGGGGTCGGAAGGGAGAATTCCGGGAAATGTTCGAGTCGGCACGGAAGCAGGGATTTGTGCGCGCGATGGTCGACGGCGAGCGCATCGATCTCGCTGATCCGCCTAAGCTCAATCGCAAGGTGAATCACGATGTGTCGGTCGTGGTTGACCGCCTTGTGGTCAAAAGTGAAGATCGTAGCCGTCTCAGCGATTCACTCGAGACGGCGCTGCGACTCGCCGACGGGCTTGTCGAGGTTATTCGCTACGCTGGCGGCGATAAAAGTGAGCGCCAGCTGTTCAGTGAGAAGTACGGTTGTCCGGAGTGCGGCATCTCCATGCCCGAGCTCGAACCGCGCCACTTCTCGTTCAACTCGCCTTTCGGCGCCTGCCCGACCTGCAGCGGACTTGGCACGCGTCGCACTGCAATCGCCGAATTGGTGCTGGGCGATCCGAGCATCTCGATTCTCGAAGGCGTCGTGCTCCCGTGGGGTGAGCCCGACGGATATTTGCGCCGCGTGATTCTGCCGGGCTTGGCGAAGCAACTGAAGTTCGAATTGAACATGCCGTGGGGAAAACTTCCGGCGCGCGTGCAAGAAACGCTGCTATTCGGCCATTCAAAGAAGAAAGGCGAACCAACAGTCGAAGGGCGATGGGAAGGCATCCTCGCCAATGTGCAGCGGCGGTACAACGAGACGACCAGCGATTCAATTCGCACCGAGCTCGAAGAATATATGATTGTGGCCGAGTGCCCCGACTGTCACGGGATGCGCCTCAAGCCGGAGTCGCTCGCGGTGACAGTCGCCGGGAAAAATCTTGGCGAGTTCGGCGAATTCGCGGTGAGCGAAGCGCACACATTTGTGGATTCCATCATGCTGCGCTCCAATGGCAAACCCGGACTCGACCCGGATATCGCCGGCCCGATTATTAAAGAAGTGCGTGAGCGTCTGCGCTTTCTGGTGGATGTCGGACTCGATTACCTCACGTTGAATCGCAGCGCCGAGTCGCTGTCCGGGGGTGAAGCGCAGCGCATTCGCCTGGCGACGCAGATCGGTTCGCGGCTCGTTGGCGTGCTATACATCCTCGACGAACCCAGCATCGGTTTGCATCAGCGCGACAACGCGCGATTGCTCACCACGCTCAAGCGGTTGCGCGACCTCGGCAATACGGTGCTGGTCGTTGAGCACGACGAAGAAACGATTCGCGAAGCCGACTATTTGATTGATCTGGGGCCGGGTGCTGGCAAGCACGGCGGTGAGGTGATTGCCGCCGGTACGGTAGCCGAGGTCTTGGCCAATCCCAATTCCATTACGGGGCAGTATCTCACCGGCCGCAAGAAAATCGACGTGCCGGTGGAGCGGCGCCCTCGCGATATTCGCCGCACGGTTCGTGTCGAAGGGGCGAAGGCGCACAATCTGCAGAACATCGATCTGGAGATTCCGCTCGGATTGTTCGTCGCGATCACCGGCGTCAGTGGGTCGGGAAAATCGACATTGATCGAGGACATTCTGCACCGCGCGCTGGCCCGTCACTTCTACAGGGCACGCGTGTTGCCGGGTGAGCACAAACGGATCACCGGCCTCGAGCATCTCGATAAGGTGATTGATATTGATCAGAGCCCGATTGGCCGGACGCCGCGGTCAAATCCGGCAACGTACACCGGGCTGTTCACGCCGATTCGCGAATTATTCGCCGAACTGCCCGAAGCAAAGTTGCGCGGGTACGGGCCTGGCCGATTCTCATTTAATGTGAAGGGCGGGCGCTGCGAAGCGTGCCAGGGCGATGGTCTTGTTAAAATCGAAATGCATTTTCTTCCCGACGTGTACGTGACGTGCGAAACGTGCAAGGGAAAACGCTATAACCGCGAAACCCTCGAAGTGCGATTTCGTGGCATGAGCATCAGCGAGATTCTCGAGCTCACCGTCGAAGATGCCTTGGCGATTTTCGAACATCAGCCCCGCATCGCGTTGAAGTTGCAGACGCTCAACGACGTCGGTTTGGGCTACATCCATTTGGGGCAGAGTGCGACGACCCTATCCGGCGGCGAAGCGCAGCGCGTGAAACTGGCGAGTGAGCTCAGCAAACGCGATACCGGACGGACGCTGTATATTCTCGACGAACCCACGACCGGGCTGCATTTCGAAGACGTGCGGATGCTGCTGCATGTTCTGCACCGATTGGTCGATCGCGGCAACAGCGTGCTGGTGATTGAACACAACCTGGATGTGATCAAGACGGCCGACTGGATCGTTGATCTGGGCCCCGACGGCGGCAACAATGGCGGCACAATTGTGGCCGCGGGCACGCCTGAGGAGGTAGTAAAGGTGAAGGCTTCATACACCGGTCACTACCTCGCCCCTATGCTCCGCAAATAGACACGCTACACGCCGCACGCTTCGTAGGGTTGCTCGTTGTACGCTGCACCCCGCCCGCTTGCTGCACGCTGCACCCTGCACCCTCCGTCGGCATATGAATTCACCCCGCCCCGTCCAGTAACTAAAAGAAATGGTTTCTCTACTAGATATTATCGGCCCCGTCATGGTCGGCCCAAGTTCCAGCCACACCGCCGGTGCCTGCCGCATCGGCCTGCTGGCCCGTGGGCTGGTTGGTGGCACCGCCGAACGCGCTCATGTTGAATTGCACGGCTCCTTCGCTCGCACCGGCGAAGGACATGGCACCGACAAAGCCATCGCCGGCGGGCTGCTCGGCTTTCGACCGGACGACGAACGCATTCGCACCGCACTCGACATTGCCGAGAAAGAAGGGCTCGCCTATGTCTTCGAGAAAACGACAATCGCCGAAGATGCGCATCCGAACACCGTGCGCATCACGCTCGAGCGTGGCCATCGCAAACATTCGCTCATTGGCGAGTCGCTCGGTGCGGGCCGCATCCGCATCGTCAACATCGATGGCTACCCCGTCGAAGTGAACGGCAACCATCATACGATCGTGCTCGTTGCCGAAGACGTGAAGGGAAGTATCGCCCGCATCGCCGGCCTGCTCGCTGACGCAGACATCAACATCGCCACACTTCGTTTGACGCGAAAAGCCCGCGGCGGTGACGCCTTCATGGTCATTGAGGTTGATGAAGCACCGGGCGAGTCGGTCCGCGATTCGATTCGCGCACTGACTTGGGTGCGCTGGACGCACCGCTTGGACAAGGTCGGCGTCTAAAATGTATTCATCACTCGTGTTGGCCATTCGTGATGCCGAGTCCCAGAAGAAATCCTTGAGCCAACTCGCTCTCGAAACGGAATCCATTGATCAGGGCCGTCCGATTCAGGAAATCCGAGATGCACTCCGCCGCGCGCTCGTCGTCATGCGGGGCGCGGTCGAGCAGGGAATGGTTGGTGACATGATATCCGCCAGCGGTCTTGTTGGCGGAGACGCCGCCAAGCTTCGGGCCGCGAAGAACGGACCATTGGCAAATACTGTCTTCCGCGATGTGCTCGCCCGCGCGCTCGCTGTTCAGGAAGTCAATGCGGCCATGGGAGTGATTGTCGCGGCGCCGACGGCTGGTGGTGCCGGCATTCTTCCCGCGGTGCTCACAGGCATTGCCGCGGCCCGCGGTCTCAGCGATGAGAAAATTGTTGATGCGCTCGCCACTGCCGGCCTCATTGGCGCCGTAGTCGCGGATCGCGCGTCACTCTCCGGCGCCGAAGGCGGCTGTCAGGCGGAGACGGGTGCAGCTGCGGGGATGGCGGCGGGCGCTGCAACGGAAATGCTTGGTGGTTCGCCGACGGCCGTCGGGCACGCCGTGGCGCTTGCCCAACAGGCGACGTTGGGGCTGATCTGTGATCCGCTCGGCGGGCTCGTCGAACTGCCGTGTGTATTCCGCAATGCGACCGGTAGTGCGATCGCGATGGCCGCGATTGAAATGGCGCTGGCAGGAATTACATTTGCCATTCCCGTGGATGAGGTCATCGACGTGATGGGTGAGATTGGCCGCGAGATGGATGTGCGCTATCGCGAAACAGCCGGCGGTGGGCTCGCAGCCACTCCGACCGGACGCCGGTTGGCACGCGAGCGACTCGTACAAATTAAGCGCGGTAGTTGATCGTGATCGCGATTCGACGGGTCGCGATACTCTTGGCAACGACTGCAATTACCGTGCACGGAATGCATGCCCAATCGGTCGTGCGGGGCACGATATTCGACTCGCTGGTCACGCACCGGTGGCTGGCCGGAGCCGCGGTGACGATTCCCGAGATTCACCGCACCGTCACAACTGATAATCGCGGCCGCTTTCTTTTTGGCCCGGTGCCGGCTGGCCGCTATTCGATCACGTTCCAGCATCCGGCACTCGATGCGCTCGATCTCCCGCACGTTGCACTGTTGCTTTCGGTGCCGGACACCGGCGCGATCGACGCGCGGTTGGCTATGCCGTCCGCGAGTTCGTACATCTATAGCCTGTGTCGTGCGGGGGAGGACGGGAACCCAGGAGTCATCGTCGGATCCGTGCGCGACGTTGACGATTCGCTGCCATTGCGCAATGCGCTCATTGTCGCGTCATGGACAGAAGTTGTGGTGGATCCGGAAGCCGCTCCCAATGGTCGAATTGACCGTCGGACATTTCAGCGGGAGAGTCGGAGCGACGCCGACGGGCACTACATCTCGTGTGGTGTCTCGGTACAATTCCCGATTTTTGTTCGCGCCTCGATCCCCGGTCACGAAACCGCGGAAGCCATTGTACCGGTGGACAGTTTTTCGGTGGCACACCGAAGCTTCGCAATTGGTCGTGACGCCCACGCCACTGCACGGGTGATTGGCGTGATCAAAGACATCAAGGGCAACCCGATCGCACGCGCGAGTGTTGGACTGCGTGGCTTGGGCGGCCGCGCCCGCACCGATTCGCTCGGGCGATTCTCGCTGCGCAATGTGCCAACGGGCACGCAGTTTCTCGAAGCCCGAGTTTTAGGTGCGAACCCGAGATTCACCGAAGTGGCGTTTCGGAGCGACGGTGAGCATATCGTGCAGATTGACTTTCCCGTTGATCGGGTGCGCGAGGCCGTGCCGGCAGCCGTGGCGACCATCGACGACGTGCGGCATGACCCCACCGGCTTCGAAATGCGCCGGCGCACACTCAAAGGCACTTTTCTGACGGCCGCACAGATCGAATCAAAGCCCGACGCTACATTTGCCGAGATCTTGCTGCGATTGCCCCATATGGCTACCCGGAAGTTTATCGGAGCAACCATCGTCATGTTGAAGTCCGATGAAGAAGAGGCGTTGCCGGGTGACAGTACGACAACCGTCAGCGGCTGCACCCCGAGCTATTGGCTTGATGAACTGCCGATGCGGTCGCCGCTCCCAGGCGGGCCGTTTCCGGAGCTTCAGCGCCAGCTGAACGCCAGGAATATCAGAGGCATTGAGTTTTATGAGGGGCGCCAGATTCCCGCGTTTTTCCCGCCGCCGTCCCGGGGGCGGTCGGCCTGCGCCGTAATTGTGATCTGGACCAAGACGCCAGGCTAGCTGACTGGCTACTTATATAGAAGGCGCTTCCATGCCAGCAACTGGCGTAAACTCCGTGTCGGAGTGAAACTTCCGTTACCGGTTCATCCGTAGGATCCGGAGCAGACAACGGAGCAAGGATCCCAATGGTTACGCATCAAGACATCGAAAGTTTTCTCGACCGCCTATCCGCCGATGGCGCCAGTCACACCGAAGTCGGAGAAGGTATCTGGAATGTGAAGCCCGCCGGTGCGCTGGATTTTGGCGTCGTCGTCAACTATTCACCACCAGTGGTCGTGTTGCGCGTCAATGTGATGGAAATTCCGGCCGACGCCAAACAGGCCGACGCACTGAACCGGCGCCTGCTGGAAATGAACGCGACCGATTTGTTGCACGGGTCCTATGGCATTCAACAGACTTCGATTGTTCTCACCGAAGCTCTCGAACTCGCGCACCTCGATTTCGATGAGTTTCTCGCTGCATACGAAAGCATCACCTTGGCGCTCGCATCGCATATTCGCGAACTGGCGTCGTTCCGCGAGGCTCGCTGACGATGGGACTATTCGACCGCATCGCCACACTGTTCAAGTCCAACATCAATGACCTGATCTCCAAGGCGGAGAACCCGGAAAAGATGCTGGACCAGATTGTCGTCGATATGCGTAACCAGCTCGCGCAGGCCAAGCAGCAAGTGGCTGGCGCGATCGCCGACGAGAAACGTCTGAAGGATCAGGCGGAAAGCGAATACAATCAGGCGCAGGACTGGGAAGCGAAAGCCATGCTCGCCGTAAAAGAAGGACGCGACGATCTCGCGAAGCAGGCGTTGCTGCGCCACACTGAACATCTGAACGCCGGCCAGCAGCTCGAGCAAACCTGGCAGTCGCATCAGGCCGAAACCGAGAAGCTGAAGAACTCACTCCGCGATCTGAACGATAAGATCGAAGAGGCCAAGCGCAAAAAGAATTTGTTGTTGGCGCGTCAGCGTCGCGCGCAGGCGCAGCAGCGCATTCAGCAGACGATGTCCGGCATGAGCGAGAAGAGCGCTTTCGAAGCGTTTGCCCGGATGGAAGAGAAGATCGATCAGAACGAACGGATGATCAAAGCGTCCACCGAAATCGACGAAGAATTTTCGGGCGATCGTCTCGCCGGCGATTTTAAACGCCTCGAGAAAGTTGCAGGTTCGGCGAGCGCCGACCAGCAGCTGACCGCGCTGAAGGAAAAGATGGGGTTGCTCCCGCCGGGCAGCTCGCAACCGTCGCGGCGTTTGGGTGCGGGTGAAGAAACCGTGCAGGCCGAGATCGAGGACAAGAAGCCGCGTTGAATCCAGAGCGCACGGAGCTGGGTACCAGCGCCGGCGTATTTCGTCGCGTGCAACTGGTGCCGGGGCTCGCCGTCGTGGTGCTCACGGTCCTGCTGCTGTGGCTTGCGGGGACCGTCGCTGACGTGCTGTTGTTGCTGTTCATTTCCGTGCTCCTCGCCGTGTATCTGAGCGCGGTGACGGATCTCATCGGTCGACGGTTCCGGTTGGCGCGCGGCTGGGCGTTCGCTGCCGCCCTCACATTCTCACTCGCCGTTCTGGTCGCACTCGGCGTGCTGTTGTTTCCGCCCGTGGTCGAACAAACGCGCCAGCTCATTACGAAACTTCCCGACTATGCGCGGGCGTGGACTGCGTGGTTCAACCAGCTGGTGGCGAATTATCCGGCGCTCCAGCCGGTGGTCGACCCCGACAAGCAGGGGCAGATCGTCGACGTGGCGCTGAATCAAGTGAAAGACTTCGCCGCCGGTCTCGTGCCGAAAGTGTTTAATCTTCTGCACGTGTTTATCGACATCGTAGCGGTGTGCGTAATGGCGATCTATCTGACACTGCATCCGCAGACGTATCGCGACCTCGTGGTCGGGTTAGTACCACCGCGGCACCGCGATCGCGCGCGCGATGTGTTTACTGCGCTCTCCGTGACGCTACGGGCGTGGATCATCGCGCAGTTGGTGGCCATGCTGGTGCTCGGAATACTCACCGCGTTTTTGCTCTATCTGCTCAGCGTGCCGTATTGGCTTGCCTTTGGTATCTTCACCGGCGTCGCAGCCATCGTGCCGTTCTTTGGCACGCTGGTGTCAACCGTGTTGCCGGCGCTCTTCGTACTGGGCGCGGACGGTAGCCCTTTGCGAGCATTGCTCGTTGTCCTGGTCGGCGTGCTCGTGCACCTCGTCGAAGGCAATTTCATCGCACCGCTAATATTTCAGCGTGGCGTGCATTTGCCGCCGGTCCTGACCATCATGTCTGTGCTCATCATTGGATCGTTACTCGGGCCAATGGGCTTGTTAGTCGCAGTGCCAACGCTGGCCGTCGTGATGGTGCTGGTGCGCAAAGTGTTGTTCGAAGGCGTGTACGGCGATGAGCCGCAAGGAACAAAAGGAACAAAAGGAACAGAAGGAACAGAAGAAGCGAAAGCCGCGCAGTAATCCGGTTCCGGCAGCGCTCGTGCGGTGGCGATTCCCGTCGCACGCAATCGTATTGTCCCGCTGTGCCGCCCGCCGTACTTACCCTTGAGTCCGTCACCCGCCGATTTCGCGCCGGGGTGCCCGGTTGTTCCGCAGAAGTCACGGCGCTCTGCGAAGTGTCCCTGCAAGTTGGGCGTGGTGAGTGTGTAGGGATTATCGGCGGCGCCAGCTCGGGAAAAACCACATTGCTGATGTGTGCGTCTGGACTGCTTGCGCCGGACGCGGGCTCAGTGCATTCGGCGCGCTGCGCGTACGCGTCGGCCCACGGCGTTGCCCATCCGTTTCTCGGCGTGCGCGCCTCTCTCGAATTCGCGGCTTCGGTCCGGGAGTTGGACGGCGACAGCACTGAACCGAATATCGACTGCCTCCTGGTCCGCACGGGGCTGTCTGAGATGGGTCGATCCCGCATTGGTACGTTGGCGCCGGGAATGCGCGCCCGTGTCGTAGTGGCTCACTTGTTGCTCGGTGCGCCACAGGTGCTGTGTATTGACGATCCGCTCGCCATGCTGAGCGCGCGCGAGCGCGCGCATTTCGGCGTGCTGCTGCGGTCGCTCTGCTCGGAGGGAGTCGCAGTGATCCTTTCGGCCCGCGACCCGGCGCTCTGTGACGGTATCACGACGCGCGTGGTACTTCTTCAGGGCGGCCGCGTTATTTCAACAAGCCGGCCCCGACGAACGCTGGAACTCAACGTCGGCGCGCCGCGGATGGCCGCGTCGGCTTTGTCGGCACGGTTGCCGAGCGTAATGCGGCGCGGGCGGGCAGTGCGGGTGGCACTCGATCGCATTTCCGCCGAGGAAGTCCTCGCCGCGTGTGTGGCACTGGGAATTAGCGTGACCGGGTCGCGAGTGATAAATGTCAGGCAAGCACCGGGGCGAGTGGCCGAAGGCGATACCGAAGCCAACGAGGGGTAAGCATGCGGCGACTGACGATTGTGTTGGCACTGGTGATCGGAGCGGCGTGCGCGAAAGAGCCCACCTCGCCGGGTGAAGAATTGGTGGGCAGCTACAGCCTTTTGACTATCGAAGGAAAGCCGTTGCCATACATCTACATCGACGCTGGAAAGTCCGTGACCATTGTGTCCCGGAAGTTGCTTATCCTGAAGTCCGGTGTCTCACCGACCGCTTTTTGGAGCGATTCCAGTATTGGCACGATCGTCATTGATGGAATAACGCGGCCCCGCTCGGCGGCCGGCACATTGTCGATTGTCAATTCCGGTGACACGCTGGTGCTGACCAGCAGTCAAAGCGCCCTCATCAACATTCCGTCGTTTCAGTACTTCATTCAGGACCACAGCGGTGGTCTGCGGCGGCTTGGTCCATTCAATGCGGAGCTGTACCACCGGTAATGAGCCGTATGGATTAGCTTTATTCCGTGCCGGAATTCCGCCTTTTCAATTCGCTGACGAGAACCATCGAGCCGTTCGCCCCCGCGGACGGCCATACGGTGCGTTTCTACACGTGTGGCCCGACCGTGTACAATCCGGCCCATCTCGGTAATTTCCGCACGTTTCTATTCGAAGATCTGCTGCGCCGTGTGCTACGGATGCGCGGGTGGGGCGTCGAGCAGGTGATGAATCTGACCGACGTCGACGACAAAATCATCAAGCGGGCCACTGAGCAAAAAAAGACCATTCGCGAAGTCACTGACCCGGTTGTCGAGACGTTTCACGAAGATCGGGAGTACCTCCGCATTCAGCGGGCCGAGCATTATCCACGGGCGACGGATTATATCGCCGAGATGATAGCACTGGTGCAGCGCCTCGAAGAAAAAGGACTTGCGTACAAGGCGGACGACGGGTCGGTGTATTTTGCGATCGATAAATTCCCCACGTACGGCAAACTCTCGCGACTCGATACGCGCGAGATCAAGGCCGGAGCGCGGGTGGCGCAGGACGAATACTCCAAAGAAAACGCGCAGGATTTTGCGCTCTGGAAAGCGGCAAAACCCGAGGACGAAGCGGCCGAGGCCGTGTGGGATTCGCCGTGGGGTCGCGGGCGTCCGGGCTGGCACTTGGAGTGTTCGGCAATGGCGATGAAAATTCTCGGCGAGACCATCGATCTGCATGCGGGCGGGATCGACCTGATTTTTCCGCACCACGAAGATGAAATCGCGCAGAGCGAAGGCGCGACGGGCAAGACGTTCGCCCGCTTCTGGAGTCACGGCGAGTTTTTGTTGACGGACGGCTCGAAAATGGCCAAGCGCGTCGGCAACGTGAGCAACGTTGCCGATCTGCGCGCGAATGGCGTGAGCGCGGCCGCACTGCGGCATTTCGTATTTTCTACGCACTATCGCAAGCAGTTAAATTTGTCCGGTGACGCGCTCGAAGCATCGACCGAAGCGGTGCGGCGTGTCGGTGATTTTGCGGATCGTCTGGAACGCGAACAAGGCGGTACACCGGCGTTAGCCGAGGCGGCTGAAGGGTTGTTGGTCGAGGCGATGAACGCGTTAGCCGAAGACCTGAACGCGCCGCGTGCGACCGGCGCGCTGTTCGAGTTCATCACGACGGCCAATCGTGAATTGGATTTGCACGGTCACGACGTTGAAGCGTTGGTCCGGGCGCGTGAGGCGTTTCGCCAGGTGAATTCGGTGCTGGATATCGTTCCGGAAAGTGGGACGGAAGACCGGGTATTATCGGAATGGGTCGAAGGGCAGCTGGCAGCCAGGGCCGCGGCACGTCAGCGGCGCGACTTTGCGGCGGCGGATTCAGTGCGCAAGGCGTTGGAAGAAAAGGGGATAGCGATTGAGGATTCCCCGACCGGGACCCGTTGGAAAAAGGTTCACTAGGGCTGGAAAGACGGTCCTGGAGAGCGGCTAAGGCGTGTGGGGGCAACGGATTGACTTACTTCTGACGCCTTGATATCTTGTGAGTCTCGCGCAAATAGCCTGCCGCTGACGTAGCTCAATTGGCAGAGCACCTGATTTGTAATCAGGCGGTTGCGAGTTCGATTCTCGCCGTCAGCTTTGCTGTCGCTGTAAATCGGACTTTTAGCTGGGGGCGCGG
>JANYBD010000048.1 GCA_025360995.1 Gemmatimonadota bacterium
TTCTTCGGACACTTGGCGTTGGGGCCAGAGGTGAGGCAGACAGGCTGACCGGCCGCCAGCGCGACAACCGTGGCGGGGATTGGAATATGCCGAAGTGGCAGGGAGGAGTGAAGGGCTTAGGCGCTGATTCGCCCGACCGTGCCATGGGCACCGTGTCATTGCAACCGGGCAATATCACTTCTGCGCGATACCCTCCCCCGGCCCGCACTACCGATGCACGGTACTCTAACCAGGGTTCACCGAATGCTGTTCGTTCGGTTTCTCTGGAACTACGCGATCCTGCGCCTCGTGTTCGGAGGGTTTGCTGCGGCGCTCTCAACATCGGGTGGTAACGGCTGCATCCCTGTGGGTGAAAGCCGGGTGCATCGAGGCGTTGGTCGGACGCAATGGCGCCGGCAAAACCACTTTGATGGGGATTGCGGCCGGGCTTATCACTGCAAAGCACGGGCTTGTGATCTGAAAGGAGAACTTCTCAAGCAAGCGCGGCTGCGGCAACTGTCACGAAAGGGAATAATGTTTCTTCCCGCTGACTTTCTTCTTGCGCCAGCAGGCCCAGTGCGCGACCAAATGTTGATGTTTGCCGAGACGTTTCCCGGAGTCATAGCGGTCGAAGAAGCGATCCGCCACATGCGGCTCGGTACTCCTCGAGCTCGCCGAGAGTGGCGCCGCCATCGCGATCAGTGGCCATGAGTTAGCGTTCGTGATGCGCTATTCCGATCACGTCACGTGGTGCACCAACGGCACCACGCGAGAGCTCGGCTCGCCACAAATGGCAAGCGAGAACGATTCGTTTCGGGCCGAGTTTCTGGGGCAGCAATGGAACCCGGTTAACGCCGGATCGATTGATACGAAAAATATTTTTCCGACCATATAAGCAAGAACTCCCGTGCGCACCCTCAGAATCATTCTCGCATTAGGCCCATTCGCCATCTCCTTCTTCCGCGACCGGAAGCGGTGGCTCTGGTTCGGGGCGCCTATTATCCGCTCGGCCGCATTTCACGAGCGCCGCGCCGCGACGCTCGTCGCAACTATCGCCGGACTCGGCCCCGCGTTCGTGAAACTCGCGCAGGTGTTTGCGAGTCGCGCCGATCTCATTCCCGAACCGTATCTCCGGGAGTTCGGCACGTTGATCGATAGCGTGCCAGGCGTGCCGTACGATAAAATTGAGGCAGTGATCGCCCGCGAATATGGAAATGGCGCCACGGTGCAGTCACTCTTTGAACGATTCGATCCCGTTCCGGTGGCCGCGGCGTCGCTTGGCCAGGTGCATCGTGCCCAGTACAATGGGCGCGATGTCGCGGTCAAGGTATTGCGACCGGGTATCGAGAAGGTGATCGCGGCCGATCTCGCGGCGGCGCGGCGTATCGTGGGAATGGTGATCAAACAATGGCCGCACCCGCACGTGATCGGCTTGCTCGGTGTGATCGAAGAGTTCTCGGCGCGCATTGACGAAGAAATGGACTTTCGCCTTGAAGCGGAATTCGCCACGGAGATTCGTGCCAACTTCGCGAAGACTAAAGACGTGGTGATTCCCGAAGTCGTGCACGAGATGACGCGACAGCGCGTGCTGGTGCTCGACTTTATTGAAGGCACGCGTATCGACCGGCTGAACCCCGCGACGGTGGACGTCGGCCGCGTGGTGGGATTGCTCGTTGAGATCTATGTGCAGATGATGCTGGTGGACGGTCTCTTTCATGCTGATCCGCACCCGGGCAACCTGATGCTCACTCCCGACGGGCGCTTGGTGCTGCTCGACTTTGGGATGGTCGTGCGTGTGAACGTGCGCGTGCGACGGTTGCTCACGCGCACGGTGCTCGCCGCCGTTCGTAAAGATCCTGAGGCAGTGGCGGAGGGTTTTGTGGGGCTTGGGATAATTGTCGCGGGCACAGATACCGAGACGATTCACCGGCTCGCGGAGTTGTTGATCGTGAATGCGTTCGCGAAGACAACGACGCAGGAGCGCATTGATGCCTTGCTCGCTGATCGAGTCATGAAAACGTTGTACGATTTTCCCATTGTTCTGCCACGCGACCTCGTGTATTTCGCGCGCACGGCGGCGCTCATTGAAGGCGTGGGGACGCGATACGATCCATATTTTCAGGCCATTCCGATCGCCAGTCCGGTGGTGTTGCGGATGCGGACGAAGCTCCTGCGTTCCGTTGGCGAAGACGCCAAACCGAATGCCGCCGAGCTCGCAACCATCGCGGGGTATGTAGCGGGCAAGGCAGCTCGGCGGGTGGTAGATTGGTGGCAGTCGGCAACTGAATCACCCAACAGGAGCAAAGGAATGACGCGCAGTCAGAGAACTATTTCAAAGACGCTTACAGTTCTGATGGTCGGCATTTCCACTGTGGCGAGCGCGCAAACCGCCGTTGCGACCGTCATTCCACCGGAAGCGCAACAGATCGCGGCGGCGGTTCAGCCGTTGCCCAAAGAACTTCGCGATGGCGCGGCCGTACTGGGTTACCGTACGGCGGGCAAATTGGAGCTGTTGCGTGAAGGGAAGAACGGAATGCGCTGTCTTGCGCTCTACGTAGCGCGATCGGATTTCCACGTTGCCTGTTATCACGATGGCATGGAGCCGTTCATGGCGCGCGGCCGTGAGTTGCGCGCTCAGGGTGTGACTGGAGCGAAAGTAGATACGGTGCGATTCGCCGAGATCAAGAGCGGCAAGCTGCCGATGCCGCCGCATGGCGCATTGTATTCGCTCACCGGAAAGAAGGGCGCGTTCGATCCCGCAACGGGCAAGATTACCGGCGCATCGCAGTTGAGCGTGGT
>JANYBD010000055.1 GCA_025360995.1 Gemmatimonadota bacterium
TATCAGCTTGAGCGGTCGAAAACAATCAGAATAAACGACTTCCGTCCCTAGGATGCCTCACGTTCTGCGCGCGCGGTCGGGTGAGCACACTCACTCCTTCGGGCCTGCAAGTGGCACCCGTATGCCATCGGCCAACCGGCCCATGGCACACGGTAGCCACGGGGCCCTGTGGAGCGAGTGTGCTCGCCCGACCTAGACTGGCCCGTGTGCGCACCGTGAGTCGTTCCGCCCGCCACACACGAAGCTCGGCGGGCGCACCCGCGCGCACGATTCAACTTTGTTGGACGCCGCTAGGTGCGTTTGGCGATCGCTTCGAGAACGTCTGCCGTCGTGCGGCCCGTCGCAGACGCCACACGGCGGACATCTTCGAACTCTGCCTTTGCCCGCTCACCACCACCGGGCAGCGCAACGGTCTTGAGACTGATCTCATGGCCAAACACTTCAATGGCCCGGCTCGCACGGGGTAACGCGCGACGCGTGACACTATGCCGCCGGACGCCGATGGTGCTGCTCTCACACAGCAATAACTCTTCCAATCGGGAGGCATCGCCCGGACGGCAGAGTACTTCGATTCTTGTGCCCGGACGTCCCTTCTTCATCAACGTCTGCAAAATGGTGACGTCGAGCCCACCGGCCTCGCGCAACGACTCGGCAACAGCGGCGAGATACTCGCCGGCCATATCGTCAATATCCGCGGCCAGTAGGTCGAGCGACTCGGATTCCGTCGAGACATCGTCAATTTCAGCGATGATGATACGCAGCGTATTCGAGCGGCCCGCCGGATCTTTCGTGCCGGCACCGTAACCACTCCGCAACGGCCTATACGCCAATGGCGTAGGGCCGCTCGAGAGCACCTTAATTAACGCGGCACCTGTAGGCGTTGTGAGCTCCCCGCTATTCTCCGGTCCGGAACGCACGGCGAGCCCCTCGATTAGCCGTAGGGTTGCCGGCACCGGCACTGCCAGGCGCCCGTGCGCGGCATCGACGAATCCGTCGCCCAGCGAAACGACTCCGCAATAGACGCGCGCAACGCCGAGCTGGTGAAAGCCCCAAATCGAACCGATGATATCGAGGATTGCGTCGACGGCGCCGACTTCGTGCAGATGCACTTTTTCGACGGTCGTACCATGGATCTCCGCTTCGATCGTCGCAATCGCTTCAAAAGCCGCATTGGCTTTCGCTTTGACGCTATCCGGCGCCGGGGACTGCTCGACAATCGCCTTCAGGGCCTTGAGGTGGCGGCCATGCGGTTGTGGCGGAACATCGAAATCCACTTTCCAACTCGCGATCTCGCCGCGCTTCACCCGTTCAATGCGCACGCCGATGTTCTCAAGCCCGAGCACAGTCGGCAGTGCCTTAAGCCATTCAGGATCAAGCCCGAGATCAAGCAGGGCTCCGAGCGTCATGTCACCGGAGATGCCAGAGAATGGGTCGAGGATGGCGATTTTGGTCATTGGACTAATGTCCCCCCAGAGTTACCAACGGTACGAGGCCCCTGACCCGGTATTGAACACCACCACTTCAGCATCGGCCGCCACCAGTCCTGCTTCGACCATTTTCCGAGCGACCACGAGACCGCATCCGCCCTCAGGCGCCGCATCGATTCCACACGACGATGCAATACGAAACGTCCCCACGCGGATCTCCTCTTCCGTCGCGGCGAATGCGCCGCCTTTGCTCTCGCGTAGCGTTCTGAGTGTCCACCGGTCGCCGAATGGCCCCGGAACGCGAAGCCCACTGGCATGGGTAGCCGGATGCTCCCATGGAGTTGCGCGATCCTCGCCAGCGGCGAACGCCCGCACGAGTGGCGCACATCCTGTCGCCTGCGCTACGACCATTTTCGGACGACTCGTGCCGGCGGGGAGCCAGCCCCACTCAATCATTTCTCCTATGGCTTTCCAAATTCCAATTGTTCCTTCGCCGCCACCGGTCGGATACACAATGGCATCCGGAAGTCTCCACCCCAGCTGTTCGGCGAGCTCATATCCCATGGTCTTCATTCCCTCAACGCGATACGGCTCGCGGACTGTGGCAACATTGAAGTAGCCGCTTTCCTTGGCGAACTGCATCGTCGCTTTACCAGCATCGCCAATGTGTCCATCTACGAGTTCCAGTTGCGCACCGTACGCACGAATGCTTCCCAAGATCGGCGGCGGTGTCGAAGCGGGAGCATAGATGCGCGCCGGCATTCCGGCCGCAGCGGCGTAGGCAGCGAGTGCGATTCCCGCATTGCCCGCCGTCGGCACGCAAACACCGGGAAGTCTGAAAGCTTTCGCTCGCGCGACAGCCATACAAAGCCCGCGTGCCTTAAAACTTGCAGTGGGATTGCGACCTTCGTCTTTGATCCAAAGGCGGCGTACCCCGACATCCTTGGCAAGCTGCGGATGCTCCGACAGCGGAGTCATGCCTTCACCGAGCGATGCCCGATCTTCACCATCTCGAATTGGCATCGCGGGGTGATATCGCCACATTGACCATTCCGAACCGATCGCGGAACGCGGGACGGGAGTGATTTTCACCATCAGGGGCTGGCCGCAATCGGGACAGAGGGAGGCGAGGCGATCGCCGGCGGCCGTGTAGTCGCAGGCGGAGCAATGCAAAGTCCAGTTTGTAACTGTCACGATTCGGTTGGTCCAGTGTCTGATGGGGCCAGCGCCGACTCAACGGGCGCGGCGTGAACTGCCGTTGGATCTGAAGCTTTCAACGCCGCCAACATTTTCGTCGCGGCCGCGACGGACCATCCGGGAATTGCGGCGACTTGTTCCGGTGTTGCATCCCGAACGCCCTGAATACTGCCAAATGCAATAAGCAACACGCGGCGCTTCGCCGGGCCTACACCCGGAATTTTTAACAACTCCGACGTAACAGTTCGCATCGTGCGGCGCTTGCGATTGTATCCGACAGCGGTGCGGTGTGCTTCGTCGCGCGCCTGCTGCAACAACCTGAGCGCTGGTGACCGGCGCGACAGTCGGAGCGGCTCGCTACGCCCGATCACAAATATTTCTTCCTCACGCTTTGCCAACGCTATCAACGGCATTTTTTCAAGCCCAACGGACGCGAGTGCTTCAGCAGCAGCGCTCAATTGTCCCTTCCCTCCGTCGACAACCACAAGGTCTGGCAGCGGCCGTGTTTCATCGAGCCGACGACGGAAGTATCGGAAGACAACTTCGCGCATCGATGCAAAATCGTCGGGCCCGTGGCTTTCGTCTACGGACGTCACCCGCATCGTGCGATACTCGCTGCGCCTGGGCCGACCATTCTCGAACCATACAATCGACCCGACATTGTCCTTTCCTTGGGCCGTCGAATTGTCGAAACAGACCAGGGCGCGCGGAATCTTCTGCAAGCCGAGCTCCCGTCCGAGTTCATAAACGGGATCGGCCGCGCGTTCGTCCGCTTCCATGCCGGCAAGCTTAAACTCTTCCAGCAAGTGACGCGCATTCTGTTCTGCGAGATCGATCAACTCGCGTCGCGGCCCGCGTTGGGGAATGAGAATATGCGAGTTACCGAGCGCCTGTTCGACAAGTTCGCGATCTTCGAAGTCGAATGGCACGAGTAACTCTTCGGCGCGTTCCGCCGCGGCCAGATACGTAGAGCCGAGATAGGCGCTAAGCACATCCGCGTCCGGTTCGTCTTCGATGTGTTCGAGAAACCGATAGTCGCGGCCAAGCAGTCGTCCACCACGCAGACGCAGAATGGCGACGCAGGCGTCATCGCCGTCGCGCGCATAGCCCACCACGTCACGATCACCGCCCTCGACCGAGAGCACGACCGACGGCTCTTCCATCTTTTGAAGTTGCGCTATCGCGTCGCGCATTTCCGCGGCCCGCTCGTAATCCATTGCCTCCGATGCCGCGGCCATGCGTTCGGTCACCCGCCGCACCACTTCGTCGGTGCGACCGTCGAGGAAGGCCACCACTTCATCAATCATGGCTTCGTAGTCTTCGATCGATTGCGCGCCGATGCAGGGACCTTTGCATCGCTTGATGTAATAATCGAGGCAGGCACGTTCGGGCATGTCATCGGGCATGTTCCATGTGCACGAGCGCACCGTGAAAATGCGCTTCACCACATTGAGCGCACTGCGCATCGCACCGACATCGGTGTACGGGCCAAAGTAACGCGCCCCATCGTCGAGCAACCGGCGAGTGACGAAGACTCTCGGAAAGGGTTCCTGCACCGTCACCTTTACATACGGATATGACTTATCATCGCGGAGCAAAATATTGAATCGCGGGCGATGCTCTTTAATCAGATTGTATTCGAGCGTCAGAGCCTGCGTTTCCGTTGGCACGACGATCGTTTCCAAGTCCGTGACATGCTGCATGAGCATACGCGTCTTGGGACTCGTCTCGTGATCGCCGGCCCAATAGCTGCGCACCCGTGGACGCAGTCGTTTTGCCTTGCCGACATAGAGTACACGACCGTCCGCACCCTTCCAGAGATACACGCCTGGTGTATCAGGAAGGTGCGCGAGTTTCGCGGCGATGGACTCGGGAATTGGCAGCATCAGCTCCCTAAAATCTAGCGGTTTGCTACCGCCGTCCGATGAGCCGGCCCAGACGTCCAAGCACGGCGGCCGCCTCTGGCAACTTCAATCTCGCGCACAACGCGAAATAACCCGCCCCATAGACCGGGAGCGCTACAACGCCGAGCAGGAGCGGATGCTCGACGCCCATTATCCATTTAATTCCAAGCGCCGGTAACGCCGCCAAGCCTGCGGCGAGCCAAAGCGTGCCCACGTAACGCCCGTCGACTCCAACAGGACCAATGCGCCGGGCAATGGAGCGTCGCAGCAGCGCGAACTCGACCCAAGCCGCCACGCCAGCCGACGCCGTGAGACCGGCGACACTCCAGAGCGGATCGATCCCCAGCCAGGCAGGGAGCTTGAGCGCGGCGACATATCCAAGCCCGATGGTCAGTACCACGCGAACCATCGCGTATTTCAACGGAGTACGTGTATCGCGCATCGCGTACCACGCCGACGCATAGAGTCTCCCCAGCGTGCTAGCCAAGAGACCGACCGCCGATCCGGCTATTACGGTCCACGTCCATACCGTCAGGCCACGCGTAAATTCTCCGCTCTGGTAGAGCATTCCAACGACGATGTCGCCAAGCGCCAGAAAAGCCATGGACGAGGGGACGACATAGAACGCAATCCGGTGCAATCCGTCGTGCAACCGCGAACGGAGCGCTGCCGATACGGTCTCATCACTTCCAAGTTCGCCAGACATCGCCGGCAGTGCGGCGGCTGACACCGACATCCCGAATAGCGAGACCGGCAGAATCGAAATGACTTGCGCGTACCCTAGCACCGGTACCGCACCGGCCAATGCAAACGACGCCAACCACCCGTCCGCGTATGCGCTGATCTGCACCACACCGCGACCAATAAAAACCGGCACGAAATTCTTGAGCACCGTTCGGACTTGCGCATTGCCCAGCGCAAACTCGGCGCGCAACCGGCGATCCACTCGAATTACCGTCGGCAATTGCACGAACAGTTGCAGGGCGCTCCCGACCACCGACGCCCACGCCAATACAGCCACCAAGCGCACTTGAGACGCCGAGTCAACGGCGAACCGCGGCCCAAACCACACGAGCGTGCCGATCATCACCAGGTTCATCGCCACCGGCGATGCATACGACAGAAAGAATTTCCGGTGTGAGTTGAGCACGCCGAGTGACCACGCCGACAGCACCAATAGGCCGACACCGGGAAACATGATTTGTACCAGCAATACGGTCAGCTCGCGCTTCTCGCCGACAAATCCGGGTGCGATCAAAGGAATAGCATATGGCGCCGCCACAATTCCGAGCAGGACGATCACCGCACTGGTCAACGCGAGCAACGTGCCCACCGCCCCAGCGACCAGCCCTGCCTCTTCTTCATTGCCCTCGGCGATCAATCGCGCATACACGGGAATGAACGACGCCGACAGGACGCCTTCGCCGAACATGTTTTGCAGAAAGTTTGGGATCCGGATGGCCGCAAAGAACGCTTCGGCCGGCATTGCAGCACCAAGGAAATGACCAATGAGCCGGTTGCGCACGAGCCCAAAAATGCGACTCAGCAAAATCCCGGTCGCGACAAGCGCTGCGCCGCCGCGTGCCGGCGCGGACGGCACTCGGTCCGTCACGCTCTTGTCCGGCTCGATCACTTGGATCCGATGAGGGTTCCCGCGTGCAACGCCGCGCCGGCCTTGAGTTGGGCGATCAGCGAGTCGCCGTGGCGCGCCAATAGCGGAACGAAATTCAGCCGTCGTTCCTGCCGTTCGCCCTGCGGCACTAGCGCCGCACGAATTGCGGTCAGGTCGCGCACGGCCTCTGTTTCACCGCGGGTCGCGGCCGCACGAATCCGACGCTCGAGTCGTTCAATCCGATGTTTCAGTTGGGCGCGTGCTCCTTCGACCACTTCTGTTGTCACCAGTGGTTTCGCGGCCTGTGCGGATGCGACGGCGTTGATGTGCAACTCCATTCCAGCCTTCAATGACTCGAGTGCATCACGCATCGCCGCCGGCATGGCGCGTTCCCCAATGCGGCGTTCGGCGGTGTGAGGGGCTTTGACGTCTTCGAACACCATGCCGAGCCGGCCTAGCATCCTGTCCACCGCAGGTTCAATGATGGTCGCGGACCAGCGGGGCACGATCAGCGGGATCGCGGCGCCCAGTGCCTCGGCGACCGCACCAACTTGTGCGAAATACGCGATTTCACCGGGCCCGCCAATGTACGCGACGGTGGGAAGCAAGCGACGCTCCACCACCGGACGCAGCAGCACATTCGCCGACAGAACGAGGTCATCGCGCAATGCCGCATCGCCAGCCTGCGTGAGTGGCACTCGCTCCTTCACGCCGATCGTGCTTCGGAACACCATCGACAATTTTGGAACGCGGGCGACTTGGGCGCGGAATCCCGCCCGTTCAATTGAGACGATTCGAAGGGCCACCGCTTCGTCAATGATCGAAGCGCGATTGAGCGCATCCACCAGCGTCGAACGCGCCGCGGATCGGACCGCCGGATGCCAGGCATCGAGGACAGCAACGCCGAGCGGTTCGAGTATTGCGCGGAGGAACTGCACGTATGATCCGCCCACGGTCGCGTCTTTATGGTATGCCGCGCGCAGCGCATCGAGTACCGCGGATTGCGGCGCCGACCCGGCAGCATTAATTAACGCGTCGAGCTGAGTTGTGACGTCACCAAGCGGCATCTGCGACATCACCAATCCTTCCGGTCCGGTCCGTTCGATGGAAATGCGCTTGCATTCCGTACCGACAGAAACGTTTGTGAAACTCGCCTCGTCGAAATCGGCGTCGTCGGTCGCCGCCCAGAACACCGGCGCCGTCGGAATACCTATCTCACGTTCCAAGCGATCGGCCAGTGTGAGAGCAGAAATCGCTTTGAGCCATGTGTATCCGGGTCCGCCGAAGAGGCCCGGCTGTTGGCCAGTGGTGACGACGACGCCGTGACCGGCGGCAACGCGTTCCAGACGCTCCTTGGCCGCGCCACTCGGTGACAATGCCGGGCGCAGACTTTCGAGCCATCGAGCGCCCGGGAATGCGCTGCGTACCGTCTCGGCGTGACTGCGCCAGCTTTCGGTACCGCGCGGACGCGGGAGGAACCAACCCGCGGGCGCTGTGCCATCGAGCGCGGCGCGAGCAAGTGCGCCGCCCCCGATGGGTTCTGCGTAGACGCGTGGTACGCTCACGTCAGGCCTTCATTCGGACAGAAATGCAAATAAACAAATGCCACCCGTTTCTCTCCGGCTATTTGTGGTACGGTTCACGCCGTACGATTGTCCCGGCGCGATACAACTGTTCTGCGAGTACCAGTCTCGCAAGTTCGTGTGGCAGTGTCCACGGTGCGAGCGAAAGACGCGTTGGGGCCCGCTGGAGTATCCCATCGGAAAGCCCATATGCTCCGCCGATCACGAAGGCAATCGTGCGGCCCCGTTCCCGTGTGTCCTGCATCCAACTGGAAAACTGCTCCGACGATTGTCCAATTCCGCCGGGATCACATGCCACGACGTGCGCATCCAACGGCACCACTTTTGATAGCCGTACCCCTTCCCGCTCACGGACAAGGTCCGCGGAAACCGATTTCGCTGGCTCCTCACGGACCTCGTGCACCTCGAGTGGCCAATAGCGCGCCGCACGTGCCTCGTACTCTTCAATTGCTGCCGATATTGCCTTATTGCGCGGTTTCCCAACGGCGGCAACGATCACTTTCACCGACAGCCGTACCCGCTACGCATAGATGCCGCGCAGCCGATGGACCGTGGCCACACGGCTAATGGCCAGCATGTACGCCGCTGTGCGCATATTGACCTTGTGTTGCTTCGATAGATCGAGAACGGCACCGAACGAATGGGTCATGATTTCCGTGAGCCGTTCAATGACCGTTTTTTCGGTCCAGAAATAACCACCGCGATCCTGGACCCATTCAAAATACGACACGGTCACACCGCCTGCATTGGCGAGAATGTCAGGGATCACAAAGACGCCCTTCTCGTCGAGAATCGCTTCGGCAGCGGCCGTCGTCGGACCATTCGCACCTTCGCAAATAATCTTCGCTTTGACATTCGCCGCGTTCTTGGACGTAATCACGTTTTCAAGTGCCGCCGGGAGCAAGACGTCCACTTCTAGGAGCAACAACTGCTCGTTGGTGATCGGCGCACCTTTGGGATAGCCTTCAAGCGTCTTGTGTTCCTTCACGTATGCAATCGCGTCATCAACGTCGATGCCCTTTGGATTGTGTACGCCGCCCGTCCGATCGCTGATCGCCACGACCTTGCAGCCTTCGCGTTGCAACAACTGCGCGCCGATCGAACCGACGTTGCCAAAGCCCTGCACGGCAAGCGTCGCGCCCTTGATCTCCATTCCGAGATGCACCAGAGCTTGCTTGGTAACAATCATACAGCCGCGTCCGGTGGCTTCACGACGACCTAACGAGCCGCCCATTTCGACTGGCTTGCCCGTGACCACCGCGGTGACGGTATGCCCAACGCGCATCGAGTACGTGTCCATAATCCAAGCCATCACGCGCTCATTGGTGTTCACGTCGGGCGCCGGAACGTCCGAATCGGGGCCGAGTGTCGAAATGATTGATGCGGTATAGCGACGCGTGAGACGCTCGAGTTCACCAACGCTCATCTTGAGCGGATCACAGATCACACCGCCTTTCGATCCGCCGAACGGAATGTTGACGACGGCGCATTTCCACGTCATCCACGCGGCCAACGCCGTGACTTCGTCGAGGTTCACATTCATGTCAAAGCGGATGCCGCCTTTGGCGGGACCGCGCGACGTGTTATACAACACGCGAATACCAGTAAACACCTCGACTTCGCCATTGTCGAGCATCACGGGGATGGAGGTGATGATCTGTTTTTCGGGGTGCCGAAGCACTTTGTAAATGCCGGGCTCAAGATCAAGAAGTTCAGCGGCGCGGTCGAACCGCGACATCATTCCCTCGAACGGATTATTTTCGGAGAGGAAGCGGTCCTTATCGGGCCGCACAATGTTATTGGTGGGGAGCAATCGATCGGCAGACATTCGATTCGCTGTTGTTGGGCCAGACGCGCCGGCGTGATATAACCTGGTGAAAAGTCGGCAATGATTTAGTGTGCAAAATCCGCCACGAGTCGACCTAAACTCTCGCCACCGGATTCCACAATTACTCGCTGTGAAAGATACCACAACGGAGGGGCTTCGCGAGGCCAAAAGAGTGCCAGCTTGACGGCATCTTTTAGCGTGCATACCACGTAGGCCACGTTCGCCGCGCGCTGTGCCAACTCTTCCGCTTCGGACCGGGAAAACCGATGATGATCCGGAAAGGCTGCCCCGTCAACTTTGCCGCCCACGCTTCGAAGCTGTGACTCAAAGGCGCGCGGATCGCCAATGGCCGAAATGGCCAGTACCGTACGGCCGGACAGCCCGTCAAGCGATCGCGAAGGACCGGATCCCCAGGGCATTAAAGCATCCATAGACAAGTGAATCACGCCGCCGGACGCGTTGGGTGCGAAACGCATCGCGTGCGACAACAGTTCGCGAGCCCTTAACGGCGACGCATATTTTCGGGTGACAATGACCATCTGCGCCCGCGCCAACGCCGTCAGCGGCTCCCGCCACGGACCCGCCGGGAGCGTGCGAACCGGACCGAACCGATCGGCCGAGAGGAGCACAATATCGGCGTTACGCTTCGCTCGACGATGTTGGAACCCATCGTCCAGAACAGCGACCGTTGCGTGCGCGGCTTTCGCCTGTTCTACGCCTCGCACACGATTCGCATTTACAATAATCGGCGTGGCCGGATTCAGCCGTTTGTGGACTAACGGTTCATCGCCACCGTAGCCACGCAGAACGATGGATGGCCGCGCACCCGCGGTACGCAGCCGCGAAACGAGCCAGGCCGATACAGGCGTCTTGCCGGTTCCCCCGACTGTCAGGTTGCCGACGCTGATTGTCGGCAATGCGAGCGGTACGGATGCCAGCCAACCGAGATCGTAGGCGCGATTGCGCAACCGCACCACGGCTCCATACGCCCACCCAACCGGTGTCAGTATTGCGCGGATCGCCCGAGCGCTCAGGCCGCCCGATTCCCATACGTAGTCGAGGAATCGTTCACGCATGCAACGACCGCTCCTGCGCATCACGCATCACTGACTCGAACTGCGCAACACCGGTCGCGGCCTCGCGAGGCGACGCACCGTTGACCAATACCGGATCGCCATATGCGACCGTGATTCTTGAAAATGGCTTTGGTATGATGAACTGATCCCAGCTATTCAAGTGCCACGCTCGTCCCACGGTGATGGCTATCGCCACAACCGGAACACCGGCCCGATTGGCTGCGACAAGCGCACCGGGCTGAAATACATGTGCAGGACCCTGTGGACCATCCGGTGTCACCGCTACGACGTGGCCGCGACCCAATTCAGCGATCATCGCGAGCAACGCGCGACCGCCGCCGCGCGTCGTTGACCCACGGACGGTGCGGCATCCCCACGCGTGCAGTACTCGCGCGATAATCTCACCATCACGATGTTCGCTCACCAGCACCGAAATTCCTTGGTCACGATGCCAATACGATAGCGGGAGCAATGTGCCGTGCCAGAGCACCAGGACAAATGGTTTGCCCTGCGCTTTAAGGCGGTGCCATCCTTCGTGATTGCGCGAATCAAATCGCCAGGTGCGGGCCAATATGCCAACAATGAATATGCCAATCGACACGAGGAGACGCAGTCGCCAGTTCATTTTCTCCTGCGGCTTCACGGCACCATCCCGCTCGCCATTTGCGCAACGCGTGCGGCGGCGCCGGGCGCACCGAGCTTGCGGCGGACCTCGTCAAGGCCGGCAATCATCGTTGCGCGCTCGGGCGATGATGGATCGAACAGCACATTCAACGCCTCGGCGACGCGCACTGGCTCGAATTCCCCCTGAACGAATTCTGGTGCCACTCGGCGCCCGGCGACAATATTGAGCAATCCGATGAACGGGATTTTTACAACGCGCTTGGCGATGGCATATGTGATCGCACTGGTCCGATATACGATCGCGCACGGACAGCCGGCAACCGCCGCTTCGAGTGTGGTCGTGCCACTTTTGCACAACGCGACATCGGCTGCGCGCAGTAAATCGAATGACGGCGCGCGCACCAGCGGATACGGCACGCGTTCCGCCGGTATCTCCACCGTCGGGGCGACACTCATAAACACGCGCAGTCCTGGACGGCGACGCTCGAGCTCGGCGGCAACAGCGAGAAAATCATCGAGATGTCGCAGAATTTCCTGGGCGCGACTGCCCGGAAAGAGCGCGAGTACTTCCCCAGACGCCGGAATTCCCAGTCGGGCTCGTGCTTCGGATTTGCCGGGCATGTTGATGGCGCGATCGAGCAACGGACTGCCGACAAAGGTCGCGTCGATCCCATGCTTTCTGAGTAATGCCTCTTCGAACGGCAGAATCACGGCGGCCTTCGTGATCACTTGGGCCATACGCTTCAAACGTCCGGCGCGTGATGCCCAGACTTGTGGCGTGATGTAATAGAGTACGGGCACGCCGGCGGCCTTGGCATCAGCGCCGACCCGGAGATTAAAATATCCGTAGTCAATTAACACCACCAGCGCGACTGCTCCGCTGTTGAGTCTGGTGCGAATGGACCGCTGTAACCGCCAGTGCGCGGGAATGTGCCGGAGCGGTTCGATAAAACCAATCACGCCGGGATGTCTGGCAATCAGGTGCACGCCAGCTGCCGCCATCCGGTCACCGCCCGTACCAGCGAGCGTCAGCTCCGGACGCAAGGCGTGCAATTGTTCCGCAAGCGCCGCGCCGTGCATATCGCCCGACGCCTCGCCTGCCAGAATCAGAATCTCACGCACCCAGGCCCAAGCCTGTACGCAGTGCAGCCGCCGGCAATGAGCGCTCGATCTCGCGCACGATGTTCAGTGCAACCGCCAGTGCTTCGCGGCCGTCCTGACCCGTCACGGCCACCGGCGCTTCTCCGAGTAGCGCTGCCACAAAACTTTCCAACTCCAGTTTGAGCGGCTCTCCCTCGGGTGCGTCAATTGTCACGCGCTCGACGAATGCCTCCAACGGCTGAGCCGATTGCACGAGCGATGCCAGGTCCACATCGGAGCGCAACCGATACAATTCGCCGGTACCCGCGGCGAGATCGAGCGAGAGATATCCGTTGCGTTGAAAAATTCGCAGCTTTCGCATGCGGTCCTTCGACACTCGGCTGGCAGTGATGGTCGCCACTGCCCCGCTGGCGAAACTGATACGCGCGTTCGCGATGTCAATCGAAGGCGTCAACACCGGTATGCCCACGGCCGACACCGAGGTGACCTTGGCGCCCGTGAGCGTCAACAGCAAGTCGATATCGTGGATCATAAGATCCAACACCACGGCGACGTCCGATCCGCGCGGATTGAACGGAGCCAGGCGGTCACTGTCAATGAACAAGGGCCGATCGACATACGGGAGCGCCGCGCGGATGGCCCGATTGAAACGCTCAATGTGACCAATCTGAACAATCGCACCCTTCGCTTTGGCGAGCGCAAGCAGTTCGTCCGCTTCTTCGATGGTCGACGTAATCGGCTTTTCGATCAGGACGTGCTTTCCGGCCTCGAGCGCTTGCCTGGCGACGGTGAAATGGGCCTTGGTCGGAACTACGATCGACACGGCGTCAACATCGGCCAGCAACGCCTCGAGGGTCGGAAATGCCCGCACGCCAAGTTCGCGCTCGACCACGCCGGCCCGATCGGCATTTGATTCGTAAAATCCACGAAACGAGACGGTGCGCACGTCCCGCAATAGGCGCGCGTGATGATAGCCGAGACTCCCGGCGCCAATCACCCCGATTTTTATGGGTGCCGCGGTCATGCGGTCACTCCGCGCCCACTGGTGCGAACAAATTCAATGAGCTCCTGCACTTCGGGAGACATCTGCAACTCACGTTCGGCCTGTTCAATAGCCTGAGAAATGTTCAGCTCCTCCGACCGGAACAACAGCCGATAGGCCTTTTTGAGTTCGACGACGACGTCATCTGCAAAACCACGGCGCTGGAGTCCAACACTATTGAGGCCGTACAGTTTGACGGGGTTGCCCACGGCCTTCACAAATGGCGGGACATCTTTGGTCACACGGGAGCAGCCACCGATGAACGAGTGCCGCCCCACCTTAACGAATTGGTGAATCGCGCACAATCCGGAAATAATCGAATGATCCATGACGGTTACATGACCAGCGAGTTGCGTGCCGTTGGACATGATCACGTGGTTGCCGACATGACAGTCGTGCGCCAGATGTACGTACGACATGATGAACGAGTGCTGTCCCACCGTCGTTTTGAACGATTCCGCGGTGCCACGATTGATCGTCGCGTATTCGCGGATCGTGGTATGATCGCCAATCTCGACAAAGGTGACTTCGCCTTTGAATTTCAGATCCTGCGGCTTGCCGCCGAGCACGCTGCCAACGCCGATCGACACGTGCTGGCCAATTTTCACATTTTCTTCGAGTGTGACGCGGGCGTTCAGAACCGTGCCCGAGCCAACGGAACAGCGCGGCCCCACCAGTACCCACGGCCCAACAACGGCGTCCGCGGCAATCTCGGCCGTCTTGTCCACGATCGCCGTCGCATGAATGTTGGTGGTCACTTGTCGCGCACCATCGCGGCCATCTCGGCCTCGCACACCACCTTGCCGTCAACCTTAGCCACACCGGCAATCCGGCACACATTGGCGCGCAACTGAATGATTTCCACTTCGCAACGCAACTGGTCGCCCGGCCGCACTGGCTTCCGGAACTTGATATTATCGAGGCTCATGAAATACACCACCTTACTTTCCGGATCATCCACGGTGCCCATGAGCAACACGCCGCCCACTTGTGCCATGGCTTCGACAATGAGGACCCCTGGCATGACCGGATGTCCGGGAAAGTGTCCTTGAAAGAACGGTTCATTGATCGTCACATTCTTGATGCCGACAATGCGCTTTTTCTCTTCGAACTCCACAATCTTGTCGACAAGCAGGAATGGATAGCGGTGCGGTAGAATCCGCATAATCTCTTCGATGCCGATCACGGTTTGTTCCTCCGAATGGCTGTGCGCCAAGAGTTCGCGCACGAAGGTCACGGTGCCCCGATGACTGGGCTTAGTGGCACTGATACGCGCCCGAACGCGTTTGCCGGCGAGCGCTAGATCTCCCACGCAGTCTAGCGCCTTGTGACGCACGAACTCATCCGGCCATCGCAGCGCGTTGTCAACGACACCGGTCTCGTCGAGAAATACCACATTCTTCGGTGAGGCGCCCTTGATCAACCCTTTCCCTTGCAACATTGCCACGTCTTCGCGGAATCCGAATGTCCGCGCGCCGGCCAGCTCCTCGGCGAATAACTGTTCCGTGAGCCGCCAGCGTCCCGACTGCGCACCGACCAACGGATGGGGAAAGTCGATATGCACTTCAAGATCGAGCGCGTCGGCCGGATACGCGACATAATGGGAATCCCCATCCACATGGCTTACGGTCTTCCCCAGCCGTAACAGCTCGACTTGGCCACCGTGCTCCACGATCCCCGACGATTTCAGGGCGTCGAAAAAGGGCCGCGCGCTTCCGTCGAGGATCGGCGGCTCGGCAGCATCCATTTCGATGATCACATCGTCAATCGACGCACCGGCGATCGCCGCCAACACGTGCTCGACCGTATGCAGCGCGCCCTCGCCTTCGCCAAGCTGCGTCCGGCGTTCAGCGAGAATCGCATTCTTCGCAATGGCCGACGTTTCCGGAGCGCCAGGAAGATCGGTGCGGCGAAATACAATTCCCGCGCCAGTGGTTCCGGGCGCAAAAGTCAGCGTGCAGGCACGGCCCAAATGCAGGCCGACGCCGCTGAGCGACACGCGTTCACGGATCGTACGACGGCCGCTCACAGCGACTCCTTCGCGAGCAATTTCTCCAATCGCTTCATTAGTGCTGGCAACTTCATCGCCGCAGCGGCGGCCCGCAGGGCTTCGCGATGCGGCCGGGCTGGAAAGCCAAACCAGGTTTCGCCCGCTGGCACATCACTGATCACGCCGGCGCGAGCCGCAATCCGGGCGCCCGCCCCGACGGTCACATGCCCGGACATGCCAGACTGGCCGGCAAAGATGACGCCGTCTTCAATTCGGCTGCTGCCCGCGATGCCCACCTGTGCCATCAGCAAGCAGAGTTTCCCAATGCGCACGTTGTGTCCAATGTGGACAAGGTTGTCAATTTTCGTTCCGTCACCAATGACCGTATCATCGATGCTACCGCGATCGATCGTACAATTGGCGCCGATTTCAACGTCGTTGCCAATTATGCATCGGCCCACGTGGGGAATCTTCTCGTGCGCGCCATTGCGAAACACAAAACCAAATCCGTCACTTCCAATTCGCACACCGCTATGCAGCACCACGCGGTCCCCAACGTGCGTGCCGCCATAGAGCGTGACCTGCGGAAAGAGTCGGACGTCAGATCCAAGACGCACGTCGTCATCAATGACACAGCCCGCGCCGATCCATACACCGTCACCGATAGTCACATTCGCGCCGATGACGGCGTGCGCTTCGATGCGAACGTCGCGGCCGATAGTCGCGGTTGAATCCACAACGGCCGAGGCGTGCACCCCGGCCGTGCGAACCGGCGCCCGATAAAAACGGGGAATCAGTGACAGCAGCGCGTCGTGCGGATTGGCCACGATCACGCGCGTAACACATTGCCCTGGCGACGCCGCAAGGTCGGCAGTCATGAGCACGATGCCCGCGCCCGAATGTTCAAATATTCCCGCGTATTTAGACGTCGCGAGAAAACTGAGATCGCGACCGGTCGCACGATCGAGCGGGGCAATGCCATTGACCGCAACGTCCGCTATACTAGCAGACGTTGCGGTCGGGACAAGCGTGCCGCCCACTGCCGCCGCAATCTCGGCCGCAGTCATCGCGAAAGCCGCTGAGGCGGTCATGCGGTGGGGGACCGCGGCGCGACCGTATGCCTTATGTCGTTACGGCTTGGTGGGTGGCTTGACGCCCGCCGGTGCACCGACCGGAGTGCCAACCGGCTTCACCGGAACTGCTGGAGCCTTGCCGCCAATCGCCGGAATCGGCATCAACCGCAACTTGGCCGTCACACGATCTGTGATATCCAGATTTTTGTCGATGGCAACGATCGGGTTCACTTGGCCGCCCACATCAAAAATCAATGTGTAGCCGCCTTCCACGCGTACATCTTCGAGTACGAGTTTGACTTGGTCGACGAGCGGTCGGTTGAGTTCCATTTGCCGCGCCTGCGACTGCTGTTCGAGTTCGGACATTTTCTGCTGTACGCCATTCTGGAATTCGCTGATCTTTGACGTGCGCGCTTCCTTCTGTGCCACGGTCAGCGTCGGCTCGACCTTGCGGTACGTCGCGACCATCGCCTGCAGCGAGTCTTGCAACTTCATGGCGATGGCTTTGTATCCGGCCAGATCCGCCTCGAACATACTGTCGACACGAGTCCGCCCCGGCACCTGCGACAGTATGGTTTGTGAGTTGACATAGGCAACTTTCACTGTGGCCGATTGTGCGGCAGCTGGAGCCGCCGCCGCGGTTACGAAAAGAATAGCGGCGCCAAGCGCCCGGTTGAACGACGACATGTACAAGCTCCCGATTTAGTAGAAGAACTGGCCGAGTTTGAAGTGAACCTGCCACTTCGGGGCGGGAAGACCGAACTGGTCAACCCGATCGAACCCATACGCCCAATCAAGCCCGAGTGGCCCGAGCGGGGAAATAATTGCGGCTCCGATACCGGCGCCACGGAACAGGCGGGTGGGATTAAAGTCCCGCGGATGCGCCCAAAGGTTGCCGGCGTCGTAAAACAGGTCTGCATAAAAAGACGAACTGAAACGTACGCCGATCTCGGCGGTCGCTGCAAAAAACGTACTGCCAAACGAATTAATGGTCGCGTTGCTCGTACTTGTACTCGGATCGAACCCGAGCGGCGTGATAGAGAACTCGGGATAACCGCGGAGTGACTCTCCGTACTGCGTGCCGCCGAGCGCGAATTCCTGTGACGAGAAGAACGGCCCGGCATTTCCCATGACGACACCGGCGCGTTGTGACAGGCCGGCCACCACCTTGATCGGACTCGAACCCGGCTTGCCGTCTCCGAATGATGCCAGCGTCGTGAACGTCTTGAACTCCGTCGTGTACCGCTGGAAACTCGCCGAGCCTCCCAATGGGCCGCCATTGAACTGCGAGTTCAACGTCTGTAACGTGCCACTGGTTGGAAACGGCATTTCGATGCGGGTGTCGCGAGTAATATCAACACCGAACGTCGAGCGCAGACAGCCGGCGCAGTTGTTCGTCGTGACCGTACCGAGCAACCCGTCGCCGCCATACCGCACTTCTTCGGCCCCGTATGACACGCCGACGCGGGTATATCGGGACGAGAGGAACGGAAATGCAATCCGCACCGAACCGCCGGTACGTGTCGTCTGACCCAAATCGGCAATCGTATACCGCGACTGCGAGCGATAACCGGTCACGGTCAACGAATATCGCGTTTGACGGAGCGCCGGGTCGGT
>JANYBD010000093.1 GCA_025360995.1 Gemmatimonadota bacterium
TGGGCCAGCGTGATGTTCTGCTACATCTACGCCGACTACTTCGGACTATTCGTACCGGGAGCGCTGCAGTCCATGCTCAATGGCCAAATGCGACCGCTCGGCGCGACGACGCAAGGTGTCTTGTTGGGCACGTCACTGATGTTGGCGATTCCGAGCCTTATGATTTGTTTGTCCGTGACGTTGCCGCCAAAGTTGAATCGCTCGCTCAACATCGCCGTCGGAGCGTTTTATACCGGAATTATTCTGATCACCATGTGGAGCTGGGCGTTTTTCATTTTCTATGGAGTTATTGAAATATCGCTGACGTCACTCGTCGTCTATTACGCGTTGAAATGGCCGAGGGCTCCAGCCACCGCCTAGTGGCTGGAGTGTTCTCAACGGAGTCACGTCCGAATGAGGCGGCCAATCCTCTGATGTTACGCGGTCGTGAAGGTGAACTGCATGCCGAAGGTGCCGTCGTTGGCCTTCCACCCGGCGCCCATCATACCTGAGCCCCACGAGCCGCCCATCATGCCGGCGGAAGCAGCGCCCATCATGCCACCGGTAACGAACTGGCCGCCGAGGTTCATGCCTTGCGCCATGTTGATCGTCTTGCCGTTCATGCCCTGCAGGCTGGGTGAGAAGTGCAGGACATACATCGTCTTCGCTTTCAGAGTTGCAGCGGGCGTGAATGTGAGCACGCGACGGTCGGCCGACCACGCGGCGTTGCCGGCGACCTGCGGACCAGTGACCGATCCCTCGTGCAGCACAACGAGCATCTCCATGCCCGACATCATCGGCATGTTGAACGTTATCGTGACGGACTTTGCAGGATCGACGCCGATCGTTGCACTGGCGGGAAGCAGACTGAGGACGATCGGCGCGTCGACGGTGAGCGCTCCGTTCGGTCCCACGGGCGACGAGGCGTTCTTGGAGCAGCCACCAAACGCGATGAGCGAGGCGAGCGATGCCAGTTTTAGGGTTGTGCGGAACATGAGGACTCCGGAGTTGGATGAGGTGTGCGACGTCGGGTCACACATTGGAAAGTACTGCATGTCCTCATAGCGATACAGTAGTATAACCCGTACAATCGTGTCGGGATTCTCCTGACATGGCAGCCAACGCCGGCGATATCATCCGGTCGGCGCTCCCCTATTTAGGACAGCATTAGTCTCGACGGCTCTTCTCAAGGCGGCATGGGCACACGAAGAGGTTTGGATTCGCCCGCAACAGGTCTTAGAGTTACGCCGGAGCCAAACCTTCACCCATTCCCAAGCCATGCGACCTCTTGTCGGCGCTGTTGCAATCTTTGCATTGGCCTGCCGCGCCGAGCCACCGGCAACGGCCGAAATTTCGGATGCGGGGGCGCACCCAGCGGCCGCCGCGCCTGTTGCAAGTCTCACGGTCTCGGAGTTTGGAATCGGCAAGCTGCGTGGAGGAATGTCTATCGCCGAGGCGAGTGAAGCTTTGGTATCGCCAGTCTCTATTCCGTCTGGGACGGATTCGACCGGCTGCGCTACGGGAGGATGGAAGTCAAAACCGGACGGCGTCAGTCTGATGATCGAAGGGTTGCGCGTGGTGCGCGTGGACGTAACGTCGGTTGGGATCGCGACGACCGAAGGCGCTCGGGTCGGAGACTCGGAGGCGCGAATCCGCAAACTCTACGGAGCGCGCGTTTCAGAAAGTCCCCATAAGTACACGAACGGAAAGTACCTGACCGTGACGCCGCTCGCGGCAACCGACAGTGCGTTTCGTCTCATCTTCGAAATCGGCAACGGCCGCGTGACGCGCTATCGATCCGGCATACGCCCGCAGGTCGAGTATGTGGAAGGGTGTGGTTGAGCCTAACGCTAACGCATCCTCTCCAGCGATCGCGCGGCGTGCCATATTTCGCAACTGCTATCCACACACCAATCCCAAGGACCACTCGATGAGCCCGTACGGCGCCGCACAAATGGCCAGCAGCTTCCGCACAGTCCGTGCAAACACGATCCTAATCGCCGAGGACATCCCGGAGTCCAAGTACGATTACGTAGCGGCCCCAGGAACGCAGTCAGTCGCCGCGATGCTCAAGCATATCGCGATAGCTCCGACGTTGTACGAGGATATGCACCGTCACCAGCGCGTCACCACGCTCAACGGCTACGATTTTCCTGCGGCGATCGGGCGCATGCGCGCCGAGGAAGCGAAGCCGCGCTCGAAGGCTGAGATCATCGCGCTGCTCAAGAGCGAAGGTGATCGATTTGCTTCGTGGCTCGAATCGGTGTCAGACGAATTCCTGGCAGAAACGTATACCGATCCATCGGGCCAGCACTCACATAGTCGGATGGCGAGCTTGATGAGTCCCAAGGAGCACGAGATGCATCACCGTGGACAGCTGATGCTTATCGAACGTCTTCTCGGGATTGTTCCGCATCTCACGCGTCAGCAGGAAGCGCGCATGCTACAGCATGCTAAAAGCGCGAACTGATCAACGAATTCTTCCTCCGAGGTACGTGATGCGCCACTTGGCCGCCTTCGCCATGTTCGCTCTTGTAACGGCGGTTTCCGCCGGCGCACAGTCAACGCCGCACGAGAAGCTTGCGCGCGAGATTTACAAGGAACTCGTCGAAATCAACACAGCCGATTCAGTGGGGTCCGTGACCAAGGCGGTCGAAGCGCTGGCGACGCGGTTCAGAGCGGCGGGTTTTCCGGCAGGCGATGTGCAGGTGCTCATACCGCCCGGTGCGCCGACGAAAGGGAATCTCGTGGTGCGCTATCACGGTCACGGCGGGGCTGGTGCGCCAAAACCGATCCTTCTGCTGGCCCATCTCGACGTCGTCGCAGCGCTGCGCGCCGACTGGCCGCGCGATCCGTTCACGCTCAATGAAGAAAATGGATTTTTCCTCGGACGCGGAACGTCGGACGACAAATCAATGGCGTCAATATTCGCGACGAATCTGATTTGGATGAAGCAGGAAGGCGTGGTACCCGATCGCGACATTATTCTGGCTCTGACGGCCGACGAAGAAGGCGGCGCTTCCAACGGTGCGCACTGGCTGGCCACGGAGCACAAAGAGTTGATCGACGCCGAGTACGCCATTAATGAAGGAGGCGACGGCGCGCTGGTGAACGGCAAGCCGCTTACGAATGCCGTGATGGCGGCGGAGAAAGTTTCGGTGAACTTCACGCTCACCGCATTAAACTCCGGCGGCCATTCGAGCATGCCGCGCCCGGACAACGCGATCTACGAGCTCTCAAAGGCCTTGATGAAAGTAGGCGGCTTCGAATTTCCGGTGGTGCTCAATCCCGTCACGACCGCGTACCTCACCCAGTCGGCCAAAGTACAGCCAAAGCCGGAAGTTGCTGCGGCGATGAAAGCAATCGTCGCGAATCCAAAAAATGCAAAGGCGAACGCTGTGCTCGCGAAAGATTCGTTCGTGCATTCCATCCTGCGCACTACCTGCGTTGCCACCCGTCTCGCCGGCGGCCACGCATTCAACGCCCTCCCGCAGACGGCAACCGCAAACGTGAATTGCCGAGTCGAGCCGTCCTCGACTTACGAGTATGTGAAGTCAACGCTTGAGCGCGTGATCGCTGATACCGGTGTGAAGGTGACGATGATGGGGCCCGCGCAGACAGGGGTAGTTGGCGCTCCGCCGAGCGCGGTTCCGGCAGAGTTCCTAGGCGCAGTTATTGCGATCACCAAGAAGATGTGGGGCGACATCCCGGTGGTACCGCAGATGAGCACCGGCGCGACGGATGGGAAGTATCTGCGAGCGGCCGGAATTCCGACCTTTGGCGTGAGCGGGTTGTTCTATGAAGGTGAAGAGCGGAACATGCACGGGCGCGATGAGAAGATTCGGGTGAAGTCGTACTATGACGGTCTCGCATTTCTGGATCAGTTGATGAGGACGCTGGCGGTACGGACAAAGATGTAAGCGAACGTTCTGGCGTAGCACGCTGGCTTGGAAACATCGTCAGGAAACCTCCGACCCTTGAGCCCTTATGGCGAACACGGAGTGGTGGCAGCGCGGGCCAATCGACGGAGTTCCATCTGTCTTGCAGCCGGTCGCGCACATTTTGCTGCAAGTTCGTGAAAGCGTCGGTGAACTCGTCGCCGGCCTAACGGTAGACGAATGGAACGCTCGCCCGGGTGGTGTTGCCTCGGCGGCTTTTCATGTACGACACATTCAAGGTGTGATCGATCGCCTTTTCACGTATGCGCGTGGCGACGCCCTTTCCCCAGAACAATTCATCGCGATGCGAGAGGAGGGCGATGAGTTGCGCGACAGCGATGTCGCGACCGTGATGGAAGCGCTTGCATCGCAGGTTGATGCAGCGGTGGCAGAGCTTCGAACCGTTCCGGTAGAAACGCTTGGCAACTTCCGCGGAGTGGGGCGCGCGCAATTGCCGTCTACGGTAATTGGCTGCCTGGTGCATGGAGCCGAACATGCGATGCGGCACGTTGGTCAGCTGTCGGTGACGACACGGATCGTGAGGTCCGGCAACGCGTGAAGATCGAGGAGAAGGTGTGGCAGGCCGAAAGTACTTTCGAATCTTAATGCGATGCTTGAGACTGGTCGCGCGTTACCTACCACTACCACGCCAATGTCCCCAACTCGCCGCGAAGCCCTCGTACAGCTTGCCGCCCTCGCCGCACTTCCATTCACACCATTCTCGCGTTGGACGTTCGTCGCCGATGATCCACTCGACGGAACAATCGCCAACTATCAAGCGGGCCGTCGTCGCGGCGTGTG
>JANYBD010000107.1 GCA_025360995.1 Gemmatimonadota bacterium
ACACTTGCAGTCCGTCGGATTCGAAAAAGTGGAGATGGTCGAAGACGTCGCCCAATTTGCGATACGCGGCGGAATCGTCGACGTCTACAGTTTCGGAATGACCGAACCGGTACGCGTTGAATTCTGGGGCGACGAGATTGCTGAGTTACGCCATTTCGATCTCATCACACAGCGAACCACGAAAATGGCGGAAGTCGCACTCGTGTTGCCGGTAGACGTGACCGGCAGCACCACGGCCGACGCACGATACGAACGTGTCTCGCTCCCGGCGCTCTGGCCGCCCGCCACGCTGGTGGTCATCCCACGGGCCGTGCATCTCGAGCCCGAAATGCGGCGCACGTGGGACGAAGCCGCCCATCATCTTGACCTGGCGCGACGTCGCGGCGAAGACGTGGCGAGCCGCGATGAACTGTACGATGCGCCGGACAGCGCTCTTCACGTACTGCAAAAGTTTCCAACGCTCGAACTGCACGATAAAACCGACGATCCGGCGGCGATCGTCTTTCCGCTTCGCCGGCCCGAGTCGATTGACCGCGACATCAACAAACTCGCGGCGCTCGTGCGTGGCGGCATGCCGACGATCATCCTCTGCGATAACAGCGGGCAAGCGGAACGCCTTGATGAATTGCTGGCGGCGGGGCGTCACGAACCGTCGCCAGCGGCACTGGCGATTGGCGTGCTGGGAGGCGGTTTTGTAATTCCGGCGAATGACGATTTTGAAGGGCTGCGCGTACTCACCGACCATGAGATTTTTCGTCGTGAACGCCGTATTCGCCGGGCGCGCCGGTACGTCACCGGCGTGGCGCTGGACAATGTCGGCGCGCTCACCCCCGGTGATTTCGTCGTCCATCTGGAACACGGCGTCGGCATTTATCGCGGCATGAGCACGATTTTCGCCGGTGAGACGACGATCGAAGTAGTGATCATTGAGTACGAAGGCGGCGACCGGCTCAACGTGCCGCTCTATCGCATCGATCAGGTCGAGCGATTCCGCGCTACCGGCGATGTGAACGAAGACGCGCCGCCGCCACGGTTGCATAAACTCGGCGGCGGCCGATGGAAGGCGCAACGCGACAAGACCCGCGGCGCGATTCAGGAAATGACCGTTGAGTTGCTCGAGCTGTATGCGCGCCGGAAAGTCGCCGCGCGACCGCCGCATTTGCCGGACACGGCATGGCAGCGTCAACTGGAATCGAGTTTTCTGTTCGAAGACACACCGGATCAGCGTAAGGCCACGGAAGACGTCAAGCGCGATCTCGAGAGCCCACGACCGATGGATCGCTTGCTCGTCGGCGATGTCGGCTATGGGAAAACGGAAATAGCAGTGCGTGCAGCGTTCAAGGCGGTGCAAAGCGGCCGGCAGGTGGCCGTGCTTGTTCCAACGACGGTGCTGGCCGAGCAGCACGCCCGCACGTTTGGAGAACGCTTCGCTGATTTTCCGGTTCGCGTCGAAGTCATGAGCCGCTTTCAAGGGCCGGCCGCGCAAAAGGAAACACTGAAGGCGCTCAAGGAAAAGAAAGTTGACATCGTCATCGGGACGCACCGGCTACTCTCAAAAGATGTCGAGTTCGGCCAGCTCGGTCTGATCATCGTGGACGAAGAACACCGGTTCGGCGTGAAACACAAAGAGCGGCTCAAGCAGCTCAAGCTGGAGACCGATGTCCTCACGCTGACTGCCACGCCGATTCCGCGTACACTGCATCTCTCGCTGGCCGGCCTCCGCGACATGACTTTGATGCAAACGCCGCCCCGCGACCGGTCGCCGGTGCTCACCTTTGTCGAGCCGTGGGACGACGGACTCATCGAAGAGGGGATTGCCCGTGAGCTTGACCGCGGCGGGCAGGTGTTCTTTGTGCACAACCGCATTGAAACCATTCAGGCGATCGCTGATCACATTCAGCGTCTCGTGCCGCGCGCGCGTGTGGCCGTCGGTCACGGACAAATGAAAGAACGTCAACTCGAAGCGGTGATGGCGCGGTTTGTGAGCGGCGAAGTGGATGTGCTTGTCTCCACGCTAATTGTCGAGAGCGGTCTCGATGTGCCAAACGCCAACACGATGTTCGTGAATCGGGCCGACCACTTGGGGTTGGCGCAGCTGTATCAACTGCGTGGCCGCGTCGGGCGTTCGCACCGACGGGCCTACTGCTACCTGATGGTGCCGGACACGGTGGACGACGATGCGGAACGCCGCCTCAAGGTGCTCGAGCATCACACGGAGCTCGGTGCCGGTTACCGGGTGGCACTGAAAGACATGGAACTGCGCGGCGCCGGAAATTTGCTCGGGCCCGAGCAGTCCGGCTTTGTGCAGGCCGTGGGATTCGATTTGTATTTACGAATGCTCGACGAAACAGTGAAGCGGGTGCTTCGTGGCGATAACGCGCCGCCGCCTCCGCCGGCCGATGTTGTCGTCGACGTTCCCGCGTTCCTTCCGGACGACTTTATGCCGGGCCAGGACGCAAAATTGGACGTGTATCGGAGGTTGGCCGCGATCACCGATCCCGGCGAGATCGCGGACGTGCGGGCCGAGGTGCGGGACCGTTTTGGACCACTTCCGGCCGCCGCCGAGACCTTCTTTGATGTCTCCACCCTTCGCTGTGTGGGCGGACTTCTGGGCGTCGAGGGAATCCTAGTGCGTGGAGAGGAGGCCCGTATTACCTTTCGCGAGGACGCGTTGCCTCGGATGAAGCCCTTATCGGCCGCCTTTCGGGATGTTCAGTTTCAGGTTGATGTGCGACGCGTACAGCCGTTATCGCTGAAACTGACGCGAGTCGGCGGATCCCCGCTACTGGCAGGCTTGGTGCGGGCGCTTCGAACAATTGTGTCCGAACCGCGGTAACAATAACTGCAGGTCCCCCTTTCCCGTCTCCATACCTTCCCATGCTTCGTAATCGATTCGTCGCCGCCGCGTTCCTTGCTTCGGTCAGCCTCACGGCTTGCGCCGGTCTGAAAGATGCCCTGACTGCACATGTAGACATCGCCGCGCGTGCCGGCTCACAGGAACTGTCGAGCACCCGGCTCGCCCAGCTGGTCGCGAGTTCAGGGGTAAAGCCGCGCAAGGATATTGCGATGGCGATTGCCAATCTTTGGGTCAATTACCAGTTACTCGGGCAAGCCGGCGCAAAGGGTGACACCCTCGGCGATCCGAAGCTTGCTGATGCCGCGATGTGGGCGCAGATCGGGCAGATCAAATCCGCGAAGTTCATGGAGGCGGTTGCCAAGACCTTCCCGGCGGTCGATACCAGCGCGTATGAAAAGCGATACAACGATGGCGAACTGTTGGCCGCCCGCCACATCCTGTTTTTGTCGAATGCGAAGACGGACAAGCCGGCTCAGCGCGATTCCGCGAAACGCGAAGCGCAGCGCGTGCTGAAGCAGGTAACGGCCGCGAACTTCGAAGAAATGGCCAAGAAATACAGCAAGGACGGATCGGCTGCGCAGGGCGGCGACTTGGGCGTGTTTCCGAAGGGCGCGATGGTTCCGGCGTTTGAAAAAGGCGTGCTCGCGCTGAAGCCCGGTGAAGTGTCCGGCGTTATTGAATCGGATTTCGGCTATCACATCATCAAGCGCGAGACGTGGACTGAGGCGAAGGCCAAGGTCTCGGCCACATTTTCAAAGACTAAGAATCAGGCGGCAGAAAGCACGTATTTTGGCGCCATGGAAAAGGGTGCCAAGCTGGAAGTGAAGCCGGGTATCGCGAAGTTGGTGAAGTCGGTTGCCGAAGACGTCGACAGCTATCGCAACGATCGCACGGTGGTCGCGACGGCGCGGAGCGGTGATTTCACCGCCGGTCAGCTGGCCCAGTGGATCGCGGCGTTCCCGCCACGCGCGGACATTCGTCGCCAGATCGCGTCGGCGCCCGATTCGGTCGTTCCCGTGTTCGTGCATAACGTTGTGCGGAACGAACTGATCATTCGCGCGGCAGACAGCGCCAAGGTCAAAATCGATTCGGCAGATATCGCTGGCATTCGCAATGCGTTCCATGGTGCGGTGATGGCGTCGATGACTGGTCTCAGACTTTCGCCGGCAAATCTGGCCGATAGCGCCAAGACGCAGCCGGAACGCGAGAAGCTCGCCGCGAGCCGGGTAGAAGCGTATATGGATGCGCTGCTCAAAAATCAGGCGCAGTTTATTGACATCGCCGAGCCCGTGGCGATTGCCTTGCGCAAGCATTTCGAAGCGCGCGTCGTGAGTGCCGGTATTGATCGCGCTGTCGCCGAAGCCGATAAACTTGTGGCGAAAGCCGATTCTGTGAAGAAGGCGACTCAGCCAGCGTCCGTCGTGCCGTTGCCGGGTGACCCAGCGACCGCCACTGCCACACCAGCCCCGAAGCCGGATACCAAGGGAACACCCAAGGCAGATCCGGCCAAGCCAGCGGCAAAAAAGCCGTAGGATTTTTCAATGTATCGCACTCTCTCGTTGGCTTTGATCACTTGCTGTGTCGCGGGAACACTCGCGGCACAGGTCACGCCGCCGGCGGCTCGTCCAGCGCCCGCGGCGACGTCGGCGTTGACGCCAATGCCCATCGATCGGATCGTGGCAATCGTTGGCAACCATCCGATTCTGTGGAGCGAAGTGCTCGACGTGATCAATGCCCAGCGGGCCAATGGTTTGGAGTTGGCGACTGATTCGGCGGGTCAGATGGCGCAGGCCCGGGACCAGTTGGGGAAGCTTATTGACGAAGAACTGTTGATCGCGGTTGCCAAGCAGTACAAAATCGAAGTCGGTGATGCTGACGTGTCGCGTCAGGTAGATGACCAGATGAAGAAAGTCCGTGCGCAGTTCAAAACGGAAACGGAATACCGCGATGCACTCAAGCGCGACGGATTCGGAAACGACATCGAGTTGCGCCGCTTTTTCAATGAACAGGCCAAGCGCGAGCAGTTGCAGCAGAAGGCCACAGATTCATTGCGCGCCCACGGACGGTTGTCGGCGCCGGCCAGTGTGACGGACGAAGAAATCACCACGGAATTCAAAAAAATAAAGGAAACGAGAAAACGTCCGACGACAATTTCGTTCCGCCAGATCGTCGTGCCGCCGATACCGAATGCCACGGAACTCAAGGCGGCGTTGGACAAGATTCTGGCCGTTCGTGAGGAAGCCATAAAAAAGGGTGCTGACTTTGCGCAGATCGCCAAACGCGAGTCGATGGACCTTGGCTCGAAAGAACTCGGCGGAGATCTGGGCTGGAATCGCCGCGGGGCAATGTTGCCGGAGTTTGACGCCGAGATGTTCCGGCTTCCGCCCGGGATTGTGAGCGGGATTGTGCAAACCTCATATGGTTTTCACATCATCAAGGTGGACCGGGTACAGCCCGCCGAAGTGAAGGCGCGTCACATCCTGATCAGACCGGCGCTCGATTCGAATGATCTGAAGCTCGCTCGGCTGCGGGCGGACACGGTGCTCATGCTTTGGAAAGCCGGTACCTCATATGATACGTTGGTAGCCCGCTATCACGATCCGGCTGAAATCCGGAGTTTTCCGGATGCGTATCCACTGGATAAGTTGCCGCCCGACTACCAGAAGGCCGTTGAAGGATTGAAGACCGGCGAGTTCACCAAGCCATTCGATATTCCGAATCCGGAATCCGGTAAGCCAAAGATCGTCGTGTTTCAGGTCACTGCACGTGTGGATGGTGGTGATTACACGGTGAACGACATGCGGGAACTGATCCGGTCGTCGCTGGCCCAGACCAAACAGGTGCGCCGGATGCTCGATCAGCTCAAGAAGGAACAGTACGTCTCCGTGCGAATGCAGTGATGCGCGTGCGGCTCGCCGTGACGCTCGGTGATCCGCGCGGCATCGGCCCCGAGATCGTGCGAAAGGCGCTCGCGAACGAGCGCGTACGAGCGGAGTGCGATGTAGTAGTGGTTGGTCCGTCCGGCGTTGAACAGCGCGCGAATGAAGTAATCGGTGAGTGGCACGTGGGCTTGCCGGAACCCGATGCCGGCCTTCTCTCGGGCCAGGCAATTGAGCGCGCGGTGGAATTGGCGCGCGATGGCGCGGTGCAGGGAATCGTGACCGCGCCGATTGACAAACATGCGTTGCGCGCCGGTGGTTTCGATTTTCCGGGGCACACGGAAATGTTGGCTGCACTTACCGGTGCGAAGACGGCGATGATGCTCGCCTCTGACAAACTACGCGTGGTGCTCGCGACAACGCATATCGCGTTGCGCGATGTGCCAACCGCGGTGACGGCCGACGCGATCATCTCCGCGGCTCATATCACGCGCGACGGGTTGCGTGCCTGGTTCGGCATTGCTGAACCGCGGTTGGCGCTGTGCGCACTGAACCCGCACGCCGGTGACGGCGGACGGTTCGGCGATGAAGACGATCGCGTCCTGCGTCCGGCCGCACGTGCCGCAGGAATCGCCGGCCCATTTCCGGCGGACACGGTATTCGTGAGGGCCATGCGCGGTGAGTTCGACGCAGTGATTGCGCCGTATCACGACGTAGGAATGACAGCAATCAAGGTGGCGAGTTTCGGGCACGCGGTGAATGTCACGCTTGGGTTACCCTTTCCGCGGACCAGTCCGGACCACGGCACGGCGATGGACATTGCGGGGAAAGGCATCGCGGATCCTGGGTCTATGATCGAAGCGCTTTTGTGTTGCGCACGGATTGCTCGGGAGTTGTAAGCGTTACTTCGGTGCGCGCGGCCGGCCCCGAGTGTCTCGCTTCGGTTCGCGGCGTCA
>JANYBD010000117.1 GCA_025360995.1 Gemmatimonadota bacterium
CGTCAGCGAGACATTGGCGCAGACGACAAGGCCACCAAACTTCTGATCGATGTAAACGGAGATCGGGCCTGTCGGGCCTGTCGGCGCCGTTACATCACGGCAAGCGGATGTCCAGATCGTTGCACATGAAACAAGCGCGACCGCTACGGTGGACCATTTCATTGAACACCTTCCTGATTACTTCAATCTAATCGCGCCACGCCACGCCGCCGCTACCGTGCCCGAAACACCTCTGCCGCAATAAACGCCTCAAGCAGCGCGGAATCGAGCGCACCTTCTTTCGCCTCATCCCGCAGAATATCCAACGCCCGCTCGGCCGGGACGGCCCGCTTATACGGCCGGTCGGTAGCGGTGAGTGCATCGTAAATGTCGGAAATTGTCATCATGCGCGTCTGGATCGGAATAGCGTCGCCCGAGATCTGACGCGGATAGCCCTTGCCGTTGAGTTTCTCGTGATGGCCGTGGGCGATCGTCGGAATGCCTTTGAGGGCGCGGGTCCACGGAATTTGTTCGAGAAAGCGAAACGTGTGTGAGACGTGCGACTCGATCTCACGCCGTTCGCGCGGGTCGAGGTTGCCTTTGTTGATCATCAGGTAGCGCAGTTCTTCGTCACTGAGCAACGGCTTCTCGACGCCGTCAAAATCGACGAACACCCGTTCATTGATTTCCGTGAGCTCTTCGAACGTGCCTTCGGGAAGAATCGTCGGCTCGTTCGCCCGTACGATGGCGTCGAGAAAGTGTTGCAGTTCTTCGCGCGAGCCGCGCCGCGCGTGCTCGAGGTTCGCGAGCACGTCGGCGTACCGGTCCTTGCCATAGGTGAACAGGTATTCGGCGCGTTCGCTTTCGTATTGGAGGTCGGCACGCTGCAAGAGGAACTGAAACCGGTGCTTGATGATCGACAAATCACTTGGGTACAGTTTTTTCTGTTTTACCAGCACTTGTTCGCGCACTCCGACTTTGCCAAAATCGTGGAGCAGGCCGGCGTAACGCAATTCGCGCATTTGATCTTTCGAGAACCGCACGGCGCGGTACGGGCCGTCGGACACCCGGTCGATGGCTTCGGCGAGGCCACAGGTGAACGTCGCGACTCGCGACGAATGCCCACTCGTCGTGGGGTCCCGCGATTCAATCGCCGTGACGGCGGCCGTGACGAATCCCTCAAAGAGCCGCTCAATGTCTTCGTACAGTCGGCCATTTTCGATGGCCACGGCCGCCTGTGACGCGAGCGCCGTGACCAGATCCACCGAGCGGGTGTCGAACGGCAACACTTCGCGGTCAACCACTTCCGGGGAAGACAGCCGCGCTTCTGGTGTCCGCTTGCGATTAATTAACTGCAACACGCCAATGATTTCGTCCAAATGCGTCCGCATCGGAATCACGAGCATCGAGCGCGTCCGGTAGCCGAACTTCTCGTCGAACGACCGGTTCTGCTTGTAGCTGACATTGTCCGGCAACAAATACACATCGGGAATGATCAGCGGTTCGCTGGTGCTCGCGGCGTATCCGGCGAGTGAGGTGTGATCAATCGGAATTTCGAATTCGCTGAACGGCAGGTTTGGCAGCGTGTGATTCTGCGAGAGCTTGAACCGGAGCGATGCCGGAGCCGGATCGTTGCGCTGGACGAGATACAGCGAACCAGCGTCAGCCCCCGACAACCGCCGGGCCTGACTCAAGATCAGTTCAAGCAGCGCCAACAAGTCGCGTTCGGTTGAGAGTGCGACGCCAATCTTCGTGAGTTCGTGGACATCGGTCGCGCTGCGATCTTCGAGCCGAACGGCGCGGTGGGCGGCGACGAGCGCCGCCGCGTGTCGTAGCGCTCCCTGAATTGCGACACGTGCCGACAATGTTGCGGAATCGGCGGCGATAAAGCCGCAGAGCAAGTCGGTTGGAAAGCCATCTGGTGGCTCGGTCTCACCGAGCTCGCCGACGCCGAGGAGTGCGGCCTGAGCGGCGAGCGCGGTCAATGCTCCGAGATCGCCCGCCGTGCTGTGCACGAGCGCGCGGTCAACTATGACCACAGTCGCGCGCTCCGCGTCGAGCGAGGCCAAGGTTGGTAATATTGGAACGCGCCGGACCTCAACTGCCTCACGCGACGTCAACGCGTCGAGTGCTGTAACGGCCCGGCCGATCGAGCAGAGAATGAGCGGTTTCACAGACTCAGCTGCTAGGGAAAAACAAACCGCCGGCCCTCTTGATGAGAGCCGGCGGTCGTAGAATACGGATGGCCGAGCTTAGTTGCCAGCCTGCTTCTTCATTTTGTCCAATTCCTTCTGTGCTGCGTCGTACTGCGGGAACTGCTTCACGGTCTGGCTGAAGAGCTCAATTGCTTCGGATTTCTTACCGGAATCCTTGAGGTTCAGGGCCCGCGAGTAGAGCATGATGGCCTGGTACGGGATCTTTTCCGCCTTCTTTTCCTGAGCTTCGCTCACCTGCTTCGGGATGTCCGGTAGCTTGAGCCCTTTGTTGATCTGGCCGGCCACCTTGTTGATCAGCGCGAAGAGGTTGTCCGGCTTATCAGAACCCGATGTCGTGAACTCGATCTCGCTGGTTTCGGTGTTGAATACTTTGACTGTCAACTTCATCGTGGTGCCTTTCAGATCCGTGATGAACGTTCCAGCGACCATGTGATGCGTGCCGAGCAACTTGCCAATCTTGACTGCGGTGGCCGGATCCGTCTTGCCGTCCGTCGAAAGCTTCTGCTCTTCCAGGATCCGCTGGAGCTGATCGCGCTCCGTGACACGGATGCCCGTGTTGACCGACAGTTCCTGAATCAACATGTCGGCCATGCCCTTGGAGAGCGGGGCGTAATCTTCGTTCGCCTTGGCGCCGAGGACGCTATTCGTGAAATAGAGCACGGCCACAGTCGGCTTGGACTGCGCGATGGCGCTTGCCCCGGCGAGCATCAGCCCTGCGGTGGCAACGAACAACTTTTGCAGTTTCATAGCGTGGAACCTCCCAAAAAGTAAACAGCATTGCAGAACCGAGCAGCCCGCGAATGCGACTACACGTTCAAGGTGAGCCCTTCAGCGGCGGCGACGACCTGTAATGTCCCACCGCGTGCCTTCACCAACTCCCGGCAAGCTTCCGTCCTCCGGTCCAGTTCGTCATCCGTGCGCCGGGGTTCGTGGTGAAACAGCACCAACGTCCCGACACCGGCTTCTATCGCAAACTCCACAGCATCGTGGAAGGTCGAATGCCCCCAACCGCGATGGTGATCATATTCTTCCGTCGTGTACGTCGCGTCGTGTACCAACACCGCCGCACCCCGCGTAAAATCGACAAGCCGTTGCCGCCATCCATTCGGTGGGCC
>JANYBD010000035.1 GCA_025360995.1 Gemmatimonadota bacterium
ACTCGCGGACATCGAAGAAGTAAAATCCACCAGTGACGATGCCAATGTGGTGCATGGTATTTTACGTCGCCCCGCCGGCGCCACGGCCAATGCGAAGTTGCCGTTAATCGTTCGCATTCACGGCGGGCCGGCCGGTCAGGATGCCCTTGGATTCGACTTCGAGAAAGAACTGCTCGCCGCCCAAGGCTGGGCGGTGATCGCTCCCAACTATCGTGGCAGCTCGGGGCGCGGAAGTGCATACACCGTTTCCATCGCCGGTGATTGGTGCAACAAGGAAGTTCGCGATATTCGCGGCATGGTGGACCATCTGATCAAACGCGGCGGTGTGGACGAAACCCGGCTCGGCGTCGGCGGATGGAGCTACGGCGGCATTCTCACCGATTGCATGATCGCCGCTGATTCGCGGTTCAAGGCGGCGACGAGCGGCGCCGGCGTGAGCAACGTGCTCGGCATGTATGGGCACGATCAGTACATCGTGCAGTACGACCTCGAGCTTGGGCAACCTTGGAAGAATCTCGATAAGTACATCAAGGTGTCCACCGCATTCTTCCACGCCGATAGGATCAAAACACCGACGCTCTTTCTCGGTGGATCGGCAGACTGGAACGTGCCAATTCTTGGCGGCGAACAGATGTATCAGGCGCTCAAGTCGCTGGGAATAGAAACGCAGATGATTGTCTATCCCGGCGAGACGCACGGGATTCGTCGGCCGAGTTTCCAGCGGGATCGCTTGGAACGATACGTTGCATGGTACAAAGCGCATTTAGGCGCGACCATACAATAGCATCTTTTTACCGCAGGCGCGAACAGCTTGCGTCGCCGCCTTGCCTTCAGTCTATTCGAGATCGTTCCCACCGCCTCCGGAGTAATCGATCGTGTCTCCCCGCCTGTTGCGCCTCGTTGGCTTAGTTGCCGTTTTGCTACCGTCCCTCGCGGCGTCCCAGTCCGCACCACGCGACTCGACCGTGCTCGCCGCACTCAAATGGCGCGAGATTGGCCCGTTCCGGGGCGGTAGGTCGATCGCCGTGGCCGGGACCGCATCGCGGCCAATGGAATATTGGTTCGGCACCACCGGAGGTGGAGCGTTCAAATCGATTGACGGCGGACAAACGTGGCTGCCGGTAACCGACAAATATTTCGGTGGTTCCATCGGCGCGATTGGTGTTAGCGAGTCCAAGCCCGACATCGTGTATGTTGGCACGGGCGAATACGCGATCCGCGGCAACGTCTCACACGGCGATGGTGTGTTCAAGACGACGGACGGCGGAAAAACGTGGATGTCGGTAGGACTCGCCGAAACGCAGCAGATTTCCCGCGTGCGTGTGCATCCCTCCAATCCGGACATTGTTTGGGTTGGCGCACAGGGACGCGTGTTCGGGCCCAACGCTGAGCGCGGCGTGTACAAGACGACCGACGGCGGGAAGAACTGGCGCAAGGTGCTCTTTCGCAACGACTCCACTGGTGTGACGGATCTAGTGGTCGATCCGACCAATCCGGATGTTCTGTACGCCAGCTTCTGGCAGTCGTATCGCAAACCGTGGACTCTGGTGTCCGGCGGCGCCGGATCGGGGATCTTCAAGTCGACTGACGGTGGCGAACACTGGAAGGAAATCACGCGAAACCCCGGATTACCGCGGGGCGTGATTGGGCAGATCGGATTGAGTGTGTCGCCGGTGAATCCGCAGCGCGTCTTCGCGCTGATCGAAAATGACTCCGGCGGCGTCTATCGCTCGGACGATGGCGGCGATCACTGGCAATACCTTAACCCCGATCATCGCCTCCGCCAGCGCGCGTGGTACTACTCACGCATTTTCGCGGACACCAAAGATCCAAACATCGTTTACGCACTCAATACCAATGTGTACCGCTCGAATGACGGCGGACAGCATTTTTATGTGCTGCCGGATCCGCATGGCGACAACCACGATTTGTGGATCGCACCCAATGACAATCAACGGATGATTGAGGCGAACGACGGCGGCGCGAACGTTTCGTACAACGCCGGCAAAACCTGGACGCTCCAGGATTTCGCGACGGCGCAGTTCTACCACGTCTCCACGACCAATCATTTTCCGTACAAAGTCTGCGGTGCGCAACAGGACAATTCTGGGCTGTGCGGGCCGAGCCGTTTTCCCGGCGGCATTCCGCGCGGTGAGTGGTTCGACGCGTCCGGCGAGAGCGGCTTCATCGTCGCGCGCCCGGACGACCCGGATATCACGTACGGCGGTGATAACTCGGGCTTCCTGATGCGGCTCGATCACCGCAACAATCTTGCTCGGCGTATTGACCCGTGGCCTGATGGCCCGGACTCGCATCCGGCCGGAGAAGGGCGATACCGCTTCCAATGGACTTCGCCGACGCTGATTCCCACGATGGATCCGCATTCGTTGTATATCGGCGGCAATGTGCTCTTCAAAACGACGAATGAAGGGCAGAGCTGGACGCCAATTTCCCCCGACCTGACGCGCCACGACCCAAAGACATTGGGAATTTCCGGCGGTCCGATTACCGCAGACCAGACGACTGCGGAATACTATGCGACGATTTTTGCGCTCGCCGAGTCGCCGCTGCAGCGGGGATTGCTCTGGGTGGGAAGCGATGATGGTCTCATTAATATCTCCCGCAACGATGGCCTGAGCTGGACGGCAGTGACGCCACCCAACTTCGGCGAGTTCACGCGCGTCTCAATCATTGAGCCGTCGCATTTCGCGTTGGGAACCGCGTACGTCGCGGCCAATCGTTATCAAATGAATGATGACGCGCCGTACATCTACAAGACCACGGATTTCGGGAAGACGTGGTCGCGCATTGACGCCGGACTCCCGGCCAATGAATTCGTGCGCGTCGTGCGCGAAGATCCAATGCGCCGCGGATTGCTCTTTGCGGGCACGGAACGAGGGGTATGGGTATCGTTCGACGACGGCGGTCACTGGGAAACGCTGCGGCGCAATCTGCCGATCGTGCCTGTCCACGATCTCGTTATTAAGGAAGGCGACCTCGTTGCCGCAACGCACGGGCGCTCATTTTGGATTCTCGACGATATCTCGGCGTTGCGTCAGTTCCAGCCAGCAGTGCTTGCCAAGCCGCTCCATGTGGTAACGCCGCGCGACGCGTATCGCGTTGAGTGGGGCGGAAGCAACAAGGGGCACCTCGATGCATACCCGGTGGGCGCAAATCCACCGACCGGGCCGATGATCTATTACTGGCTCAAGGACAATGAGCCGCGCGTGACACTCGAAATTCTTGATGCGCGCGGCACGCTCATCGTCCGCTACGACAACCACCAAGACTCGACGATTGCCGCCGACAGTACGAAAAAG
>JANYBD010000215.1 GCA_025360995.1 Gemmatimonadota bacterium
CGCGCATCGGCAAGCGCGCTCTGCGCGGTCAGCAAGTCGAGAATGCTACCGACGCCTTCGGCATACCGTCCACGTGCCACTTCTTCAGATTGGGTGGCGCTCGTGATCAGTTCGGCGGCTGTCGATACCCGCTGCGTCGCAGTCTGCAATGCATAGTACGACGTAAATACTTGAGCAATCGCCTGCAGGCGCACCTGTTCGGTCCGCGCGGCGACCACGGCGGCGTTTTCCTGCGCCGCGACAACATCGTATTCGCGGGAGAACCCCGTGAACAGCGGCCAGTTGATTTCAAATATCAACGCATTAGTGCTCCCTTGCAGCAGCGAATTGTTCGATCGCGTCTGCCCGAGATTTGCGCCAAGCAATACGCTCGGTAGGGTCGCCGATCGCGCGGCTCGTACTTGCGCACTGCTTTGGCGGGCGAGCGCACGGGCGGCGGCGACATCCGGACGCCCCCGCACGGCACGCTCAATAAGCGAGTCAACATTCTCGGCTAACACCATCACAGGTTGAACACCGGTATCGGGCGCTACCTCGAATGCCGAGTTTGCTGCGAGTCCGACGGCCAGCGCCACCTGCGCTCTCGCGGCCTGCACGTTGCCGTCGGCGCTTTGCGCCACAAGTTGCGACTGAGCGAGCGCCGTCTTCGCTTGCAACACGTCGGCAATCGTGGCGAGTCCAACGTCGTGCCGGCGGTTCGCCGCCTCGAGATTGGCCTTCGCTGTGCCAACAGCTTCCGTGGCCGCGACGGCAAGTCCGCGGCTGGCCTGTAGCGCAAAATACGCGCTTTGCGACTGCAGTACGACGTTCTGCACCGTGGCATTGTGCGTCAGGTCGGCCGCAAAAAGCGCTTCGTGCGCTGCGGCCATTGTTCCACTTCGCGCGCCGAAGTCCAGCAGCAGATATTGCAGCGAAAGCGTAGTGGACACGTTCGTGCGCGATGACGGCACCACCGTACTCGTCGAAACAGAACGTGATGGCCCGCCTTGCACGTCTGCGGTGATCGAGGGCAGCCAGCGACCACTTGCCGATCCGTATGTAGCGGCGGATGCCCGCGCCTGCGCCCAGGTCGAGCGCGTCAGCGGACTATTCGTGAGCGCAAGGTTCACCACATCATCTAGCGTCAGACTGAGAATATGAACGGCGACTTCGGGCGGCACGACCGCGCCCCGTGTGGCTAATTTCTGCTCGCTGCCCACCAATGGTGCACCGGCGTAATTCGGCGGATTCCAGACAGCTCCCGCCGACTTTGGCGTAGCCGCGACTCCGCCGATAGTCGATGGCGGCGCACAAGCCGAACCGAGCGCGGCCAAAAATACCATATGCGAAGCCGCGCGGAAAACGGACGCGCGGCACGTTGGAAACCGGGAGGAAATCATCGTCAGTAAAGATACGTAGTTGACCCGGCAGACGTTCAGAACCGGAGTGCCCGCACCGGATCACCCTCGCGTCTGGCTTGCTACTCAGACCATTATTATGTGAATGCCAGATACCGACCTCAATACCACCACAGACCACCCATTGCCGCCGGGAGCGATTCGCTCGTTGCGAATTCCGCGGGCGGTGTTGCTTGGGCTGACCGTCGCGTATCTGATGATCGGTGCGTTCTTCGTGTATCGGCTCGCCGACAGATCACATACGGCCGTGGCAGATCAATTGGAAACACGTGTGCAATCGTCACGTCGATCCATAGAGCGTCTTGTCGACCGGGCGCGCCTCACGGCAAGCACGGCAGCCAGACTTCCGGCGGTAGTCGCCGTGGTCACCGCCGGCCGTAATGATGCTGCAATACAACAGGCCGCCGAAATGCACCGGCAAATCGATCCGTTGCTCACAGTCGAACGTGTTGCCGGAATATCATTGCTCAATGCCAGTGCCATCACCATCGGAGAGCCCGGCAACGATTCCGTCATTACTCGAACGCTCGAGCAGCACCCGGAAATAGTAAAACGGATTATTTCCGGGGAAAACTATGTATCCCCAATCGTCACGGCGGCCGTGCCGCTTCCGGACAAGAATGGGACGTTTGAACCTGGGCAGCCGACCATGTTCGCTGCCAGTCAGGTGCTCAACGGAAGCGGAACACGAGTTGGTACGATCATTCTCCGCCTCCGTCCGGCCTTGTTGCTTGACGTCGTGCTTCAAGGCCAGCGGATGGACCAAAGCGACGACGCCTTCGCTTACCGGTCCGACGGTGTTGCGGTCACCAGCACCAGATTCGATAACCAACTCCAAGCCCTCGGTCTGTTGCCTGCGGGGAGCAGTGCGGCGATGCGCCTTCGCTTGTCGGACCCAGGCGGCAATCTCACCCGTGGATTTCACCAGACCACCGACCGTGAGCGGCAACC
>JANYBD010000251.1 GCA_025360995.1 Gemmatimonadota bacterium
GTCATCACCTTTCCTGGCCACTTTCTCCACCAGCACTTCCATCCGTTCGCCAAGTCGCCGCATGTTGCGTTGCCGTGCTCCAGCACGCATCGCTGCGTGCAATCGATCAAACCGCTGCGTCACGACGTCATCCGGCACCAATAGGGCGGCGGGAAAGCGTGTGGCCGGGGTCCCCTCGCGCATCGAAAATTTGAACAGGAAGGCGTCGTCAAATCCGATGTCACGTACGGCCGTCATGGTTTCTTCGAACTCGTCATCGGTTTCGCCGGGGAAGCCGACGATAATGTCCGTCGTGATGGTGAGACCGGGAATCGCCGCGCGCATGCGGGCCACGCAGTCGAAGTAGTCCTCGCGCGAGTACCGGCGCAGCATGCGTTTCAGCGTCACTGAAGATCCAGACTGCATCGGTAGATGCACGTGCTCACATACGGCTGCCGTGTCGGCCATCGCGGCAATGACCCGGTCACTGAAATCATTGGGGTGCGGACTGGTGTATCGCAGACGCTTTACGCCCGACACCGCGCCAACAGCGCGCAGGAGATCGGCGAAATCGTGCGTTCCGTCCGTGTACGAGTTCACTGTCTGTCCAAGCAATACGATCTCCGACAACCCTTGCTCCACCACTTCACGCGTTTCGCGAACCACGTCCTCAAGTTTGCGACTGCGCTCAGGGCCGCGGGTATACGGCACGATGCAATAGGTGCACCGATAATCGCATCCGCGCTGGACGGGAATCCATGCCTTCACTCCATCAAAACGCTTCGCCTGAAAATCTTCGTAATGCTCCTCTAAGTCAAAATCCGTAGCGGAGAATCGCTCGCCTTTGATAGCGCCTTCGAGCAAATGCGGCAGCGACCGGTATGCGTCGGGGCCAACGACCAATGACACCCGGCTATCCGTCTCGAGCAGCCGCGGCCCCAGACGCTGGGCCATGCAGCCGGTCACGCCGAGGATGGTGTCACGGTGCATAAAGCGCCGCAATTCGCCGAGCCGGCCAATCACCCGCTGTTCGGCGTTCTCACGAATCGCACAGGTGTTGACCAAAATCACATCGGCGCCCTCTGGACCCTCGATCGGTTCGTAGCCGGCCGCGATGAGCTTTCCGAGCATCAACTCGGAATCGCTCACGTTCATTTGGCAACCGTACGTTTCGATGTAAACTTTGGGCATCAGCGGTATGCGGGGGGTGAGACTGTCAACGGCGAAATGCGACGAGCTCACGCTCTCTCATCACCAAGGTGGCGTCAAACCGGGCGCGCCGTGGCATTGCGTCGTCGTCGAGCGTGACCGAAAGATAGTCTTCCGTGAGCCCATGGCGACGCCCGCCCATATCCGCCGCACCGATCACGACGACGTCCGCCGCGGTTCCGGCACGCGATGCGCGATGCGCCGCGCCTTTCGTTTCACCAATCGCCCGCAATTCCGCACCACGTTCCCGAGAGCGTCGCCCGTCTACAGCGCTACTAAGTCGCTCAGCAGCCGTCCCTGGCCGTGCCGAATATGGAAAGACGTGCAAATACGTAAATGGGAGCGACTGCACGAGCCCGACCGTCTCCGCATGATCGGCCGCTGTCTCTCCGGGGAATCCGGTCATCACGTCGGCACCAAGCGCGAACACCGGAAGGCGGCCGGCCAACCGTTCAATAGCCGCCGCGTATGATGCAGCAGAATACCAGTGGCGCCCCATGCGTTTCAGTACGCGATCGGCGCCCGACTGCAGTGGAGCATGCAGATGCGGTGCGAGCCGCTTGGAATCGTCGGCGAACAAGTCAGCCAATGCGTCATCGACTTCGGTGGCCTCGAGAGAACTGAGCCGAAAGCGGACCTTCGGCACATCGCGCACCAGTCGCGACATCAACGCGCTGAGCGTCGTGCCATGGTCTGTACCGTACGACCCGATGTGAATACCGGTGATCACAATCTCCGGATGCTCCGCGGCGAGGACCGCCGCCTCCTGCACCAAGTGCTCTTCCGGCCGCGAACGATTTTCCCCGCGGGCTAATGTTGTCGCGCAAAACGTGCAGTGTTCATCGCAGCCGTCCTGAATTCGCAGCAGCGCCCGCGAACCGGTCTGTACGGACGGCCGGGTGCCAACGAGAATCGGATCGAGATCGAGCGCCATCGCGATTGACGGAAGATCCGCGCCGGCGATGACGTGCTGCACACCGGCAAGTGCCGCAATGCGCCCATCGTCGCGTGCAGATGCGCACCCCATCACGATCACCGGAAGTCCTGGCCGATCAGCGGCCGCGCCCCGGACGGCACGACGCAAGTCGGCCTCGGCGTCAGCCGTGACCGCGCAGGAGTTCAGGACGGCCACGTCGGCGAGCTCCAGCGTATCAACGATCTCACCACCGGAGGCGAGAATCATCGCTCGCACCGCCTCAGTGTCGTATTGATTCGCCCGGCACCCGAAGGTGCGCAGATACGCTTTCATGATCGGATGGGTACCGCGACGCTAAACTCGCCAGTGCGTCCTGTCGCCGGATAATCCTCGGTGCGGGCATTGAGCCGCACGGGAATCTGCGGTTCGAGCGGAAGTTGCACGTAAAACGTGCTACCCTCCCCCTCCTTGCTCTGCACCCAAATGCGCCCGCCATGTGCTTCGATTGCGAGACGGCAAAATGTCAGACCGAGTCCGGAACTCCGGACCCGTGGGGCATTGGGCGAACGTACCCGCTCGAACTTTCGAAAAATAATTTCCTGATATTCCGGCGGAATTCCGGGCCCGTTGTCGGTGACGGTCAGCAGAATGCCATTGGGATCGCTGCGGGCGGCAAAGGCAAGCTGCACCGGTCCGGCCGAATGCGATATGGCGTTCTGAACCAGGTTCGACAGCACACGCTTGAGCAACACTTTGTCCGCGCTGAAAACCGGTGCGTCGTCGGACGCGTCCGCCGTAGCCGATGCCCCTTCCTGCTGGAAGCGCAAACCCCAGTCATACACGATCTCGGCTAGCAATGCAGCGGGCGCAATGGGTTCCGGCTGCAAGGTGATGGTCTGTTCTTCGATCCGCGCGACTTCCAGCAGATCCTCAATCAAGGCGAGCAGATCTTCGGACTTGCCTTCGGCATCCGAAAGTGCTCTAGCCAGCGGATCACCAAGCACCCCAAAATCACCATCACGTGCCATTTCCAGCGTTGCCAACACGGACGTGAGTGGCGTCTTCAGATCGTGGACAATCATTTTCATCAGGTCGTCGCGCACGCGCTGCAATTCCCGCAGGCGGCGCAGACTTTCCTCCAGGGCATCGGTCGCCCCCTTCAGTTTGAGCAACGACCGCACTCGCGCATTAAGAACCAATCGCTGGTGGGGCTTGGTCAGAAAGTCATCGCCGCCCGCTTCGATCGCCTTTACGCGGTCAGTCGTATCGCCTAACGCCGTGACAAAAATGACGGGTATGCGCGCTGTTCGCGGATCGCGCTTGATGCGACGGCAGACTTCGAAACCGGCGTCGCGATCATGCACACCGAGTTCACCAGCGGGCATGGAGACATCGAGTATGGCCAGGTCCGGATGCTGCTCAATACAGGTGGCGATCGCCGACATCGCATCGCGCGCGATGACCGTGCGAAACCCCAGCGTGGTGAGCTGATCGACGAGTAGTTCGACGTTCGCGTCGGCGTCGTCGGCCACCAGAATCAGCGGCGCCGTATTGCCGTGGTTTGGAGTGCTTGCCATCGGTTGTGTCAGTGAGGCCCGCTCAGGGCCGGATGGCCAGCCCAACACTCACAATCCACCCGGTCTCGGAGATGGCCCCGGACGTGCGCACCGCGCGGGCGACCCCGAGATCAACGGCCAAATATCCTCGCGCCAAGGATAACCCAACACCGCCATTAATAGATCGCTCCTTCACCGTATTGGCGTCGGACGAAAACGGTAGCCCCCGGTCGCGATAGCCGAGCCGAAGCACCGTCGTCTGTCCGCCGAAGCGCGGTCCAATCGTCTCGACTCCGGCCGCAGCCTCGGTCGCATCATGCAACTGCAGGCCGGGGGAGCCGAGCCCTTTCAAGTCGCTCCACCTTTCGGTATTGAATCGTGCGCTGAAAACGGTTCCGGTGAGACCGTCATATGCCAGACCAACCCCGTAACGCCCTGGCACGTGTCCCTGACCAAGCACCGTGGAATCTCCCATACGAATTCGCAACGTGCCGCCGAATCTGGCGGACGCAGCGACGTTCAGATGGGTCACCGGTATCGCCACAACACCAATCGAGACCGCCGCACCGTTGTACGCCAAGGTGCTGGACGAAGAAAAATTACCGAATTTCAACGAATCGTCGAATTGGCGCCCAATAGTGGTCCGGTTTTCCCCTGGAAAGGCATGCGCACCAATGCCGACTACAAACCGCGGCGTAAAAGTCCAGGACATTGCCGCGCGCAAATCACTGATTCCACCAGCACTCGATGCGATCAATCGCGAACCAATCTTCTCGCCCGATACAACCTGTGTGTCAACGAAAGTATTCGTCCACGTTCGGTCCACATAACTCGAAAATGCCAAACCGAAAGTCGCCTTGCCATAGCGACCGGACACGGCGAAGAGCGGAAACCGGGCCGTGGTTGTGTTGACATTCGAGCCCGGCACCGACACCCTGCGGAATTCTGGATCGTACTGCACGTATACCAGTGCGCGTCTGCCAACACCGAGCGCCGCCGGATTGAGCGGCGACTGCGGATCGAACTCGGCCATTGCGCCTCCGGTTGCAAGCGACTGCGTGCTCAGCTGGCCGCCGGGATAGCCGAATCCCTGAACGCTCAACGCTCCTTGGGCGCGCAATGCCGACCCTGGGATGGCAATTGCAATTGCGAGCAGCACTCGGACAAGAACGCGCATCAAGGAACTCCGAAGGTCAACTTTGGAACGTAGGTAATGCGCATCGACGGTCGCAACGCGGCGGCAGCAGTCGTTGACGAAAAGCGGAGTTCGCTTACGGTGAGGCCTTCGAAGGCGGCGCGCAGCACCACGGCGCGCGGTGGCGGCGACTTGAGTGACGACTGCGCCGCCCACGCGCGAACCACACGGAACAACTCAAGCGATTGCAGTCCGCTCGTCGTTGGCCGCACAAAAATGGAATCCGAGAGCAGCAGGCCCGGACCACCGATAATCGTCGCGGCGCGACGGAGGTCTGTGAGCTGCGGGCCCGCCAATACAATTTGTGCGTACACCAAAAGCGAATCGCGCGGCCCGCCAAAAGGGAGCGGGACCTGATTCAGCTGCAGCGTGGCCCGAACAATCGTCGCAGAATCGCTAATATTTTTTGGAATGTCGAATCGCAGGTACGCTCGTCGCCCCGGCATACCGCCCACGCTCATAGTATTGAGCGTGGCCGGCATGTTGTACTTGGATACCAGCGTGAAATCCGTAAGCGCCACTCGCGGCTCGGAATCGGCGACCGGCGTCCGTGACAGTGGTGAGACAAGAATCGGCGCGACCGTGGTGTCGAGGGTTGGACGATAGCGAAGCTGAGCCGGCGCCGACGTTTCCGTGGTATGGGCGATCATCGACACCGAGCGATTTCCGCTGACCTGAATGCCAATGCGTAAACGGGCGTTGGCGGTGATTTTGGCCAGCACCGCTGACGGAGTGAGCGTCACGCGGATCGTATCGTGAATTGCCGATCCGACAAACGACGATCCACCGATAAGCCGAGATGGCACAAATTTGGCCAGCACTGCGGCCGCGCTCGTGTCCGACGCCGTGAGGTCGTCGACGTCATACAAATCGAATCGGACCGAGTCGGGAATCGTCGCTCGCGTCGTATCGATGATCAACCGCAACTGCGCCGAATCGAGACGGACGATATGATGCGCCGAATCGAGCGGTGGCAGATAAATGTTTGTAAGGGTATCGAAACGCACGATCCCAACCACCTGAAGCGTATCGCCACGATTGGCCAGCAGCATTCCGCTTTCGGTCCCGCGCACCGGATAGCCAACGAACGTGCTATCAAATGTTAGCACCGGCGTGAGCACCGTATCACGCAGGTTGGCGGCCTGTTGCGGACAGAGTGATGGGCAGACTGCCCCGCTATCGAGCGATTCTTTACAGCCGACAACGCCGGCCGTGAACGCCAGAGCAATGACACATGCAGCGCGACGAATCATAAGTGATGCAGAGACTGAGGCGTAAACGGATGCGGGAGCAGTTCAGCAAGTGTCCACTGTGCATCCGCACCAGAGGCGGCATAGCTGGTCACGACGATGGCCGGTGAAAACTCCACAAGAGCTTGCCGGCAAATGCCGCAGGGCGGAGTGGGATCTTCCGCCTCCGTGACAACAACCACATTTGTAAAATCACGATGTCCGGCAACAATCGCTGCGGCGAGTGCCCCCCGCTCTGCACATCCACCCGCTGGATACGAGGAATTCTCCACGTTACAGCCGGTCACGATTGTGCCGTCCAGGCACAACAATGCCGCGCCAACCCGGAACTGCGAGTAGGGCGCATAGGCATGCTGCATCGCCGCCGCTGCCGCCGCCCGCAACGCCTGCAACTGGTTCGACGCAATCATCGGCTGCTAACGAGTGGCAAGAACGAACGCCCGGCGCCGCGGAAACTCAATCCCATCCAGTCAGCGACGGTGGCACCCAAATCGGAAAAGGTGGCGCGGCGCCCAATCGCACCGGGACGCACCGCTGGCCCAATCGCCAAAACCGGGACATTCTCCCGGGCGTGGTCGGTTGACGCGGTCGTTGGATCGTTTCCATGATCGGCAGTAAGGAACAGCAGGTCATCCTCTCTGAGTGCGGCAGAAATGGCTGGCAGCGCCGCATCGAACTCACGCAGCGCCTTATAGAACCCCGGAACGTCGTTCCGGTGCCCGAACAATTGGTCGAAATCTACTAGGTTGCCAAACAGGAACCCACTTCCAGCCGCCAGCCATTCTTGGACCCTTAGGATCCCTTCAGCGTTGCCGGACGTGTGGCCGCCATCAATACCGCGCCTGGCGAACAGGTCGTCCACCTTACCGACGCCTGTCCGAGGGATGCCTGCCGCTGTCAGAGCGTCCAATAGCGTCTCACCAGGTGGCGCGACAGAGAAGTCACGCCGGTGCGTTGTACGTTGCCATGCCCCGCTGATCCCAATGAAGGGGCGTGCAATCACCCGCGACGGATTCTGTGGTGCGACCAGCATCGCCCGGGCGACTGCGCATGCGGCATAGAGCTCGTCGAGTGGAACAACGGATTCGTGAGCGGCGACCTGAAATACGGAGTCCGCCGAGGTGTACACGATCCATTTGCCGGTGCGCAAATGTTCATCGCCAAATTCGTTGAGCACGTCCGTGCCGCTGGCCACGACGTTGCCGAGCACCCCGCGCCCGGTACGTTGCACGAACTCATCAATCACACTCGTCGGGAATCCGTTCGGGTACGTTGGAAATGGCGCGGCAAGGTGCAGTCCGGCGATTTCCCAGTGTCCGGTTGTGCTGTCTTTGCCACACGACTTGGGCTCGAGGATGCCGTATGCCGAGGTCGGATGACTCGTCGGCGGCATACCCGCTAAAGTCGCAATGTTGCCGAGTCCACAATTTTGAAGATTCGGCAAGTCGAGGCCACCAACAGCTCGAGCAATATTCCCCAACGTGTTACTCCCGCTGTCGCCATAGGCCGCGGCATCGGTGGCCGCGCCAATGCCCACTCCATCGAGCACGAGTATCGCGGCGCGGCGCTTGCTCACCCGTACCGCCGTGCTAGCCGCTGACGGAGTCCGGTGAGTATTTCGTACGGAGAGAGATGACTGGCCGACGCCACGTTCTCAATCGTGATCGTGTGATCTCCCGACGTTCCGATCATCGTCACGATGTCACCAACAGCGCATGGGATGTCCGTGACATCCACCATGGTCATATCCATTGTGACGATGCCGATCACATTGGCCTGTCGACCTGCTACAAGCACGGCACCATTGTTGCTGAGAGTGCGCCGGTACCCATCAGCGTAGCCAACGCCAACCGTCGCGGCCCGCGTCGGTCGCCGTGCCGTCCACGTGGCATCATAGCTCACGGTGTCACCAGGCTTCATCTCGCGAATTGAAACGATTCGGGCTCGCAAATGCACCACCGGCTCTGGAATCACGCTGGGCGCACCACCGGTCCCGACTCCGTATAAAAACACACCCGGCCGCACCATACTCCATGGCGACGGCACCTGACGGACAATCGCCGCGCTATTCTGCGTGTGCAGCAGCGATGGCCGGACAGCCAGCACTTCGAGGGCCGCGCGAAAGCGACGGTCTTGTTCCGCCAAGGACCCATTGTCCAACTCAGCAGAATGAAAATGTGTGAACGCCCCTTCGGGCGGGCAACGTTGCACCATACTCGATATAGAATGCATGGCGTCCCACGGTACACCGGTACGCCCCATGCCGGTATCGATGGCCAGATGCCATGGCCCGCCTCCGAATTCCGTCCATGCGGCAATGCCAGCCGCCGAATCAAGTGCCGGCGTAAGCTTCGCGAGACGGGCCAGCGCGATATCGGCCGACAGGATGGGCGTGAACACAATGATCGGCCGACCGATTCCAGCCGCGCGCAATTCCTCGCCCTCGCGAACATCAGCGACGCCAAACCCGTATGGGGCGAGCGTATCGAGTGCCCGTGCGACGGCGACGGCGCCGAGGCCGTACGCATCGGCTTTTACCATAGGCAACAACGGCACGCAGGCCAGACGCGAGAGCGCCTCGGCATTTCGCAACAACGCGCCGAGATCGATGTCGATCCAGGCGCGCGACGTGTCCGGTGAAGCGATAGATTGGGTAGTCATTTCCAGTCTCAAAAGTTACCGGAAATAGAGGGGCCATGCAAGAGAACGCGCCGAAGAAAAC
>JANYBD010000050.1 GCA_025360995.1 Gemmatimonadota bacterium
ATCGCAATAGAGACTGGCGAGGTACCCGGTGTTTGCTTTCGCCGCCGTGCCGTAGAAGGTGCGCGAATACAACTCCTCCGCGTTGCGGGCCATTCCCTCCTCCCACGACAGCTCCTCGAGCGGCAGACTCAGCGTAAGAAGCCGGGTGCCGAACGCCGTGATGTGTTTCACCTCGTGAATTACAGTAGCGCGTATCAATCGCAGCCAGAAGTCTTTCGTGTCGGTATTGGCGTAGCCCGTAGCGGGGCTCGTGGGCACCACCGCATAGAAATACTCCCCAACGTTGCTCGACGGCGACTGCGCCACCTGGTTGAAATCGCAGTTCACAACAAAGCCAAGCACGGTCCCACCGACCATGGCATTCACTTTCGGCGTGAAGACCATGATGACCTTGCCGGTATTGCTCAGCTGTGCATCCGCTGACAACGGATTGCCAAAATTAGCTGTGAGGATCGGCCACATCGTGTTATCGAATTCCTGGCCGAGTTGCTGGAAGTAGGAATTCATCTGCCCTTGCAGCGTTGGCGCAGCGTTGAACGTTGACGCTGTGTCTTCAACAATGATCGTGTGCGCGCCGACATAAACCGTGCGGACATTCACGGCTTTACTCGAGATGCAGAAATTTGTGGCGTCGAGATCGGGCACTTTTAATGATGTGATTGCGCCGACCGTCGAGACTTGAGCGCGCGGTGCTCCGCCGGCAGCCAATGTCGAGCGAGCCTGAGTGGCAGTGCGCCCAGCCGGTGGATTGTTCCGGAAGCCATCGAGGCTGCGCTGCAGAATCATCGTGTGTGACTGTTCCGCGAGCCGCGCGCGTCGGATCTCCTCCGCAATGGTATAGGCGGCACTGCCAATCAGCGGGACGCCGCCATTCCATTGGCCCTGCGACTTAGGCGCAAGTACCGGCGCCACGGGATGTGTTGCGGCCAGTGCCGCGGCCGCACTGCTGGAGAGTGCGGTGGCGCCGCGAATCGTTACCGACACAGTGCCTGGTGCACTTGGAGTGACGGACGATCGCGACGCGTTGTACACGCTTATCACATACCGCCCGCCGGTCAACTCGAGTTCATTGCACCGCACTTCGGCGGCGTTGCTGACAATCACCGACTGACTTGGCGCAAGGTTGCGCAATATCGCTGTCTGCAAAGTGGCACTGCCGCCACCAACGAGCCCGCCCGTTGTGATCTGCACAAACGTTGGCCGGCCGGGGTCGCAACTAAAACCGCCCACGGGCAGAGTGATGTTCAGTTGCGTAGTTGTTGCGGCCGTGACGGTAACCGGAACACCGTCAACCACCACCGCGTTGGCCGTTGTGGTCGCGCTGAATCCTGTTCCGTTTAACTGGTAGCTTCCACCCGGCTTCAGCAACGTTGTTGGCGTGATGGACGTGATCGCGGGAGCGTTCGCCGTCGGCGTGACCTTTACGAAGAGCGTGTGCTGTGCGGTCTGCCCATCTGTTGACGCAGAAATTATCGCCGTTCCGGCTGCAACCGCACTGACGAGGCCGGTGGAATTCACCGTCGCAATCAGCGGCGCAGACGATTGCCAGAAGATCGTGGGACTCTGAATACTCTGGCCATTCGCGTCTTTTACGGCGGCAATGACCTGCAGGGCGCCGCGCGGCACAAACAACGTGTCTGACACCACGGAAAGCGTGATGGATGCCGCCACTGGATTCAACACCACGATGCCGATGTCGCCGCTCGCCGCGCCGGATGTGGCGCGCACCGTTGCCGCGCCGGCCTGCAATCCGGTCACCAGACCGGTTGCCGAGACGCTGACGACTGCCGGTGTCTGCGAAGACCAGAGCGGTTGCCGGTCGATGACGGGAAGCCCCTGTGCGTCAAGGAGCGTGGCCGTCGCTTGCGTGGTCGACCCGACGGTGATTTGCGCTGATCCCAGCGCGACTGACACTGATTTCACCGGCGATACGGCGACCGGTTTGTCACCGCCGCCGCATGCCGCAGCAAATAGAACCGCGAACCAAACGAGCGGAGAACGCTTCACCACAGAAAGTCTACCTCACGCGCCAGTTTATGCCCAGTCGGCCGGTGGTAGCATCTTGTGGCACCGAGTACAACTGTGCGGTGAGGTCGAGCCCGTGGGACATCGTATACAGCGCTCCGGCGAACGCCGAGACGCGGCTCAGGGTGACATCGACCTTGGTGTTGTCAACGAAACCGCCAAGGCTCTTATACCCAACCTGAAAGTGCGGAGACAGCGAACTGTATCCGGCGCCTGCATACCACCCAATCGACGATGAATGGGAACCGACAATCAACTCCCCGCCGATCACGTTTGGTGCGTACCGGTCTTTGGAAGCCGTGTTGCTATAACAAGGCTGCGTTGGCGACGTCTGTTGCAGCGACGATTGCGGACAGGTGATCGGCCCGTCGACGTACCCGATGGTGGCGTGCGCCCG
>JANYBD010000074.1 GCA_025360995.1 Gemmatimonadota bacterium
CAACAAGCAGGCAATGCCCGTCTGGTGGGAGCGCGTGTTCAATGCGCTGCCTGGGTGGTTGGGCAACGCGGAGTTTATGCAGGCACTGCGCTCCGCCGAGTTTCACAATCGGCCGGCGTCGTTCCGGTTGAGTAGCCGCTATCTCAATGGCGACGACAAGCGATTCAATTATTCGCGGCCGGCAAGCTCGCTATTTGATACGGCAACGGTGGTACGCGGATTGACAAGTTTCTGGCGCAATGCCACATCGCTCGATTTGCAGCCCTTCGACGCGCTCGACGCCCGCTGGGAGCTGTCCACGCTGCGCGATTTGCACAACTATGGAGACAGCACACCATCTGCCATTGTTGCCGGCAACGAGCGGACCCGGCTACTCGGATTCGATACCGGGCTTGAGCGCGAGCGGTTGCTGAGCAGTTACTACTCGTTCCTCCCTTCATTGAAGGGATGGTTCCGGCCGCGCTTTGATTTCTCCACGACGTACGCGTTGCAACGTGATCCAAATACGACGCAGCTACTTCGCGAGACCGACAACACCGGTGCATTCCGGTTGCCGCGCCGCGTGAACAATCTGCAGTTGATGAACGCCGGCGCGTCATTCGACATCGCGAGAATCGCCAGTGCGTTTGTGCGCGACTCCGCATTTCTTGCGACAACCGCGCATACGCTTGTGCCGCTCGATCTCAGCTATTCGCGCACACTGACCTCCGCATTCGACGGCACGCCGTTCACCCCCGGCTACGGGTTTCAATTCGGCCTCAACGATGTCGGCGGTTTTCTCCGTGACCACGGGATTCTGGCGACGACCGCATCGAGCAACGAACAAGTTGGGCTGAGCAGCGGACTGCGTTTGCCATTTGGCATCCGGTTCATCGCTCGGACGCGACGTGTCGCGACACGCAACTGGCTCACGCGGGCTGACAATTCGCAGGCTGTGATCGACGGGGAACAAATCACGCTTCCGGATCTGTCGCTCTCCGGAACGTTTCGTCCGCGCGCTGTCGAGACGTTCATCACGAGTATTGGCGCGTCGGCGGGGTTGATCGAAACCCGGCAGCGCAGCATTGCGCCAAGCGGCACGCCGCAGGTGCCGGACGATATCCGCACAACGCGCCTTCTCACGTACCCGGTCAGTATGAATATTGAATGGGCCGAGCGTGGGATGTTACGGACGTCATTCACGATGAGTTCGCGCTTCCAGACGGACTCGTTGCCGGGGAGCGTCGCCGATTCGCGTGGGCGGGAACTCAGTGCGGATCTCTCGCGGTCGTTCAAGTTGCCGACCGGCTGGCAACTCAAGAGCTCGCTGCGCACCCATCTGTCGTATCAGGAGTCGAGCACCCAAAGCTATGTGCAAAACGCCCTCGGGGCGAGCGGCACGCGAAGCCGGCTAGCCGACAACGGCCGACAAGCGATTACGTTGAATGCGGACACTGACGTGGCGGACAATGTGACGTTCTCACTGCAGAGTGCGCGGATCGTGACATTTGACAACAATCTGAATCGCCGATTCACGCAATACGTGTTGACGGCTACTTTGCAACTTTCGTTCTTCGCGGGAGAGTTGAGATGATAAGAGGCAACGGACGGCTGACGGCCACCGCGGCGTTGGTGATGCTCGCATCCTGCGGCTCCAAGGGCGATGCGACAACTACGCAGCACCCTACTACAGAATTCAACGCCGACTCGGCGATGAGTTATGTGCGCCAACAAGTGGCATTCGGGGCGCGCATTCCAGGTTCGACGGCGGCGAAACTGTGTGGCGACTGGATGGTAGCGCACTTACGTCTTAAGGCCGACACCGTCATCGAACAGACATGGACGCATACCACGGCAAAAGGTGTGAAGCTCCCAATGCGGAACATTCTTGCACGGTTCAAGCCGAACGCCACGCAGCGAATTCTCTACGTCACGCACTGGGACACGAGGCCCGTCGCCGATTCCGATCCGGTTCCGGCGAACCGGACCAAACCATTCGACGGCGCCAACGACGGAGGCAGCGGCGTCGCGTTGCAGTTGGCACTGGCCGACGCGCTCAAGAAAACACCGCCCGGCGTGGGCGTGGATCTGCTCTTTGTGGACGGCGAAGACTGGGGGTCGTTCGGACCACCCGAAGTGGATGTGTTGATTGGTTCGACCTATTTCGCCCAGCATTTACCGAGTGCCGACTATAAGCCTCTGTTTGGCGTGCTGTGGGATATGATCGGCGACGCCGATCTCACGATTTATCAAGAGATCAACTCGGCCAACGCCGCACCGGAAGTCGTGCAGCGCGTATGGAACAAGGCGAAAGAAATGGGATATGGGGATGTGTTTGTTCCGCAGGCGAAGGATCCGATCACGGACGATCACGTTCCATTGATCAAGGCCGGACTGCGGGTGATTGATGTGATTGACATTGACTACCCCAACCCGGAATCGGTGCGGAACGGTGTGAGTTACCATCACACGCTGGCGGATAAGGTTGATAAGGTTTCGGTGAAGTCGTTGAAAATCGTCGGAGATGTGGCACTCGCACTGTTGCGCTAGTTGAAGTGGGAGTGAAAAGGCGGCGAAGGTTGCAGCGCGAACGGTCAAGCAGTTCCGTTCGCCCTGCAACGTTCGCCGCTTTTCTGTAGTTCCGTTCGCCCTGCAACGTTCGCCATTTTTCCTATTCGGCGCTCGTAAGAGCCCACCTGCAACTAAGTGATGGCATTGTTCGCTCTTCGGGCGCGCATAATGCTCCCATGCCAACCCCCGGAGAACGCCGCGCCCTGATCTTTCTTGCTGCCCTCGCCGCACTTGGTGTGTCGGCACGCGGAATGATCGCGATGCGGGGCAGTGGTAACTCATCAGTGGCCGGCGACCGTGCCGGCCTGGCGCGGCAGATTGTCGCGGTCGATTCGGCGATCGCATCCGGCGGCGTGAAGCGCCGCGGCGGTCGCGGTGGTCGCGGCGGTTCGGCTGGTACCGGCAGCGTTGCCTCGTCAGCACCAAGTGGTCGAAAGCGCACGTCCAATCGAGCAGCTCGTGACACCGTTGAAGCGGTGCCACGAAGTTACCGGTCGTTGCCTCCCACCAATCCGGCGCCTCCCGCCCGCGACAATCGCGAATCTTACTGGCGGGCTCGCGAACACGTGGACTCACTGCAGGCAGCGATCAATGCCCGTTCGCGCGGAACTGCGCTGGCGCCTGTCATTGCTGCACCAAAAAAGGCGCCGCCCGCCAGCAGCCGACTGTTGATTGACCTGGACGTCGCGACCGCACCAGAGATTGCTACCGTACCGTTCATTGGCTTGGCACTCGCAACGCGGATTGTCGCGGACCGTGACACCCACGGCGCCTTCGGATCCCTTCAGGAATTGGAGCGCGTCTCGGGGGTCGGCCCGGCAATGGCCAAAAAGCTGCAACCCTATGTGACGTTTTCGCTTCCACCACGTCAAGGTGGAGCGGGGGAGTCATTTTCAAGGGTGCGAAAACGTCACCGGAAACCCGGATGATGTTCGTCCTTGACACGACTCTCGCCGCCGGACAGCTTCACCAATCCCGGTGCGTCCCTCTATATAGTTGGGCGCCCCAGTATTGGTCTCACGCCCGACGGCGAGTTTTCGCGCGATATGGCCTCTCCCGTTCCAAGCAGCAGCGAGCGCATTGGTGATCTCCTTGTAAAAGAGGGGCTCATTTCCAAGGAGCAATTGGAAAAGGCGCTACAGGAACAACGGCAGAACGGCACGCGGGTCGGTTACAACCTGGTCAAGCTCGGATTCATTCAGGAGATCGAGCTCACCAAGACGCTCGCCCGCCAATACAAAATGCAGGCCGTCGATCTCTCCAAGTTTGAGCCCGACCCGAAAGTCGTAAAGCTCATTCCGGGTGATCTGGCGTTGAAGAACCTGGTCCTCCCGCTCAAGCGTGAAGGTCGGGTGCTTTCGGTCGCGATGGCCGATCCGACGAACTTTGCAATTATCGACGATCTCAAATTCATCACCCGTTACGATATTCAGCCCTATATCGCCGGCGAGTTCACGCTGCGTAATACGCTCGAAAAGCTGTTCGAATCCACCGATGTCCAGATGTCTGCGCTGCTCGACGATATCGCCGGTATGGGCGTCGAAGAAGATCTCGAGCTTGTTGAGACCAAAGAAGAAGACGTCAATGCCGCGGCGCTCTCGGCGCAAATGGACGAGGCGCCAGTGGTGAAGCTGATCAACGCCATCCTCACCGATGCCGTGAAGCGCGGCGCCAGCGACATCCATTTCGAATGTTTCGAGCACGACCTTCGCGTCCGCTATCGCATTGACGGTGAGCTCGAAGAAATCATGAAGCCGCCCAAGAAAATGCAGGCGGCGCTAGTGTCGCGTTTCAAGATTATGAGCTCATTGAACATCGCTGAGCGCCGCGTGCCGCAGGACGGCCGCATTAAGCTGAAGATGGGCAAAAAAGTCATCGACTATCGCGTGTCGACGTTGCCCACGCTGTTCGGCGAAAAAGTCGTGCTGCGAATTCTTGACAAGGGCAACCTCACGCTCGACCTCGAGAAGTTCGGCATCGAGCCGCAGGCCGAAAAAGAATTGATGGAAGCCGTATCGAACCCATACGGGATGGTGCTCGTCACCGGCCCAACCGGTTCCGGCAAGACCACGACGCTGTATTCGTGCTTGTCGAAAGTGAATCGCATTGACACGAACATCATGACCGCGGAAGATCCCGTTGAGTACAATCTCTACGGTGTGAATCAGGTGCTCGTGCGCAACGAAATTGGTATGACGTTTGCTGCGGCACTGAAAGCGTTTTTGCGGCAGGATCCGAACATCATCATGGTCGGCGAGATCCGCGATCTCGAAACCGGCGGCATCGCCATCAAGGCGGCGCTCACCGGCCACATGGTGCTCTCCACGCTGCACACCAACTCGGCGCCGGAAACGGTTACGCGATTGATGGACATGGGGCTCGAGCCGTTCAACGTCAGCTCGGCGTTGAACCTCGTATTGGCGCAACGTTTGATTCGCCGC
>JANYBD010000081.1 GCA_025360995.1 Gemmatimonadota bacterium
TCGATCCAGGCGCGCGTGGGTAGTTCGCCACCCCAACCCGTATGATCCCAGTCGCCGTTCCGGATCCACGTCCCCTTTGGCAATGTGCGGGCATACGCGGCGATGCGCCCGATGAATTCTTCGCGCGTACGGGCATCGCGCAACTGTACGGACGACAGTGCAAACCCGCCATCCAGAAAGTGCACGTGACTGTCAATGAAGCCGGGCGTGACCATTGCGCCGTTCGCGTCAATCACGCGGACATTTTTCCCGATTCTCGAACGTACTTCGTCCGACGACCCGACGATGGCAATGCGATCTTTGGCAATGGCCACCGCTTCGGCCCACGGTCGCGCACTATCACCTGTCCACACACGCGCATTGACGATAGCCAGTGTCACCGGTGCGCCATCAGCTTGGACACAAGCGATCATCGACAGGACGAGTGCCGCTGCGAACGCGAGCGAGAGCGCGAAATTTGCGCGGGCGGCCTGGGGGCGGCGCGCGCGATACGCGGGCGCCGCTTCCGACTGGAAAGTTGTCATTCGCAATGATGCGGTCATCTGGCGTCACGCGCCAGATGACCCCGCGGATTAGTGCACAATCACCATGCCGGTCATGCCGCCATGCAGTGTGCACTGGTAGCTGAACGTACCCGCCACGGTGAAGGTGCGTGACACGGTTGCACTCGCCGTGTTTCCAATGTTGCCACCAGTCGGTGCGCTGCCACCAAAGGTGACGTTGTGCGTAACGGCGGCGAAGATCCAGTTCACCGTGCCATTCCGGGCGACGTCGATAGTCGCGGGAGCAAAAGTATTCGACGCCGTGGCGTTCACGTCCACATTCGAGGGAAACACCGGCGCCGCTGTAACGGTGATTGCTGCGGTGCCGTTGACGCCGCCGGATGACGCCGTGATGTTGGCACTGCCCACCGCGACGCCAGTGACCAATCCGCTGCTGCTCACTGTGGCAACAGCCGTTGCGTCTGACGCCCAAGTGAAGACGCCGGTCATCGCCTTGCCATTCTGATCTCTGGCCGCGGCGATGAGTTGCAATGTCGAACCTGCGACGACGGTCGAACCTCCACTGACTGTAATCGATGTTAGAACCTGCGCGGCAACTGTGATCGTCACGGTCGAACTCACATTTCCCGACGCTGCCGTGATCACGGCCGTTCCAGCAGCCACACCTGTCACCAAGCCTGTGCTACTGACGGTTGCGAATCCTGTGGCGCTCGACGACCAGGTGATCGTCGCGGCAATCGCATTGCCATTTTGGTCGAGCGGAGACGCCGTGAGTTGAAGCGTCGAAGTCGCGACAACCGAAGTACCTCCACTGATGGCAATCGTCGTCAGCGTCGGTGGCACTGCTGTTACCGTTATCGTCTTCGTTGCGGTGACACTCCCCGACGCGGCCGTGATAATTGCACTGGCAACGGTAACTCCAGTGACGAGCCCCGCAGCATTTACTGTGGCGATTCCGGTTGCCGACGAAGACCAAGTAACCGCAGCCGTGAATGCGTTTCCCGCTTGGTCTTTTGGCGATGCCGTGAGCTGAATAGTTTGGCCAACAACTACGGAAGCGCTGCCTCCAATCGTGATTGACGTGAGAACCGGGGCTGCGACCGTGACCGTGAGGGTAGCCGTGACAGTTCCGGACGACGCCGTGATAATGGCCGTGCCGGCCGTCACGCCAGTGATCAGGCCGGAACTGTTCACTGAAGCAATCGCACTCGCATTCGACGACCATGCGACGGTCACTGCGATCGCCGCGCCCGTTTGGTCTTTCGTTGTCGCCGTGAGTTGCAGGGTCGTGCCAGCAACAAGAGTCGAACCGCCACCAATCGTAATAGAAGTAAGGACCGGAACCGCGGTCACTGTAATTGTCGTGTTGGCGGTGACGCTCCCCGCTGCCGAAGTGATAATTGCCGAGCCGGGCACAACGCCGGTGACCACTCCACTGCTGCTCACGCTGGCAACGTTTGGGGCGCTCGATGACCAGCTCACGGTCGCAACAAAAGCATTGCCGTTTTGGTCTCTCGGACTGGCAATCAGTGTGATCGTCGAACCAACAGCGACCGTTGTCCCACCAGTCAGGGAGATCGTGGTCAACACCGGAGTTACTGGTGGGGTTATCTTCACATCGCCACCACCCCCGGAACAGCTAACCATCACCGCCGCGAGTGCCACAACGACAGTTGATCGGTAGATAGTCAACATGTTATGTATTCCGGAGAAAGGGAATGAAGTAAGGGATTTGCCAACACCATTGCTAATACCCCGACAAGTCAGAATGTTGTCACAAACTCCGCCCTCACCCCTGAACCCGGGATCCCCCGTGCGCACTATCGCCCGTCTCCTCGCCACCTGTTTCCTGCTCGCTGCCGTTGGCAGCGCCCAGACGCAAGCCGATCTGCGGGTCGATCGACTTAAAGGTGAACTTGCGAGGGCGATCGACGGCCGCGCAAAGCTCGCCCAGCAGATGGTCGACCAAGTCTTTTCCTATGGCGAACTCGGGATGCAGGAGGTCGAGAGCTCGAAGTATCTCGCCGCCGTGCTCGAGAAGAACGGCTTTTCCGTCACGCGAGGCGTCGCGGGGATCCCCACCGCGTGGGTCGCGCGCTGGGGGACCGGATCACCAGTCATCGCATTAGGGTCCGACATCGACGGAATCCCGCAAGCGAACCAGAAGCCCGGCATGGCCTCGCGAGACCGGATGGTCTTCGGCGCACCGGGGCACGGTGAGGGACACAATAGCGGGGTCCCACTTAACATCATCGCCGCCCTCGCCGTGAAAGACGTCATGGAACGCGAGAAGATGTCCGGTACAATCATGCTGTGGCCTGGCGTCGCCGAGGAACAGCTCGCCAGCAAAGCCTTTCTGGTGCGCGCCGGCGTGTTCAAGGACGTGGACGCAAATCTTTTTGCCCACGTGAGCGACGAGTTCGGCATTTCCTGGGGCGACGAGTCGGCCCTCTCCCTCATCTCGGCCATTTTCAAATTTCAGGGACAAAGCGCGCATGCGGCCGCCGCACCTTGGCGCGGACGCAGCGCATTGGACGCAGTCATGAATATGGGAAACGCCTGGGAGTTCCATCGCGAACATATGGAACTCGCGCAACGCTCCCACTATGTCATCACCGACGGCGGCGACCAGCCCAACGTCGTGCCTAGTACCGCCGCGATCTGGTTTTATTTTCGGGAGCGCGACTTTGAACGCGTCACAAAAATGTTTGACGATGCCAAACAGATCGCGCGCGCGTCGGCGATGGCGACCTTCACGTCACTCGACACGGTGCTTGTCGTCGGCTCGGCGTGGCGGCCGCATTTCAACAAGCCCATCGCGGCGGCAATGCATGCGAATGCTGTGCGGGTAGGGATGCCCGCCTGGGACGAGAAAGATCAGACGCTCGCCCGGGCAGTACAACGGATGATGGGCCAGCCGGACAGTGGGCTTCGGACTACCGTGCCGCCGCTGCGTTCCCCTGAGCAAGCAGCCGCGGCAAGTAGCGGCACCGGAAGCGACGATATCGGCGATGTGTCGTGGACCGTTCCCACCGTCACACTCTACTATCCGGCTAATATCCCCGGCACGCCGGGCCACAACTGGGCGGACGGAATTGCGATGGCAACTCCGATCGCCCACAAAGGCGTCGTCGCGGGTGCAAAGGTGCAAGCCATGACGCTGCTCGATCTGATCATGCAGCGCACACTCGTCAGTGATGCGAAAGCGTACTTCACCGATGTCCAAACCAAAACGGTGAAGTACCGCCCCTTGATGTCAGCGAGCGATCAACCGGCGATTTGGCTGAACGCAGAGAAAATGGCAAAGTACCGCGACGAGATGCGCAAATACTATTACGACGCATCGAAGTACGACACGTATTTGCAACAACTCGGGATCAAGTACCCGACTGTGCCGACGATCGTGCCATGAAGATGATGCGCATCCGCTCACTTGCCGTCCTGCTCGCCCCTGCCGCGCTGGCCGCCCAGCACCCTTCCGCTTTTCGCGTCGAAGAAACCACAATTGCCGCAGTCCATTCCGCGTTCCGCGCGAAGTCGTTGACCTGCCACCAACTGGTGCAGCGCTATCTCAGTCGTATCGCCGCCTACGACAAATCGGGGCCGGCGATTAATGCGATCATCACAGTCAACGCCAAAGCGATACCGATCGCCGACTCCCTCGACCGACGTTTTGCCCGCGAGGGAATCACGGGACCGCTTCACTGCATTCCGATAGTCGTCAAGGACAATTACGAAACGTCCGACCTCCAGACCACCGCTGGTTCACTCGCCCTCAAGGGGTGGATTCCTCGGCAAGACGCCACGATGGTCGCCCGTATCCGCGCCGCCGGCGCCATTGTGCTCGCTAAAAGCAACATGGCGGAGTGGGCCTTTACGCCGTACGAAACAGTAAGCTCGATTCTTCCGGGCTACACCAAGAATCCGTATGCGCTTGATCGCGTGACCGCGGGCTCGAGCGGTGGCACCGCCGCAGCCGTCGCCGCAAATGAAGGCGAAGTCGGCCTGGGTACCGACACGGGCAATTCGATCCGTGGGCCTTCAGCGCATAACGCGCTGGTTGGTATCCGCTCGACGATGGGGCTCACCTCCCGCGCCGGTGTTGTGCCACTGAGCAACGGCGCTGATATCGCCGGCCCGATGGCCCGGACGGTCGCCGACGCCGTCGCCGTGTTCCAAGTGGTCGCAGGAGAGGATCCCGCCGACCCGGTGACCGCGGCAAGCCGGGGACACCGCGAGACTGACTATACCAAGTTCCTTGTCCCGGGCGGACTCAACGGCGCGCGCATCGGCGTCCTGCGGCAAGCGTATGAACGCCCTAGCACCGACACCGAAGTCGTCACTGTGTTTAATCAGGCGATCAATGCGCTCAAAACACAAGGCGCAAAGATTGTCGACCCCTCCGGAATAGACTCCCTCGCCGCAGTACTCCGCACCGGCGCCGGCGGATGCAATCCATTCAAGTTCGACCTCGAGCGCTACTTCGCCGCGCGCGGGCAGAACGCGCCAGTGAAGACCATCAATGAAGTGTTGCGCAGCGGCAACTTTCATCCCACGGTAGAACTGCGCCTGCGCGCTGCCGACACCGTGACCGTGCCACCTGAAGATGCACCAGGCTGCAAAGCCCGCGAAGTGATGCGCGACCGGTTTCGTGCGGCGGTCGTCAAAATGATGGATTCGCTCAAGCTCGACGCACTCGTCTACCCGACGTGGAGCAACCCGCCGCGCCTCATTGGCGACCTCAACACTCCGGCCGGCGACAACAGTCAACTCTTCTCGCCAACAACGGGATTCCCGGCGATCACCGTGCCGATGGGTTACACGCGGGCCAATGCACTGCCTGCGGGAATCACCTTTTTTGGCCGGCCGTGGAGCGAAGGAAAATTAATTTCACTGGCCTATGGATTCGAACAAGCAACCCGTCACCGGCGCCCACCATTGAGTACCCCGCCCCTCAGGAGCCACCGGGCTAGGGCAACGCCGAGATAGTTTCCAACTCCTCCCAACGTACTGTCACAACGTTGATCTCGGCTTCGAGTCTGGCCAGTCGGGCCCGCGCTTCGGCCACGGCACCGCCGTCCCGCAACAACTCCGGGTCCGAAAGCAACATATATATAGAGGCGCGATCCCGCTCCAGCGTGTCTATCGTGTCGGGCAATCCCGCCAACTCTGACGACTCCTTGAACGTCAGCCGTCGTTTCTTGGTAGCTGGCGCCGAGGATGCTTTCGGAGCGGCGCTCTTGCTGTTTGCCGCGGACGATTTCGCCGGAGCCGCGACCGAACGCTGTCGCACCCAATCCGTAAAGCCCCCGACATACTCACTCACCCGGCCGCCGCCCTCAAACACCAGCGTACTCGTGACGACGTTGTCGAGAAAGGCGCGGTCGTGACTCACCACCAATAGGGTGCCGGAAAAATCGAGCAACAGTTCTTCGAGCAGGTCGAGAGTCTCGATATCGAGGTCGTTCGTAGGCTCATCCAACACCAACAGATTAAACGATCGTGTAAAGAGTCGCGCCAACAACAACCGATTCCGCTCGCCGCCCGAAAGCGCCCTGACCGGTGTGCGCGCGCGGTCTGGCGAAAAGAGAAAATCCTGGAGATAACTCAACACGTGCTTCTGCCCGCCGCCAACCTCTATCCAATCGGCGCCGTCGGCAATACTGTCGAACACACTTCGCTCATCGTCGAGCTGCTCGCGCAGTTGATCGAAGTACGCGACCTCAAGGCCGGTTCCCAAACGAATCGATCCCGTGTCGGGCGCGAGTTCGCCAAGCAACAGACGCAGCAGCGTGGTCTTGCCCGAACCATTGGGCCCAATCAGGCCGACGCGATCCCCACGCGCGATGGTCGTCGTGAAGTCGCGAACAATCGGGCTCTCACCGTGCGCGAAGTTTACGCGGCGCGCCTCCACGACCAGACGCCCAGAACGTTCACCTTCTTGCGCCTGAAGTTTGACGGTTCCCGTGCGTTCGCGACGGGTGCCCCGTTCCACCCGTAATGCTTCGAGCGAGCGAACGCGTCCCTCGTTTCGGGTGCGGCGCGCCTGGATGCCGGTGCGAATCCACACTTCCTCTTGCGCTAATTTTTTGTCGAAGTCGGCCCACTCCTTTGCTTCCACGTTAAGCGCTGCCTCTTTGCGCTCGAGATACGTGTCGTAGTCCGCGCCCCAGTCCACTAGCCGTCCTCGATCGAGTTCGACAATCCGAGTCGCAACCCGACGCAGAAACGCCCGGTCGTGGGTCACGAACACCATCGTCACGCCACGATCAATGAGAAACTGCTCCATCCACTCGACCGCATCGAAGTCGAGATGGTTGGTGGGTTCGTCTAACAGCAGCACATCCGGTTGCCGCACGAGCGCACGGGCGAGCAGCGTCTGTCGCTTTTGCCCGCCCGATGCCGATGCGAACGGCAGATCCGCATTCAGGCCGAGGTGCTCGAGCACCGTGTCCACACGCGATTGCATTTCCCACGCATTGGCGCTGTCGAGCGCGTGATGCAGCCGGTCAAGTTCGCGCAGCGCCGCCTCGCTCGCATGCGTGCCGACATCGTGGCTCGCCTGATGATACCGCGCCAACAATCGTCCAGCTTCGCCAAGCCCCTCAGCGACCACGTCGAATGTCGTACCGTCCACGTCGTCTGGAACTTCCTGCTCCAATCGCGTTACGGTCACACCGGTCTGCCGGACGACTTCTCCGCTATTGGGAGAAATCGAACCGTCGAGGAGTTTCATGATCGTGCTCTTGCCCGCCCCATTGCGACCGAGCAGGCACACTCGTTCGCCCCGCTCGATAGCAAATCGGGCGCGATCAAGAACCGCTGGACCACCAAAAGCGATGCTAACGTCCTGCATGCCCAGAAGGGCCATGGACTACTCGTGATTGACTTGGGTGATGGCTGCTAATTGTGCGTGAAGAGTCCCTTTACTTCACGCGGCTCACAGCGCGCATACTGCGGCGCCACATTGACCGTGGCTCCGAGTGTCGCCGCGGCATGCCAAGGCCAGCGCGGATCGTACAACATCCCCCGGGCAAGCGCGACGGCGTCCGCCCGACCGTCAGCAACGATCGCCTCTGCCTGATGGGGGTCCGTGATCAGTCCAATAGCGATAACCGGCATCGCCACCACTCGCTTAATTGCCTCAGCAAACGGAACCTGATAACCCGGCCCCACGTTGATCTTTTGCAATGGGCTGGCGCCGCCACTGGAGACATCGATGAAATTGCAACCGCGCTCATCCAGCGCCTTGGCGAGTTCGATGCTTTGCTCGAGATCCCATCCACCGTCCACCCAGTCTGTCGCGGAAATTCGAACGCCCACAGCTTTGGTGACCGGAAACGCAGCGCGCACCGCATCGAAGACTCGTAGCAATAGTCGCATACGATTTTCCAAACTTCCACCGTATGCGTCCGTGCGCCGATTCGAAAGCGGCGACAAGAACTGATGCAGCAGATAGCCGTGCGCGCCGTGTATCTCGATCGCGTCGAGTCCGATTCGGTCGGCCCGCCGTGCGGCTATCGCAAACGCATCCACGACGTCGTTGATTTCCGACTCTGTGGCGGCCGTGGGCGCCGGCTCACCGTCCTTGAAGCTGAGTGCGGAAGCAGAGAGGGTTTGCCAGCCATTAGGTG
>JANYBD010000088.1 GCA_025360995.1 Gemmatimonadota bacterium
CGCAACAACGATGGCGCGGGGGCTCAGCATTGCGAATCTCCTTCAATGTGACCGGCAGGCATGCTCTAATGTTCAACGTTGCGACGGGGGAGGCAACTCGCGGGGTCGGCAGTATCTTCTAGGTGTGATTACTGTCACCCATGGCGACAACCTCAAACTACTGCCGACGCTGCCGGACGCATCGTTCGAGCTAATTTATGTGGATCCGCCGTTCAACACCGGGCGAACCCAGCAGCGAGTGCAAACGCGCACCCGTCGGGACGCGGTCGGTGACCGCACCGGATTTGGTGGCAAGCGGTACACGACCGAGATCGTTGGGACCGAGTCATATGCCGACCAGTTTGACGACTATGCAGCGTTTCTCGCGCCGCGATTATTTGAAGCGCGACGAGTCCTGAGCGCCGCCGGCAGCCTGTTTGTGCATCTGGATTCGCGCGAAGTGCACTACGTGAAGGTGATGCTCGACGGAATATTTGGCCGCGCATCGTTTATGAACGAGATCATTTGGGCGTACGACTACGGCGGGCGGTCGAAGAAAAAATGGCCGGCCAAGCACGACACGATTCTCTGGTATGCGAAGGATCCGGCACGGTACACATTTCAGGCCGACGAGTCCGACCGGCTACCGTACATGGCTCCGGGCATGGTCACGCCAGAGAAACGGGCCCGCGGCAAACTCCCGACCGACGTGTGGTGGAACACCATCGTCTCACCGACCGGCAAGGAAAAGACGGGCTATCCCACGCAGAAGCCGCTGGCCGTTCTTGAGCGCATCGTGAAGGTGCACTCAAAACCCGGCGACCGGTTGCTCGACTTCTTTGCCGGCAGCGGATCCTTCGGCGACGCTGCGGATCGCCACGGGCGGGAGGTGGTGTTAATGGATTCGAACTTGGCGGCGATTCAGGTTATGAAGAGGAGGTTTGAAGGGAGAGGGGCAAGGTTTGGGGGATGACTGTAATTAGGGGAGGCGAAGGTTGCAGGGCGAACGGCAAAGCGGCGAACGTTGCAGGGCGAACGGAACTGCTTGCACGCTAGCCCTGCAACGTTCGCCCTTTTTTCCCGTTAGCCCTGCAACGTTCGCCCTTTTTTCCCTTCGCCCTGCAACGTTCGCCGCTTTTCTTCAGTCCCCGTTCGCCCCTTTCCCTTCGCCGCTTCTTATTGATACTGAATATAAAGTGGCCTTGGCCGCAGCCTTAGAATCTCCGCGACCGTCGTCCGCGGACTGTCGTTGCGCGCCTTGTAAAACTGCTTCCATCCGGCGAATTCCACCGGCTCCGCTTTGACCCATTTCCGAAACGTGTTCTTCTTCAGGTGCGGCGGTCCAAAGCCGTCCATATCCATGACGATTTGCACGCGTGGGTCGAGCGTGATCTTCTTGAAGTTGGTCACGCCACGCTGCGTGAATCGGTGCACGACGAGCACCTTGGGCGGCAGCTTGTACTGCGTCACGAGGTTCGCCAGAAACGTCGCCGCATAATTCACATCGGCGGCATCGAAGGTGCCGATCTTCTTGCCCGGCACCGTGTGATCTTTCATCGAAAACTCTGGATCGATTCCTAAATGGAACTGGGGTCGCATGAGAAAGCGGGCGAGCCAAGGCAGTTCCTGCTGCAGTGTGGATTGTCCGACTTGCACATCAAGAAAGACGAGCGCATTCCGCTTTGCCGCCCAGCTCGCAACTTTTTCGATCATCGAAGAATCCATGCGCAGGCGGTACTTGCCATCTCTGCCTGGTCCCGCCTGGGCAACAATCGCAATTAAGTGCAGCGCGGGTTGCACCGGAGTCGTCGGGTCGGCCTTGGTCCACGCCGCCACTTCTTCGTCGAGTCGCCGCAGCATCTCGTTTGGCTCATACTCGCCAAGCACTCCCATGCGTTTCGAGAGCGGATTTCCGTAATACGCGACGATACGTTTTGCCGGCAGTACGGAACCGGGGAGCAGAGCGGGACCCTTGACGGGCCACAGCGAATCGAGAATCGAGTCCTGACGGGCGAGCGATGCGCTGTCGGCATTCATTGGTGGCTTCGCCTTTTGCGCCGCCGGCTTCGTTTTATGCACCGCCGGCTTCGCATGTTTTTTCGAAGTGACTTTCCTTTTTAGCGAATCGGCATGCGCTGCCGGGGCAATCTTCGATTTCGCGTTCGCGGAATCTTGACCCGCGGCGGACGAAGCCAATGCGGCGCACATGCCGCCGGCGAGGAGCGCATGGCGCCCAAGGAGCAACAGTCGTGCACAGTTCTTGAGAAACACAGCGGTCGGGTTCAGGGAGGCCGTCTGCCGAACGGGTGTCCGGCGACAGGAAATCTAGCGGTTCCCGACGGGCTTGCGGCTTACGGCGAAATGACTTCGATCCGATGATCGGCGCGAATGACGTATTGACCCGCGACATCGATCTCGAGTTGAACGATATATGCGCCTTTTGAGAGAGTATGAATATCGAGCTCAAGGGAACGCGTCGAGGTGCTGGTGCCGCGGGCCGAAATGTCCTGCACCGAGACGCTGACCGGAGTCGACTGATGTTCCAGCTTAAGCGCCTTTGCCTGGCGGCGGAGGAAGCCGCTTTCGCCGACCTCTTTCACGACCGTTAGCGAAATGTTCATCGTCTCGCCCTGCGGGTCGGTGCCATATGCTTCCCAGTAGACGCCCAGCTTTTCATCGGCGCGCAATCGCTCCGTCGTGTGCGCATGCGGCGCCGCTTCTTCCACTGTCGTGGGAAACGACCCATACGGCTTGTAAAACAGCAGGTCGGAAAGCGTCACGCGCGTCCCAACGGCGAAGGGCGGACTGACCCCGTACCGAGCCCGCGACACCGTGCTCACCGACGGCGCGCTCACCTCGGCGCTCATCAGAAGCGCGCCCCATGGCGCGGTCACCGTCAGCACTCCAGTGGGCGGCGCATCATGGACAATCCGGGCGTAATCCTTCACTGCGGCACTGTTCGACAGTACCAATGCCGCGGTGATTTTTGCGTTTTGCATTGGCTTGATCATCCGCGTGTCGTAGGCCAGCACCACTAGCGCGCTGTCGCCTCGATGGAACATCGCCTTCTGATGCTCAAGCATCCGCAAATTATGGGCGTATGGTGGTGAATAGCGGCCATACACCGGTGCCAACTGCACCGCCCAATTCGTTGAGTCGGAGAGGGGCGGGTTGTTCAGCACGTATCCGGGCGGGATCATCCGGTATGCCGGCACCATTTCCGCCGATACGATGCTCGGCAGGCGTGTGCGTGGGTCGCGTCCGCCAAGTGCCCAACCGACAGGCCAGCCAAACCGCATCATCAACTCGCGTTCGTCATCGTCAAAGCCGAACTGGTGTGTGCTGACCGCGTCTTGCAGCATATATCCCATCGTCATGCGCGCATACCATTCGGTACGCGAGTCATTGCCGGGATTGCTATAGAGCTGTCGCGCGAGGAACCAGACGCGGTCTTCGTAGGCGGTACGCTTGGGATCGCCACAGGGCAAATGCTTGTAATCCTGTCGCGTATCGTCGTCGATGAGCATCGTCAAATCACGCCACGCACAGCGATCGCGCGGCAACATTTTTTCAAGTGCTGCGCTATAGGTTCGCCCGGCGGCGACGTATTGGCCTAACGCGTGCTGAGCAAACCCGACGAGAATGTCACACCACCAGCCGCCGACCTGACATTGATTCGCGGCAACCAGCGCGTTGGCGCTTCGCCCCGCTTCGACGAGATAGCGCACTCGCTGGGCAACGATCCATTGATCGTCGGGTGCGATAGTGGCGAGGGAATCGAGTCGGCGGATGAGGGTATCTCGAGCAACCGTGATGGTCCCTGGCTCCCTTGGCATCGAACTTTCGTGCTCGTCGTACCAATAACAAAACTTTCCGACAATCTCATCGCACTTGCCAGGCTGCGATCCTCCGCGGGCCGATTGGAGATGGGCAAGGCGGTACCGCTCGAAGTATGCCTGCGCGGCTTTCGCGGACGCTTCGGCGGACGTTGGATCGGCTGTTGAACCCGCGACGTTTGCCGGATCCCGAATAATTTGGGCGCGACTCACGCTTGGGGCGAGCGAGAGGGATGCAAGCAGGAGTAGCAGACGATGACTATTCATATGATTGTTGTACCCAGAACGATGCAAAAAGCGCCATCAAAGGTGAAGGGGATACTATACTTGTGACCATGCCAACGATCGCCTTTGATCCGCTGTTCCCTGGTGTGTCCGTTCCCTCACGCGGCACGACTGGAAGTGCCGGCTACGACCTGTCGGCTCACCTGACGGGGCGCCGGGTACGGGCGTGGGCGGGGGCGGTGATGCAAGAGCGACCCACAGAGGTACGGAATGGCGCGTCCGTACTCATCCTCGCGCCGGGCGAGAAGGCGCTGGTGCCGCTCGGATTCAAAGCGCGTCTCCCAAAAGGATACGAGGCGCAGATTCGCCCGCGATCGGGGACGAGCGTCAGAACGGATCTGGTCATTGCAAATGCCCCTGGGACAGTGGACCCCGATTATCCGGATGAATGGTGCGTGCCGGTTAAGAACGGTGGCGTCAGCCCACTGATCATCACGCACGGCGACCGGATTGCGCAAATGATTCTCGCCCGATTTGAAACGCTGGAGTTTGTCACCGGTACAGTGGAGCAAACCACGGACCGCGCCGGCGGCTTTGGGTCGACGGGCCATGGAACCGTGGGGCGCTGACCAGTGCTACGAAGCGTTCGACTTCTTTTAATCGTGGCATTCGTCTCGGCGTGCTCGAAACCGCCGTTGCATCCGCGCACCGGTGTCACGATTCATCAGGTCGAGGACAATGTCTCGTTTCTCGAGACCGATGGGCATCGGATCAAAGTCGATGTGTATCAGCCGGAGATCGGCGGACGAAATCCGGCGGTCATACTGCTACACGGGTCCGGCGGCATTCACGGCCCCGGTACAAGCACGGTCAATAGATACGCCCGGACGATGGCGGAGCAGGGAATGATCGCGTTCGTGGTACACTACTTCGACGGGACGGGGAATTATTCGACGAGTGATTCCGCCGAGGCCGCGAATTATTTTCACTGGGTGCGTGAGGTCCGCGAGGCGGTCACGTGGATTCGGACGCGTTCAGACGTCCAAGTGAACTCCGTTGGACTGCTGGGACATTCCCTGGGAGCGTTTCTTGCGGTCGGCGTAGCGGCGGCCGACGTCCGGATCAATCGTATTGTGTTGCTGGGATCCGCGCTCGAACCGTTTCTGGCAGATAGTATCAAGCGCATGCCTCCCGCGCTCATTTTACATGGTGAAAAAGACTCAACGGTACCGCTTGCTGACGCCTTGCATCTCGCGGATTTCCTTCGTACGCACAAATTTGTCTATCAGATGAAGGTGTATCCCGGTGAGGAACACAACTTCACGGATTCAGTCGCGTCCGATGCGTTGACGCGCGCCGCGCGCTTTCTTGCTCCGACACGCCGGGGCGCCCGAGCACGAGACTAGTCGCGGTGGCTTGCCCGGAGCTCAATATGCCGCACACCACTTCCGCTGTTTAGCTTTAAGCATCGCCATTTTGTTCTTCCCCCGGATTTTGAGGTGAAACGCGATGCGTCGTTTGATGGCTTGCTGCGGGTTCGTGGTGTGCGCTGCCTTGTGTGTTTCAATCGGTAGCGCCCAGGAACCTGGGAAGGTAAAAATCGAGAGTTACACGCTCCCCAATGGCCTCGCGGTGCATTTGGTGGAGGACCATTCCTCTCAAGTCGTTGCTGTTGACATCTGGTACAATGTTGGGGCGCGCAACGAAGTGCCGGGCCGCACGGGCTTCGCCCACCTGTTCGAACACATGATGTTTCAGGGTTCGGCGAATGTGAAAAAGGCCGAACACTTTCAATACGTCGAACGGGCCGGGGGCCAATTGAACGGCTCAACCCAGGACGACCGGACGAATTACTGGGAACAGCTTCCGTCGAACCGGCTCAATCTCGGGCTCTGGCTCGAAGCGGACCGGATGCGTTCATTGTCTATTACGCAAGCGACGCTTGACAATCAGCGCGAGGCTGTGAAAGAGGAACGCCGTTTGCGTTTTGACAACCAGCCCTATGTCGGCACGCTAGTGGATTCCATCGGACTGGTGTATAACAAGTCAACTTGCTTCGCCTATGCGCACTCGCTCATTGGGTCGATGACCGACCTCAACGCGGCAAAGGTGGAAGATGTGCAGGCGTTTTTCAAACAATACTATTCACCCAATAACGCATCGCTCGTGATTGTCGGCGATTTCGCGCCTGCCGAAGCCAAGAAACTGATCGCGCAATATTTCACCGATATTCCGCGTGTGCCGGCGCCTCCGGCGGTGGAATGCCGCCAGCCGTTCAACACCGGCGCGCTGCGGACTCGCGTCGCCGATAAGAACGCGACGATCCCCGCGGTACTATTGTTTTACAGAATTCCTTCTGTATCAGATGCGGACTTCCCGGCACTGGATTTGCTCTCCACCATCCTCGGCATCGGTGAGAGTTCCCGCCTCAATCGCGTGCTCGCCCGCGAGACCAAAGCGGCGGCGGGTACGCAGAGTCTTATCAACCCCGTGGGTCCCGTGCGCGGGCCAGGGCTCTTCGGATCCCTCGCCATCGCGAATCAGGGAGTTCCGATCGACTCCGTTGAGCAGTTGCTGGCGGCGCAGGTGGCGAAAGTGGCCGCAGATGGTGTGACTGAAGCGGAATTGTCGAAAGCGAAGAACACGTACCGCGCGAATACCATTAACGGGCGTCAAAGTGCGTTGAACCTGGCCGAGGCCGTGCAGTTCGCCGACCTGTTCCTTGGCGGGGTCGACAAAGTGAACACGGATCTCGCCCGCTATAACGCCGTCACTGCGGCAGATATTAAACGGGTGGCCGCAACGTACCTTCGCACAGACAACTCGCTCACGATCGTAATTGTACCGGGGGCCAAGTAATGGAACGCCAGAGCATCTATAGATTTTCCAACGCGGCGTTGCTGGTAATTGCCGCGCTGTTCGCCCCGACGGCGATCATCGCACAATTCCCGACCACGGCACCGGCGCCGGCTCCAATCAAAGCAGCGGTGTTTCCGCCGTTTCAAGAAGCCACGCTCGCGAACGGACTGCATTTGCTGGTGGTGCACAATGACAAACAGCCGGTCGTCGCCGTTTCACTGTCGTTCCCTGCGGGGTCGGTGTACGATCCGGCGGGAAAGTCGGGAGTGGCTGACCTGCTCGCCGGGCTATTGACCAAAGGCGCCGGGAAGCGCTCGGCCGAAGAGATCTCGGCGGCCATCGAAGGCGTCGGCGGCTCGCTCGGCGCCGGTGCCAGCTCGGATTTTCTGACCCTGCATTCCGAAGTGTTGGCGAACAATGCGAAGCTCGCCTTTGACCTGATCGCCGATGCGGCCATTCGGCCGACGCTCCCTGAAAAGGAAGTCGAACTGTTGCGCAAGCAGACATTGTCAGGCTTGCAGCTCGAGCAAGGGCAGCCAGCGAGCATTGCCAGTCATGCATTTTTGCGCGGATTGTTTGGTGATCAGACGTACGGCCGCTACGCCGATCCCAAGAGCGTGAACGCGATTACCCGTGACGATCTGGTAGCGTTTCAGCGGGCCCGGCTGCGGCCGTCCGGCGCGTTGCTCGTTGTCGCTGGGAGCCTCTCGCTCGCGCAGGCCCAAGCGTTGGCCGAGTCTGCCTTCGCCGGATGGTCGGGTACGGCGGCGGCGATTACCATGGCCAAGTCACCGGTTCCACGTACGGCAATGGAAGTGGTGCTCGTACATCGCCCGGGATCGGTACAGTCGAATATTGTTGTTGGAAATCTCACCTGGCCGCCAACGGATTCGCGTTCGTATGCAGCCCGAATCGCCAATAAAATTCTCGGTGGTGGTGCAAATGCACGACTGTTCATGATTCTGCGCGAGCAGAAGAGTTGGACATACGGCGCATATTCCAATCTCAATAGCAACAGAAACGCCGGCTACTTTCAAGCGACGTCCGAAGTGCGTACCGAGGTCACGGATTCGGCACTCGTGGAAATGCTG
>JANYBD010000113.1 GCA_025360995.1 Gemmatimonadota bacterium
GTCCTCGCGCGAAGCACGGTACCGGTATTGCTCTATACCTCGCTGACGGCCGATACCGCGCGGCGCGTCGTGCGGTTAGCGGAACTAGGTGCGCACGAGCTCATCATCCGCGGCGTTGACGACGCCCCGCAACTTGTCGCCGGCAAACTCACCACACTGCTCTCACCGTCTGCGCCCTCATTGCTACTGAACCGCGCGGCGTCGCGCTTACGAGCTTTTCCCGAGCCGTTGCAAACGGCCAGTGTGGCACTGTTCGGCAACGGCCCGATTCCGCGTTGGGTCAATGATCTCACGCGCGCAACGGGACTGGGCCGTCGGACGATCGATCGTTGGATGGAACGCACGGGAATAAATGGCGCCGCGAGCCTGCTCGACACGGCGCGCATGGCGCGGGTGTGGGAACTGTTGGTGATCAATGGCGACTCGCCGCGCGCCGTCGCCCATCGTCTGGGATATCGTCGGTTGCGGTTGCTGGTAACCCATACGCGGCGGCTCGTCGGCAGCTCGCCTCATGAACTTGGCAAACAGCTTACCCTTCCTGCGTTCACCGATTCGCTCGCCGCGGCGCTCTTCGGTAACTGAACGCCAGTAGGGGTATCGCTGACACGATCCCCGTAAATCCACCGACTGACCGCCGCCTACGCGACGGCGAGACTCACTCATGTCTCGTCGTCGTCTCGCGTCGGAGTGGATATGAATCGCAGTTGGCTCGCTCTCACGGTCGCTTTCGCATCCCTAGCACAAGCACAAGCGCAAACGCAGGATGCGCTCCCGTTCTCTATTGGTGAACGCCTCACGTATACCGTTCGGACTTCGAAATTCGGGGCCGGCGGCCGTGCGGTGATGTCGGTCACCGGACCGGTGGACGTGCGTGGCACCGAGACTATTTTGGCGGCGTTTGATGTTCACGTGCGGTGGGGGTTCATGAGCGGTGACGACAATACCAAGTCATGGATTGATCCCCGCCGCATGGCCTCGCTTCGCTTCGAAAAACACGAACTTCGCCCATTCTCCTTCAATAACGAGAGTGTGGAAATCGCTCCGGAGAGTCGCCATTGGAGCAGTACGCGTGGCGACTCCGGCACCTCCGTCAGCAGTGCGCCGCTAGACGAACTCTCGTTCATCTACTTCTTGCGGACGATCACGTTACTACCGGACTCGGTGTACTCGTTCGACCGTCACTACGATGTGCGGCGCACGCCAACCACCGTGCGAATCATCAAGCGCGAGACCCTAACAACGCCCGCCGGCGAATTTCGCACTATCGAGTTGGAAATGCGGGTGAAAGACGCCGCGAATTACAATGGAGAGGGAATCCTTCACCTTTGGATTTCCGACGATCGTTGCCGCCTCCCAGTGCGCATTGAGAGCACCATGTCCCTGCTCGGGACCGGGGTACTGCTGCTCGAATCCGTCGTCACACCGCGGTGCACACACGGCGATTCCCCGACACCAGTGTGGTCAAATCGCCGATGAAAACTCCCCTTGTTCCCGACAGACGGCAATGAATGCCGATCCTATACTCACTATCACGAAGCCCTTCTGGGGCGCGACTTGCTGGATCAAATCAAAGGATTCACAATGCAAATGAACTTCAAACAGAGCCTACTCACCGTTGCAATAGCATCCGTCGCCGTCATTGGCTGGAAGGCGATTGATCAGCCCGTGACGCTGCAGCCCGCCAGCCGCCTATGGGTGGATGGCACGTCGAGTGTTCGCGACTACAGCTGCAAGGCAGGCGAGATCAATCTCAAGGCGCAGGCATCCGCGCCGGATGTTGGGCGTGCAGTCGCTGCCGGCGGAAATGCGGTGGTCAGTGTGATGCTGAAAGTGCCTGTCGAGAAACTGGACTGCGCCAACGGCACCATGAATGAGCATATGCGGAAGGCGATGAAAGAAAAGGAACATGCAGACATCGAATTTCGCATGGAGAGTTACGACCTGGTGAAATCGGCGGACAGCGTCGCGATCACGTTGGTCGGCACGCTCACGATTGCTGGCACCGCGAAGCCGATCACCATGCCTGCCGTCGCCCACGATGCCGGGAACGGCGTCCTACGCGTCACCGGTGGCTACGAGTTTTTGATGAGTCAGTTCGGCGTCAAACCGCCGTCGCTGATGATGGGAATGATGAAAGTGCGTGACAAAGTGAACGTCCACTTCGACCTGCTCCTCAAGAGCTGAAGGACAATGCGTACCATGAAACACCCCTCCAAGTTCCTCATGCTGTCGGTCGTCGCGACGATCGCGGCTGCGACGGCCCAAGCACAAATCTCAAACATTCGTCCGGCAGACCAGCGCGGCATCAATGTGTTTGAGACGCCCAAGACAGACTCGATGCCGTTTACCAAGCTCGCGTTCTCCTGGGGCGGAACGTTTACGCAGGATTTCCAGAATTTGACGCACTCCAACACGTCAACGCCGGTAATGGTAGGTACCGTGAACTCCAATGCGCTGATGCCGATCGGCAGTGGTTTCACGACGAGCATGGCCAACCTTAACTTCAACATTCAGTTGGCGCGCGGCATTCGCACGGAACTCGAGATGTATTTGTCCACCCGT
>JANYBD010000123.1 GCA_025360995.1 Gemmatimonadota bacterium
GTGGCGCTCGCCGGTGCGCTGACGTACGCCGAGCTGGGCGCTATGCTGCCCGAAGCCGGAGGCGGATACGTGTACATTCGCGAGGCGTTCGGCAAACTGCCGGCATTTTTGTGCGGGTGGATGACGCTATTGCTGATTGCCAGCGGCGCCATTGCCGCCGTTGCGATGAGTTTCGCTGGGTATCTGGAACGGTTTGTGCCACTCGATCTTGTCGGTGGCCGTATGGGTGTTGCCGCGATTACCATCGTGGCGCTGACGGCCACCAACTATCTCGGAGTAAAGCCGGGCACCGTCACCGCGAACATTTTTACGCTCTCAAAAATCGCTGCGCTAACGGCACTTATTGTCGTCGGAGCAATTGTCTCCGTTGCCGCACCGGTGCCGATCGCCGTGGCTCCGATCGCACCGCCGCTGGTCAGCGGATTCGCCGCCGCGTTTGTCGCGGTCCTTTTTACGATCGGCGGATGGCAACAGACGAATATGGTTGCCGCCGAGATTCGCGATCCTGGGCGGACGCTGCCGCGCGCTCTGTTTATTGGCATCGGCATTGTGATCGCGATTTATCTCGGTGCGAACGCGGTGTATCTCAAGGCGCTGGGTCGTGATGGATTAGCGCTGAGCCATGCCGTAGCGGCCGATGCCGCCCAACAATTTGTTGGTCCGGTGGGCGCACGGGCGATTACGATCGCCGCGATGCTCTCGATTTTTGGGTTCGTGAATGTCGCGCTGCTGACCAACGCTCGCGTACTTTTTGCGCTGGGTCAGGACGGCGCATTTCTGCCCAGCGCCGGTCGCGTGCATCCGCGGTTTGGATCGCCCCACGTGGCGTTGGTCATGCTCGGTACCTGGTCGCTCGTGTTGCTTTTCGCGACGCGTGGTCAAATTGGGACGTTGCTGTCGGGCGTCGTGTTCGCCGACTGGATTTTTTTCGGCCTTGGCGCGGCGAGTGTTTTTGTGCTACGTCGCACCCGTCCGGCACTTCCGCGTCCATACCGCGTGCTCGGGTATCCTTGGTTGCCGGGGTTCTTTGTCCTGTGCGCCGTCGTCGGGATTGTCAGTGCCTATGTGAGCGCATTGAGAATGTCACTCGTCGGCACGGTCATGCTTGGTGTCGGCGCGGCGCTCTACACGTGGCGGTCGACGACCATCGCGGCGAAAAGCAGCGCGAGATAGAGCAGTGAGAATTTAAATACCCACCACGCGGGCGCTGCCCAATTCTCGGTATTGCGCTCTCGAAATACTCGCCACACGCCGAACAGCAGCGTGCCACCCAGCACCAGCGCCGACGCGAAATAGAACAGTCCGAACACGCCGAAGCAGACTGGCAGCACAGTGAGTGCGAGCAGCAGGACGGTGTACCAGAGCATTTGATCAATCGTTTCTCGTTTGCCCCACACGAGTGGCGCCATCGGGACGTGGGCGTTGCCGTAGTCGCCCTGCTTGTTCAGAGCGAGCGCCCAGAAATGTGGTGGCGTCCAGAAAAAAACAATCACAAAGAGATATATCGAAGCCAGCTCGACGCGTCCGGTCACAGCGGCCCAGCCGACGAGCGGCGGAAAGGCGCCAGCCGCGCCGCCAATCACGATGTTCTGCGGTGACGACCGCTTCAGCCAGCGTGTGTAGACGAATACATAGAAGTAGAATCCGGCGAGTGCCAGCGCTGCCGTGAGCACGTTGACGAAGTGGGCCAGCATATACGTGGCTGCCGTCGAGATCAGCACGCCGAATGCGATGACCGATCGCGGTGACATGCGGCCGCTGGGAATCGGACGCAGCCGCGTGCGTTCCATCACGTGATCGATGTCCCCATCGAGATACATATTCACGGCGTTCGCCCCGCCCGCCATCAGATACCCGCCAAGGGCCACCCAGAATACGGTGCTCCAGGAGGGTGAGCCGGCGACGTACATCGGCGCGATGGTCGTCACCAACAGGAGCGAAATAATCCGCGGCTTGGTGAGGGCCAGCAAATCTGCCGCGAATGAATGCTCTTTCGTGGCGGCGGTGTTTGTCGGCACGGTCGATTCGCTCACGACGGGGCTCCTATACGCGGTGCAATGGCATCGACGCGAAACGTCTCCGGGTGCATTGCACTCCATGTGCCCACCAGCAACAGTGCGACGGCGATCACTGGCAGTATCGCGAACGTCCATTCGAGCAACGAGCTGGAACCAGGCGGGCCCAAGCGCATGCCACGACGCGTCGAACGCAGGATAAGAATCTGCGCACAGACGATCGCCACGGCGGCAATCCAGAATACAAAATTGGCAAGTGTGCTGGCCATTCGTGCAAGTTCGCCGGTAGCGGCGCCGGATTCAACTGAGCGACACATGGTCGCGCTCGGCCGACCGGATCGGTACGTTCAGCGGATGAATTCCATCCCGGTAGGCGAGCCTCGCACGGAGTTGAAGCGCACTCTGGGCGTTTGGAGTGCGACCGCTGTTGTGATTGGATCAACGATCGGATCAGGGATTTTCCGGTCGCCTGCTGGCATTGCCGACAAGTTGCCTGGCCCATTGCCGATGATGATGGTTTGGGTCGCCGGCGGCCTCTTTGCCTTGTGCGGCGCGCTAACCATGGCCGAGGTGGCCAGCGCCCTTCCCATGACCGGCGGGATTTACGTCTTCTGCCGTGAAGGCTGGGGCCGGCTCGCGGGTTTCCTGTTCGGATGGGGGCAGGTGGTAATGATTCGCGCCGCGTCGCTGGGCGCGATTTCCATCACGTTTGCCGAGTATTTCTTTCGCGTCAGCGGTTTCGACCCGCTCGCGCCGGCAAATGTAATGAAAGTGCGATGGCTGGCGGCGGGGGCGATCGGGCTTACCGGCGTATTTAACTATGTCGGAGTCCGGTTCGCTGCGACGGTCAGCAACGTCACGGTGATTGCGAAGTACGGCGGGCTGGTGTTCATCGTTATCGTAGCGCTCGCGGTGGGTTTGCCTCAGACTGGCGGTCATTACACACCGGCGATCCCGGCGGGCAGTCTGACTATGGCTGCCTTTGGCCTGGCATTGGTGTCAACGCTCTGGGCTTTCGACGGGTGGGCCGACCTAGTCTACAATGCCGGCGAAGTGAAGAATCCGGGGCGCAATCTGCCGCGGGCGCTGATTGGCGGAACGCTGGCCGTGATCGTGATCTATCTGGCAGCGAATATGGCCTATTTGGCAGTACTGCCGATTGAGACCATGCGCCATTCGAAACTCGTGGCG
>JANYBD010000141.1 GCA_025360995.1 Gemmatimonadota bacterium
CACCAATGTGAGCCCGGCGAACGCCGTGCCAACTTCGGCCGCCGATGCAGCGAGTAGATCGTCGTTCTCGCGCCGACGCCACAAGTAGAGCACGCTGAAGACCAACACGACGCCGAACGACAACATCATCATGAACGCCGATGGCACGTGCACATAAATGATCTTTTGCAGGTCGCCCATATCGCGATCGGGCGGCGAGTTGAGCACACTGAGCACTTGTGACGCCATCAAGAAGACCACGGCGAACAGGCCAAACCAACGCCAGTAGCCGGGGCGCGGCAATTCAGGTGCGCTCGCTACTTCTTGGTTGGCCTTCACCGTTATACCTCGATCACGTATTCGAACGCGAGATGGGTCGCAATCAGAAATATCACATCAAACGCGATGAGGAGTTGTACCCACGCGCCCACTTCGTGCATCAAATCGCCCACCAGCAGGGCCTTCGAGGCCTCCATCGCGGCCAGTAGCACCGGAACGAGCATCGGAAAGAGCAGCAGTGGCAACAACACTTCGCGGGCCCGACTCCGGCTCGCCATAGCGGCGTAAAATGTGCCGAGCGTCACGATGCCCACGGTTCCCAGCACAAGGACTCCGATGAGCAAAGGCCACGTATCTGGTACGCTCACCTGAAAGAGCACTAAACCGACCAGCACCACCAGCACCAACATCAAACCGACAAATGCCAGGTTGGCCAACAGCTTTCCGGTAAAAATCGTCCACCGTGCCCCCGGATAGAGCAACAACGGCTCGAGCGCGCCGGTTTCGATTTCGACTTGATACGACCGGTTGAACGCGAGCACTCCGGCAAAGAGGACCGCCAGCCAGAGTGCGCCTGGCGCCGCGTCATGCAACGCCCGCGTGTCGGGGCCGAGCGCAAAGCCAAACAGCACGAGAATCGTCACGCCAAGCGCCGCAACACTGTTGAAGCCGGCTTTCGACCGCCGCTCAGTCGTCAGATCTTTCCACGCAATCGCTCGAACGCGCCGGAAATCATCGCCCCAACTCATGCGGCGATCCGTCCATCGGCAATGGTAACTGTGCGATTGATGAGGCCAGCCGCGGGAGCAAGTTCGTGCAAGACGGCCAGCGCTGCTCCGCCATCGCGAACCGATTCGCCGATCACGCTACTCATGAGCGAAATGCCTGCGACATCGAGATTGCTAAAGGGCTCATCAAGCAAAAGGACACGAGGCTTGGCGAGCATCATCCGGCCGAGCGCCAGTCGCCGCTGCATACCGGCCGAGAATCCGCGCACCCGTTCATTGGCCACGGCCGAAAGCCCCACTCGTTCCAGCGTCGCGTCGATAGTGATCGGCTTTATCCCGAGCATCGCAACGGCGAATGCCAGATTCTCGCGCGCTGTCAGATCATCGTATAACCCCGGCGAATGGGCGAGGAATCCAATGGTTCCGCGCACGGCGTCGGCGTCGGTCGAAACATCATGTCCGGAGATCATCGCCCGGCCCGAGCTTGCCCGCAATAGGGTGGCGAGAATGCGGAGCAGCGTGCTTTTGCCGCTTCCGTTTGCCCCAAGCAGTCCAACCGTCTCGCCCGGACGGACTTGCAACGAAATTCCGCGCAACACCCAACGCGCGCCGAATCGGCGGGCCACGCCCTGTGCATCAATCGCCAGCCGCGACGTAAGTTCTGCCATTCAGTCCGGTGTTCGCGGGCATCGCCGCGCACCCGTTGATATCTGGGTGCACGGAGTGAATGGAGCGTAAGGGGATCGAACCCTTGACCTCTGCCTTGCAAAGGCAGCGCTCTCCCAGCTGAGCTAACGCCCCAAGTGTAGAAAGATAACTACTCGTGGGCCGGAAGCGGCTCCATGGTGCGGGCGTCCACCGGCACCTGCACTTCATCACGAAAGGGCGACGTCAGCAGAAAGACGCGGAACTTCGGGAAGCCGTCCATGAATGACGAGTAGCAATACCCCCACGCCCCGAGGAATCCGAGGAATACCCCGACCTCCCAGATGCCGAACGGCGCGTGCGGCATAATCCCGTACGCAGACGGATACACCTCAACATACCGTGCCACAAGAATGCCCAGCACGCTGCATGCCGCGAAAAAGAACATCACCGGCGAATACATCTTTGCCTTCACCGACAGCAAGCCAAAGAATGGGAACGCGAACGCCAGATATGCGCAGGCCACCGTCAATGTCTTCCACGCACCCGTGAGGCGCAACGTGAAAAAGTGAGTTTCCTCAGGCATGTTGCCGTACCAAATCACCAGGAACTGACTGAACGTCAGGTAACCCCAAAACGCCGTGAAGGCGAAGCACAGTTTGCCGAGGTCGTGGTAATGCGAATCGGTAATGAGATCGCCAGCGTCGAGATGTTTCTTCCAGAATCTCAACAGGACGGCCGTGATCATTAGCGCAGCAACCCAGCCACCCATAAACACTTGCCAGCCGTACATGGTGCTGAAAAAGTACGGATCCAAGGTCATCGACTGATCCCACGCCAGCACACACCAACCGAATCCAAACAGCAGTGTCATCACTACGGCCAGCACGCCCTGAAGCGAATGGGTGCTGTGCAATTCGCGACGCTCTTCACCAAAGCCGGCGCGCATTTTTGCCCGGAGTCGCGCCGCCCAACTGGCGCCACCTTCCGGACTCACCCCGACGTCGAGTCGCACGGACGTCCAGACAAACCAGATTTGGACAACGGTGAGCGCCGCAAAAACGCCAACGCTGCGCAACGCGAAAAACCGGTGCGCAAGATAAATCTGCTTTTCGTGTTTCAGGTGGCCGAGTTCATTCCACCAGGGATACGCGTGGCCGCGCCCGAACAGGACGAGTACGACCAACGCAATCAGCGCAACTGGCAAAAATGCCACCTGCCCTTCCATAAATCGTACAATGCCGCGGGACCAACGCGCCGTTGTAATCCGCTGCACGGCCGCAAACATCACGGCCGCGGTTGAGATCGTCGCGAAAAACAGCCAACTCACCTGGAACGCGTGCCAAGCACGATCGTTTCCCGTGACGGCACCAAAGACGAAAATCGCGAATCCAATCACGGCGGCGACGAGCGACAGTTGTCGGATCCACGACGGCAGCGGCTTTGCGCCCGCTGCAATGACGCGTGCGCGCGACGGCGCGGCCAATTCATGCCCGCTCATGGCTTGATCTCCGGCTTGCTGGTGGCGGTTGGCGGCATTGATTCGCCGCGCGGCGCGCCGTGTTCACGTACAATGACGGTCGGATGGGCGTATACAGCCGGAACCGTGGGTCCGAGCCGCGTCACACCGGGAAGCTTGTCGCCGGTTTCGCCGGGACGGCCAACCGGCCCCAGATCGACCGTGTATTTCCCCTGCAATCCACGCACATAGTTCACAACATCCCATCGGTCGGACTCTTCGATACGGTTTGCCGATGGCATCAGCCCGCGGCCGTTGCGCAACATGCCCCAGATGTAACCATCAGTGCGATTCTTCGTGATGTCCGCAATCAGACTCGGTGCGAATCCATACGCCGGGTTGAGCTGTTTGAGTGTGCCGTTGCCGTCGCCGCTGTCGCCATGGCACACTGCACAGTTGATCGAGAAGTATTTTCGGCCGTTCAATAGCGACCGCGCGTCGGCTGCCGTCGGGTTTTGTATCGTCGAGAACGAATCGATAGTTGCAATCATCGGTGAATAGGAAATCGCATAGCCGGCGGCAAGCGTTCCCCCAGTGTTCACGGAGTTCTGCGGCTGGCCGCGAAACCCCTTGAGTTCTCCACTGTCGCTTGAGAATTCCTGCCAAGTGCCCACCGACGGCTGCTGTTTGAAGTCGGTGAACCACGCGCACGCTCCGAACACGAGCGGCAGCGCAGCGACCGTTGCCCGGCGCATCATGAGTTCAGCCTTCACCGCGCACCTCCACGGCACCGTGCTGGCGCAGTATCGCCTCGGCGGCCTTCAGCTTATCTGGTGCACATTCTACCCACACGCCAAAATCACCGTGACTGAACCGCGGATCGTACCCCACGGTCATCGTCAGGCGCGGAATCCGCGCGTTGATAAATAGTCCGGCCACCGTCGACAGTCCGCCGACCAACACCATCATCTCAAAACTGAAGATGGTAAATGGCACCCAGGTCGAAATCGCTTTTCCACCGACGACCAGCGGCCAATACTCCGAGGTCCAGATGGCAATCCAGTAGCCGAACACTGCGCCCGAGAACGCACCGATCAGCGTGTATTTCCGCACGGAACTCGGCGGCGACTTCATGGCGTGATCGATTTCGTGACGCGGGGTCGGAGTAAAACAGGTGACGTGACCAATTTTTTGGCGCTTCAAATCCTCGATCGCCTCGCAGGTCGAATCGAGTTCGCGGAAGGCGCCCAGCATTCCGATGTTCATGCGTGCGCCCCCGGAGTGGAAGGTTCGTAGTCGTCGTTTGGTTCCGGCGGATGATGGTGCGCGCGCTTCAACCGCGGCTGCACGATCTCCTTGATTTCAGAGAGCGCGAACACCGGCAGTTGCTTCACGAACAGCAGGAACCACATAAAAAACCATCCGAACGATCCAATCAGAATCGCCAAGTCCACCCACGTCGGTTTGTAGCCTGTCCACTGCCACGGCTCGTATTCGTGCGACAAACTCGGCACGACAATCACGAACCGTTCGAACCACATCCCGATATTGATGAATATCGACAGGATGAACAGCCACACCGGATTGCGGCGGAGCTTCTGGGAAAAGAGCGAGAGCGGAAGAATCATGTTGCAGGTCAGCATAATCCACGCCGCCCACCACCATTGCCCGAACACACGGTTCCAGAAGTAATCCTGCTCCGCCGGCACACCGCCATACCACGAGATAAAGAACTCCACGAGGTAAGCGCAGCCAACGACGAGCGAGGTAAACAACACCATTTTCGCCGAGGCATCGAGCACGTTGAGCGTGACGTAGTGTTCGAGCTTCCACCATTTCCGAATCGGGATGATGATCGTCCACACCATTGCGAAACCCGAGAAAATCGCGCCGGCAACGAAATACGGCGGGAAGATCGTCGTGTGCCAGCCCGGTGCGAGCCCCATCGCAAAGTCGAAGGAAACGACGGAATGCACGGAGAGTACGAGCGGCGTGCTAAAGGCGGCGAGAAACAGATAGGCGCGCACGAAATGGCGCCACTCGGCCTCACTGTTGCGCCATCCGAACGAGAGCATCGACAAAATCATTTTGCGCGTCGGATTCTTTTCGCGATCGCGCAGGACGGCGATATCAGGAATGAGCCCGATGAACAGGAACGTCGTTGAGATGGTGAGGTACGTGGAAATCGCGAATACGTCCCAGACGAGCGGCGACTTGAAGTTCGGCCACAGCAGACGCCAGTTCGGATATGGAATGAGCCAGAAAAACTTCCACGGACGCCCGATGTGAATGATCGGGAATAGCCCGGCCGTCATCACAGCAAATACCGTCATCGCTTCGGCGGCGCGATAAATCGTCGTGCGGAAGCCGGCGCGAAACAGGTACAGAATGGCCGAGATCAGCGTCCCGGCGTGACCGATACCAATCCAAAAAACGAACGTGACGATGTAGACGCCCCACATCACCGGCGGAGAATAACCGGCCACGCCCATTCCTTCGTGAATTTGATACATCCACGTTGTAATACCGACTAGCAAACAGGTGATCGCGAGCGCCAACGCGGCGAACCATTTCTTGGTCGGCCCCAATGTGGCGATGATCTCCTCGTCCACTTGCTCGTACGTTTTCACAGCCGGCAGTTGCACACCAGCAGATGCAATGTTGGGGCGGCGCGGTCCGTCGCGCTCGGGCCTGGCAATAGCAGCCATGGTCGCGCCCCCTATGCCTTCGCCGGCGCGAGCGCCGACGGATGATTGACCTTATGCAAGTACACGACCGCGGTGTAGGTGTTGAGCTCTTCAAACACGTGGTAGGTACGTTCGTCCTTGATCTGCTTGGCGACGGTCCAACGCTCATCGGCCGCATCACCAAAAACAATCGCGCGCGACGGGCATGCCTGGGCACACGCCGTCGTGAACTCGTCCGGCTCCATCTCGCGCTGTTCGAGAGCGGCCCGATTTTCCGTCTCCTTCACGCGCTGTACGCAGAAGGTGCACTTTTCCATCACACCCTTGCCGCGTACCGTGACATCCGGATTGAGCTGCCATTGCAACGGCTCGGGGAACGCGTACTGCGCACGGTTCGGTTCGCCATATCCAAACCAATTGAAGTACCGAACCTTGTACGGACAGTTGTTGGAACAATAGCGCGTGCCGACGCAGCGGTTGTACACCTGCACATTCAGGCCGTCGGGCGAATGATATGTCGCATAGACCGGGCACACCGGCTCGCACGGCGCGTTGCCGCATTGCTGACACATCATCGGAATAACGCGCGTCTCGAAATCCGGGTTCCACACCACGTCTTTCGGTTCACGATCTATTTCGAAGTAGCGTTCGAGCCGAATCCAGGCCATCTCGCGCGACCGCGTGATATTCGCCCCGAAGCCGGTCCGATCCGGATTCACCTGCGGCCCCTGCCACGGAGCGCCGACGGTCGGAATATTATTTTCGGAATAGCAGGCGGTTACGCACGCCGAGCATCCGGTGCAACGCGCGAGATCGATCGTCATGGCCCATCGACGTTTTGCTGCGCCGCTCCAGTGATTCTTGTCGTACTGGCCTTTGTCCTTCGAGAGCGGATCGCCGAGATCGCCTTGGGCATCGTTGGCAACAGGCGACCGCAGGCCCGGGAGAAATTCCGCAGGCGCCTGCCCAACAAACTTCTCGTGCTCTTCCTGCGTTTCGCCGGCGAGCAACTGGTCCAGCGTGAGGGCGCGGGCAATGCCACGTCCGTGCTGGCGTCCGGCGCCTTCGGTTGTCACCATCCGGGAGTGGCCAACGGCCTTTTTCACTGCGGCGCGCAAACCCGTGAGTACGGTGGCGCCAGAGCGTGCATCCTCGGATACCGGCAAAAGCGACATCGCATTGAAGCCGCAATCCTTCGCATATCGGCCATACGCCGTGTGACCACGGCCGGTGGCAATGGCCACGGTGTCCGGGCGAATGCCAATGTAGAGATAGACCGGAGCGGTGATGCTTCCCTGCGGCGTTTCCACCGTCGCGTGATCCCCTTCTTCGATCTCGAGTTTCCGCGCAGTTTCCGGATGCAACTCGATGACCGTCTGCCACGCAATTTTAGTCACCGGATCGGGCAACTCTTGTAGCCACGGCTTGTTGGCGCCGCGACCGTCACCAATAATCGGCGAGCTGTACACAACGAGGAAAAAGTCGCCGGTCGATTTGCCGGCCGATTTTGACGCCACCGGTTTTGACACGGCGGTCGCAAGCGACGCACCGGCCATCATGCCTTTAGGCAGCGCCGCCGTAAGCGCGCTGTTGCCACCGACTCGCCCGGCAATCCAGGCGCGATAGTCCGCCGGATATTTCGCTGCCAGCTGCACATCGTTTTTCGCCAACGCAATAAGAATGTCGGCCGTGGCGCGCGTATTGAATACGGGATCCATCACCGGCTGCTGCAACGAGAGCGTTCCTTTGACAGGCTCCGCGTCGCCCCAGCTTTCCAGACTATGATTGTCCGGCAATACAAGATCGCACAGCTCGGTGGTCGCATCGGGGAAACTCGAGAACGACACCTTGAATGGCACTTTGGCAAACGCCTCGACGAACTTGGCCGCCATCGGCATCGTATGTGCCGGATTAGCGCCGCGAACAAAGACGATTGGCACGCTGCCCGCCGCCATCCGCTCGGCAGCATCGCGCACCGCAGCATGTGAACTCAGTCCTTCAAAGGCGAGCGAACCTTCACCCGGCTTGACGGTCACGCCCACGTTGCCGAGCGCCTTGTTCAATTCATTGACGCTCATCGCCGTGTCAGTCGCGGCGGAATCGGTGCCGCCGGCAACGAGCAAGCTCGGCTTCAGTGCGACCAGTTCTTTCGCCAACGATTCGAGCGACTCTACGCTCACGCCAGCCTGATCGGCGGCGTTTTTGAGAGCCGAGGTGTTGCCCTTCACTGCGGCGAGCAACGCATCGGCGACGATCTTGTCGGTGCCGGGCCGCGTGGGGATCCAACTGTCGCTGTTGAGACCGGTAAGCGAACGACGCGCGCCGACGTACACCACACGCGGGCCGCCTTCAAGCTTGGCGCGGGCGTCAGCGAAGTCGAGCTGATGTTGAACGGAGAGGCCCCACCCGTCGAGGTAGTCGGCGCCGAACGAAACGACGAGTTTGGCGGCCGCGAACTCGAGTTTGGGGAAAGCCACACCGAAGGAGGCGCGATTCGCGGCGATCGTCGAGAGTGGTGCCTCGGCATCGTAGCTCAAATGGGCCGGCATTCCATAGCCGGCGAGCCATTGATCGACGAAAGCCCCGAACGATCCGCCTTCGTGCTGATTGATAAATACCGCACCGGCCGCGCCCTTTCCCTTGGCGTCTGCGAGCTTACCCTGCAGCAATTGCAGTGCCCGCTCCCAGGTGATGGGAATAAACTTTCCACCTTCACGCATCATCGGGCCGCGATAACGGTCCGGATTGTAGAGCCCTTGAAGCGACGCCTGACCGCGGCCACACAGCGCGCCACGATTTACCGGATGATTAGGATTGCCTTCGGCCTTGATAGCGCGACCGTCGCGGGTCTCGATCAGCAGTCCGCAACCGGCGGCGCACTCGCGGCAGGTGGTGGCGTAATAGGAAGACACGCCGGGCACTGTATTGTCAGGCGCCGCAACGTACGGAATCAGCTTTTCAACTTTTTCATCGTAGCAACCAGCGATCGTCGTTGCCGCGCCGGCCACGCCAAGCACTTTGAGGAATTCGCGGCGCTTGACGGAAGAAGGGGCATCGGAATCTTCGCTCGGCACTACTTCGGTGACGTCCAGACTCATGCGGCGATTCCTAGTAGTGGCAGTTGGCGCAATCGTACGACGCTCGGCGGCGTGGCAGATCGAGCGTGGCTTTATCAGGCACGTAACCGGCGGCTTTGAGACCTTCCGCAGGCGAATAGCCGTTCACATGGCAACTGACACACCAGCCCATGTTGAGCGACGCATACTGAAACACTTGCGGCATGTTGTTGATCTGGCCGTGGCAGCTCTGACAGGTCACCCCGGCATTCACATGGCGCATGTGCGGAAAGTGCACGTACTCCGGCACCTTATGAACGCGTACCCACGGAACCGGTTGCTTCTTATTGTAGTACCCGGAGAGTTTTTTGATTTCCGGCCGGTCGCCAGCAACGAGAGTATGGCAACCCATGCAGAGTGCGACGGCCGGAAGGCCCGGGTCCGGCGATTTGAATGCGGCGCTGTGACAGAACACGCAATTCATCTTGAGCGTGTTCACGTGCACCGGATGCGGGAACTTGACCGGCTGTACGGGTGACCGGCCGATGCCGCCGCCGATATATGTCGTATAGCCAGACGCGCCGCTGTACGCCCACGGACCAGGCACGGCTTTGCCGGCAGCCTCGCGGTTGGCGATTTGCGTAGCGGTTTCTTTCGTCGTAGCGGGAGCGGGTGCAGCGGTGCCTTGAGGGCCCGCGAATGCAGACATCATGGTGGCTGCGATGACAATCGCCGCAACACCACTGATGACAACCCACTTCCTGAGTCCGGTCATCGAGCGGATCCGGGGAATAATGATGAAATTGAGTTGGGCGGAGACTTGTGAAATCGTTCACAAGGATCAGCGAATCGTCGAAAAATGATTGGCGGGAACAGCATCCGCAAGAGTACGTACGTGAACCAGGTCACTCCAAGCCCCGCTTTACCCGATCAAGGGTGCGAAGCACTTCGATGGCCATGGCCCGCACGAGCGTCAGTTCACGCGAGTTCGGCGCGGCGCGAGAAAGCAGTGAGCGTGTGGTACGCATGACAAGGTCGGCATTCCTCGTGCGAAAAAAACGGATAGCCGACAGCGCCTCGGAAATATCGGAGAGCGTTTGTTCCCACTCCTCGTGTGTCGCCGGCGGGGCGTCTTTCCGTGGCGGCGCCAGAGTGCGGGTGGCATCCCCTGCTGCGACGTGCAACTCGTAGAGCGCGATCATCACCGCCTGCGCCAGATTAATTGATGCGTGGGTGGTGGTCGGAATCGTCACGAGCAACTGGGCGAGGTCGAGCGCTTCATTCGGAAGGCCATGATCTTCCTGTCCGAATAACAGCGCAATCGGTCCGGCGGCCGCGGCTTCCAACAGCGGCGCACACATCTCCCGCGGCGTGGCCATCGCCCAACGCGCGGCGCGACGCTTGCCAGCGAAGGCCGCCACGTGGACACAATCCGCGAGCGCCTCCGGAAGCGAATCGAAGTGCTCAATCTTCGAGACCAGGTCGCGCGTCGCGTGCGCAACGCCTTCGATGCGCCACGGGTCGTAGGCCACCGGCTGCACCAACCGCAGCCGTTCGACACCCGTGTTTTTCATCGCGCGGATGGCGGCGGCGATGTTGATGGGGTCTTGAGGCTTATGGAAAACGACGACAACGTTTTTCAGCAGTGACATTTCCGAAAGTTACGTCCCCGGCGCAGCGCGCGGCGGGTTGACCGGAACCCTGTGCAACACCGACCTTTCCGTCAATGCAATCACTCACCGACCTTCTGCACGCCCTTCGTGACCCGACCACGCTGATCACTGCTGTCGGCACTTTGGGTATCACGGCCATCGTCTTCATTGAAACCGGGCTGCTGTTTCCCTTATTGCCCGGTGACTCGCTCCTCGTAACCGCAGGACTCTTGGCATCAAGGCCAAATGGGTTGGTCCAACTCAACGTGTGGGAGCTGGGAGCGTTTTGTACCGTCGCGGCGATTGCCGGCAACCTGGTTGCGTACGCCGTTGGACGCCGCGCCGGTACCGCGCTGTTTCAACGCGAGGATTCGCGATTCTTCAAGCGTAGCCATCTCGTGCAGGCACACGCGTTCTACGAAAAGTATGGCGGCGCAACAATTGTTATTGGCCGATTTATGCCGATTATCCGCACATTCGTCCCGGTCATTGCCGGAGCGGCGAATATGAACTTTGGTGCATTCGTGTTGTACAGCATTGTAGGCGGCGCGGCATGGATCTGGTCCATGCTTCTCCTCGGCTACTTCCTTGCTACACGAATGCCGATCGTCGGTCAGCATATTGAAGGGCTCATTGTCGGGATCGTGATCGTATCCGTGATGCCGGCCGGGATCGCCTGGTGGCGCCACAGAAAGTAGTTTCTTCATATCCAACTTCGGAGTTCAGGAAAATGGCCCATACTCTCCCGCCCCTCCCGTACGCGAGCAATGCGCTCGAGCCGTACATCGACGCACAAACGATGGATATCCATCACGGTAAACATCATCAAGCGTACGTGAACAATCTGAACGCGGCGATCGAAAAAGCGCCGGAACTCACGAGCTGGTCGCTTGATGATCTGTGCCGCAAGATTGACACGGTTCCTGAAGCCGTGCGAGCCGCGGTGCGCAACAATGGTGGCGGCCACTGGAATCATTCACTTTTTTGGACGCTCATGCATGCGCACGACGGCGCCGAGCCGACCGGTGCGCTGGCAGATGCCATCAAGACACTCTCCGGCGATTTCATGAAGTTCAAGGAGCAGTTCGCTGCTGCCGGCACGACACGCTTTGGGTCAGGCTGGGCTTGGCTCGTCAGCGATAAGGCCGGCAAACTTTCCATCGAAAGCTCGCCCAACCAGGACAACCCGCTGATGAGCGGCAAGTACGCGATCCTCGGCCTCGATGTGTGGGAGCATGCGTACTATCTCAAATACCAGAACCGCCGGCCGGATTACATCGCGGCGTGGTGGAATGTGGTGAATTGGGGGGCGGTCGGGGAGAGGTATGCGGCTCGGTAGCTGATTCAAAACAGAGGCGAACGTTACGAGGCGAACGGTACGAGGCGAACGGTACGAGGCGAACAGTACGAGGCGAACGTTGCAGGGCGAACGGAAAAGCCGGGGCGAAGGTTGCAGGGCGAACGGAAACTGCGGTTCCGTTCGCCCCCACCCTTCGCCCTAATCCATACCCCCCTTCCAACTAATCCTTGTTCTGCAGTCCCGCCACGCGTACCGGTACGACTCGGTCCAGCGCCAGATCGAGATGGCGCACGAACTCATTAATGGTTTGTACACAGAGATAGTAAAAGCCGGGTTCAATACGTTCGAACTTGTCGGTCGGCTTGTGGTAGTCGGGATGGTCCTCAACGCCGAAGTACACGAAAGGGATTTTCTTCAGGTGAAATGGCCCCTGATCCGACTGTTGAATCCAGTTGTTCTGT
>JANYBD010000193.1 GCA_025360995.1 Gemmatimonadota bacterium
GAAGTTCACGCTTGCCCACGAACACGTTCAGAATTTGACCAAGCGCTCGGCGAGTTCCGAAATACACGGACGCCCGTCACGCTTCACCGAATCCGCAAGCGCCGAATCCAATGGCGGGGCCGATGCCTCGGGGTCCAAGACGGAGGAAAAGGAAGCCGCCACCGCGTCCTATAAGGAAACCAGTAATCAATCGCCGAAGGCCAAATCCGTTCCCGTCCCGACGCCAGCGAAGCCTATCAAGACAAAACCGCCGACTCAACAGTGACGCTCGTCGCTGGCGGAACGATGACCTACCCGATCTCCGTGTACTGCTCGTAGCCCGGCGGCCGCTCCCAGTAACGCCCTGCTGAAGCAGCGCGTAATATCACCGACAGGCCATTCTGTCATCAAACTGACATCCGAGGTTTTGCGTGTCTTTCCGCCGATTTATCGAATTTTTCGTCGCTCTGGCACTTGTCGCTGTTAGCCTGCACCCAACTTTTGCGACAGCGCAAACCATCCGCGGCACCGTCACCAGCGGCGGTACCGCGATTGTCGGCGCGAACGTGCGAATCCCCGATTTCGATCGTGCCCAACGGACCGGATCGGGTGGCGAGTTCGCGTTTACTGATATGCCGGCTGGGACACACACCCTGTTCGTGACCGCCCGCGGTTATGCATTGGCGAGCAAGTCGGTCGTTTCGAATGGGGCATCTATCACAATCACCTTCGACCTCAAGCCGTCAGCGCTCCCGCTCAAGGAGATCGTGGTTTCCGCCACTCCCGTCGCCCGCTCAACCGACGACCAGTATCAGGCGACCGCGTCGAAATCTCTTTTGGACTTCCAGAACAGCGGAGGAATGAGTTTCGCCGAGCGCATTGCCGATCTGCCAGGAGTCGCCGCTCGATCAAACGGATCTGCGCCGGCGCGGCCAATCCTCCGCGGACTCGGCGACAACGAAGTCTTGGTACTCGAGAACGGCCTGCGCATGGGCGACATCGCGACGTACGATCCGGCGCACGCGACGCCGTTGATGGCAATGGGAATTGCTCAGGTTGACGTGGTGCGCGGACCGGCAACAATCTTGTACGGCCCGAGCACCATTGGCGGAATCGTGAACGTGATGACGGAAATCGTTCCGACGATCTCATCACGCCCCGTGTCCGGCACGGTCTCGTTAGAAGGCAACAGCGTGAACGACGGATACACCGGACATTTTCGCAACGTCTTTAGCAACAGGAATCAGGCGTTCAGCATTTCCGGCGGCCTCCTTCGGGCCGGCGAGACGCGCATCCCGTCGGGCCTTTATATCGATCCCGGCTCGGAAAAGGCCTTCACGCTAGACCGGATGCCCCAAACTTTCGACCAGAGCAACGAAGCCGGACTCGGCTACACGGTGCAAGGTGGACTCGGCACATTCGGAATCGGCGCCAAATACTTTGACGCAAACTACGGTATTCCAGGCGTGCCGCCGAATCCGGACTTTGCCCATGTCCCGCCCACGACGTCGCGGATTTCCCAGCAGCGCCGCACGATCGAGACGCGGAGTGTCTTCAGCGTTGCCAGCGCATTCATTCGCCAACTGAAACTCGATGCGAACTACAACGACTACACGCACTCGGAGTTCCCAACCGCGCAGGATGTGTCCGGTGTCTCAGACACCCAGGCGAACCATTTTCACAAGCGCGCATTCAATGCGGTGCTGGAATTGCAACAGCAGCCCATCGGAAAGTGGCAGGGCACGCTCGGTCTATGGACGAACATCGAAAATCTCACCATCGCAGGGGACGAACCCCTTGGACCCAATTCGGTGACGACGGGCGTCGCGGCGTATGCCTTCGAGGAATATTTGCCGTCGGCGACGACCCGCCTGCAAGCGGGGGTGCGATTCGACTACAACAAGATTCAAACCAATCCCTTCGCCCAGTCCACCGATCCGGTTTTTCAAACGCTCAATGTCTCGCGGTTGCACAATGCCTTTACCGCGTCGCTTGGCGCCATTCGACAATTCACGCCGGAAGTGACAGGCTCCGTGAACCTCGCCCGCTCGTTCCGCGCGCCTACGGTCCAAGAGCTCTTTGCGAACGGTCTCGACGCGGCAAGCGGCACGTTCTCTATCGGCACGGCAAGTCTCGGTCCGGAGACCGGCTTTGGCGTTGATGCCTCGTTGAAAGGAACGTTTGAGCACGCCACGTTCGAACTGTCACCGTATGTCAACTACATCAATAATTACATTTTCGGATTTCTCCGCGGCGACACGATCGACGATTTTCCGGTGCGACAGTTCGCGTCAACGAACGCCCGTTTGATGGGCTTTGAAGCAAGCGCCGCGCTGGCTGCGACCTCGACGATCAACATTCGGGCGAGCGCCGACTACGTCAATGCTCAAGACACGAAACTGAATGAGCCGCTCCCGTTCATCCCGCCGCTCCGGGCGCTGGTGCGCGCCACATTTCAGGACAGCCGTTGGATGGGTTTGCTGGAGCTGCGCGGCGCCGCAAGTCAAACACGATTGGGCGAAGGAGACACGCCGACGGGCGCCTACACCGTAATGAACCTCGGCGCCGGGGTGCGTTTTGTGCGGCAGGGGATGGTGCATAACTTGAGTATTCGGTGCGATAACCTGTTCAACACCGTGTATCGCGACAATTTGTCGGTGGTCAAGGACTTTCTGCCCCAACCGGCGCGCGGGTTCCGGGTCAACTACCAATTATTGTATTAATTGTAACCCCAACCCCCTTCGCTCGTCCTTTTCCGTAGTATCGCGCTGGAAAGAATTGTAGAATACAGAGCAGAAATACCTCTAATCACGCGGTCCCATGCCCCGTCTCCGTCTCCGACACTTCGTGGTGCTGTTCGCCGGACTTGCCTTGGCGCCCGGTTTGGCGACCGCGCAGCAGGCTGAGCCGCGCACCTATACGGTCAAGCGGGGCGACACTTTATGGGATATTGCCAAACAGTACCTCGGCGATGCCTACCTGTGGCCGGAGATTTACCGGCTCAACACCGCCACGATTGAAGACCCGCATTGGATTTATCCCAGCGAAGTGCTGATTCTGCCAGGCATGGGCACGATCGCAAACGCCGGGGATGTGCCTTCGAACACGTTCCGCACTGCGAATGAGCGGATGACCATTTTCAATCCGCTCTCCCGCAAAGTCAGCCATCAGTCGCGCGAATCGCTCATTCTTGGCGCCCGTAGCACCGCCGTGCGGATTGGCGACTACGTAGCGTCACCCTACGCATGGAAGGTTGGCGGTCCGGCGAATGGCGGTTACGTTGAGCTGACGGCCGAAGGGCAGGGCATCAATATGACCGTGGAAAACCGTCCGATTCAGTATCGGGAACCGGTCTTCATTAGGATTCCCGCCGGTCTTGATGCCAAAGTTGGCACCCGTCTGCTTGTCTATCGCCTTGGCACCTTACTTGAAGATTCGGCGCAGATGGTAATTCCCACGGGCGTGGTGCAGGTCACAACCGCAGCGCGCGATGGCCACGCGCAAGCGGAGTTGATGCAGAAGTTTGAAGATGTCTTTACTGGCCAGCGCGTGACGAATCTTGATCAGCCAGTGATTCCGCTCAACGTTTTCCCGACGCGGGTAGAGTTTGGACTTACCACGCGTGCCATTTGGCTGTACAACAATCCGGTGTTGGCCACCCGAGGCCAGTACCTCGTGCTAGCCGCTGGCAGTCGGGAGGAGCTGGTGCCGGGTGATCAGATCACCCTCCTGCGCAACCGTGGATTGGATCAGAACGGGGTCGCATTGCCGGACGAAGAGATTGCCACCGCTCAAATCACGCGAGTGACGCGTTGGGGCGCGACGGCCATCATCGTCAATCAGGATCAAGTCGGCATCAAATTGGGAATGCAGGCGCGAGTGACGGCGAAGATGCCCTGATGGTGGGGCCTCGCACGGCCGGGCATTAGTTTCTGACTATGTCCACACTACGCGCGGTAGTAACCGGAGGCGCCGGGTTTATCGGATCGCACGTCGCTGACGCGCTGCTCGCCGCCGGATATTTGGTCGTCGTCATTGACGATCTCTCGTCGGGATCCCGCGCCAATGTTCCAGTCGGCGCCCAGTTTCAGCACCTAGACGTCCGCAGCCCCGAAGCCGCCACACTTGTGCGTGAAGGGCAGTTCGACCTCCTTGTGCATTTGGCCGCGCAGATGGACGTCCGCAAAAGCGTCGTGGACCCAATGAACGATGCGTCCGTCAACATTATTGGCGCGCTCAATCTGCTCGAGGCCGTGCGTGCGTCGCCGCATCGGCCGCGGGTCGTGTTCACTTCGACCGGTGGCGTTATTTACGGTGATTTCGTTGAGCCGCCGAACGCTGAGGTAGCGCCTAAAGATCCGGAGTCGCCGTATGCGATCGCCAAGCTCAGCGTGGAGTTCTACTTGGCGTATTACGCCCGCGTCCACGGGCTTCATACGATCGCGTTGCGACTCGCCAATGTGTTCGGCCCGCGGCAAAACCCGCACGGCGAGGCCGGTGTCGTGTCAATTTTCTTTCAGTGCATTCTCGCTGGCCGCGCGCTCACCGTGTTCGGCGACGGCGAGCAAACGCGCGATTATGTATTCGTCGGAGACGTTGTGCGTGCCGTGGTGGCAGCGGCAACGCGTCCGCTTCCGGCATCCGGTCGCCTCGATGAACGCAGTTTCAATATCGGAACCGCCATCCCCACGTCGGTATTGACCCTCGCGGCCGCATTGCAGACAACCGCCGGATCGCAGGCGCCGATCGAATTCGCCCCGAAGCGGCCTGGCGAACAGGAGCGCTCGTTCGTCTCTATTGAGAAGGCCGCTCGACTGCTCGGCTGGTCGCCCTCCGTATCTCTCGCCGACGGACTCTCGCAAACGTTCGACTGGTTCCGCGATCACATCGATTCTTCCCCGGCTCCAGCCATTCCCGTCTCCAGTCTCCATAAATAATGTTTTTTCAAGTCAGCTCTGCCATCCCGTCCAATGCCGTTGAGCTGCTCACGCAGGCCAAGTTGCCGACGCAGATCGTACTCGGACTCTTGGCTCTCCTCTCGCTCGTGAGTTGGGGCATCATTCTCGGCAAATGGATCGAGTTTCGACGGATGAAAAAATCGTCAGCACTTTTCTTGAAAGAGTTCTCCCGTGCGACGCGGCTCGACCAAGTCGCATCGCTGGCCAAGCGCGAGAAGCCGAGTCCGTTTACGCGCGTGTTCGCACGCGCCGTGCAATTCATTCAGGAGACGCGACCCGCCGCCACGGACGGCAGTGACGTGCGTGCGCCGCTCAGCGCGTCGCAAGTTGAAGCTCTCCGATTCGTGCTCGATTCTGAAACCAACGCCGAACGAGATCAGCTCGGCCGGTTTATTCCCGGACTCGGTATGATCGGCTCGGTGAGCCCGTTGATGGGCCTGCTTGGCACCGTACTCGGCGTTATTAGCGCGTTTCTCGGTATTGCCACCAGTGGCGCAGGCAACCTCGGCGCCGTGGCACCGGGTGTGGCCGAAGCACTTATTTCGACCGCTGTCGCACTCGCCGTCGCCATTCCGGCAGTGTTTGGTTACAACATTTTCGCATCCAAGCTCAACCGGTTTGACGGCGAGCTCGAAGGGTTCGGCTCAGAAGTGATCGCGCTGATGGCGCGCGAAGGACGCATCTAGATGGCGCCTCGAACCATTGACGCCCGAAAGGGCACTCTATGAGGCGCCGCACTCGGGGAGAACGGACGCCGATCAACGCCGAGATTAATGTCGTGTCGTTGATTGACGTGATGATGCTCCTGATGGTGATCTTCATGATCACCGCGCCGATCATGCAGGGCGGTGTGGACGTGAATCTGCCGAAAGCGGCGGCAAAGCCGTTGGAATCGAAAGGCGGGATGGTGGTGTCCGTCACCCGCGACGGCAAAATTTTCGTGGACGATCTCGAGCTGACGCTCGCGTCATTCCGGTCCAGTTTTAAATCGCTGGCGTCGCAGAAAGGGAAAGAGGGCGTGTACCTGCGCGGCGATGCGAATGTGAATTACGGACTCGTGATTCAGGTTTTCTCCATCATGCGGAATTCTGGTGTGACGAACATTGGATTGGTCGCGGAGCCGGAGCCGGTCGCGAAATGAATCACGTGCGGCGCGCCGATCGATCCTTGGCGATGCCGATCGGCATATCGGCGTTGCTGCACTTGGCCGTGGTGGCGTCGATTTTCGTTGTGCGCTCAGCGCCGCCGCCCCGCCTACCGCCGATGTTCAAAGTCGATCTGGTCGCGGCACCAGCAGGACTTCGCGCGATTGGTGTGGTGACCGATTTACCAGCGCCAGCGATTCCAGAAAAGCCGACGCCGAAGACGGTGGTCAAGTCGAAAGTCGCGCCCGAACCAGTAAAAACAACGAAGAGCGCGAAGAAAGATGTGAAGGCCACGCCGGTCGTCACACCAGCGCAGAAGACAACAAAAGCTTCTGATGCGCCTAAGGCGGGCGGTGGGCCGGTCGGTGGCAAAGGTGCGGACGTCGTCGGCGCCCGCACCGAGGGGATCGTCTTTCCGTACCAGGGGTACTTGGACAACATCACCAGACAGATCGCGTTGAATTTTCAACCGAGAGGAAATGTTGGCGCGTTGCGGTGCGAAGTGTTCTTTATGATTAGTCGCGACGGCACGGTGAAGGGATTCCGTTTTCTCACGCGTAGCGGAAGTCAGGCGTTCGATTTAGAGGCGCAGGGCGCCGTCGAGGTCGCCGCCCGCTCGTTTGGCGGACTTCCGCAAGGCTACTCGGATGACGTGCTGCCGGTGATCTTTCGATTTGACCCCAGCAAACTGAAATGAGACTCACTTGTGCCGTTACGACGGCTGCCTTCTGCCTGATGCCTGCCGCTGTTTTCGCGCAGGACACCGCTCGTGTTGAGGGCGTCCGCATCGGCTTGACCTACACGGCCGGCACCAAACCCAGTGTGCTCATTCTCCCCGTATCGGGCAGTAACGCGGACTCCGTTCGTGCGATGATGGCCCGCGATCTCGACTTCAGCGACCGCGTCACCGTGATTGTCATGGATAGTGGTAGCGCCCCAACCGGCGCACTGAATTATGCGTTGTACGCGAAGCTCGGTGCGATTGCCGTGGTGCAAGCTTCCGTTACGCCAGGTGGTGCGCTGCATATCGCTCTACACGACATTGCGACGGCGCGAGTGGCCAATGTGCGCGACTTTCCATTGCCTGCGCTGGCGCTCAATGCCGCGTGGCGATTGGCGGTGCATAGCGCCTCCGACGACGTCGAACAGTGGGTAACCGCGCGCCGCGGAATTTCCGCAACGCGCGTCTTGTACGTGCGCGATTCGCGCATCTGGACCGTGGATACAGACGGGGCGAATGCTCAGCCTCTCCCTGGCATCGGCGGCGGATTCGCCCAGCTTTCTCCGGCGTGGCATCCCGGCGGCCGCTACATGGCATATTGCGACATGCAAAGTGATGGTACCCATATCGAGGTGCGCGATCTCGTCGCTGGTACGTCGCGGCGCATCTCCACTGGACGTGGCTCGAATATCACGCCCCGCTGGTCGCCAGACGGCACCACCCTGGTATTCGCCAGTGGCGAAGACGGAACCGACCTCTATGCGGCGTCGCCATTTGGTAGTGAACCGCTGCGTCGCGTCACGGTCGGGCGGGGAAGCGCAAATACCAGTCCGTCGTATAGTCCGGACGGGCGGCAGATCGCGTTTACGTCAGGGCGCCTCGGTCACCCTGAGGTGTATATTACGGACGCAGATGGTTCGAATGCCGACCTGTTGACCACAACCGGATATGGGGACAAGCTTTATCGCTCCGATCCCGATTGGTCACCGGACGGCCGCCGGGTCGCCTTTTCTTCGCAGTTGAAGGACCAGTTTCAAGTGATGACGGTCAACGTGCGCGATCATAGCACGCAGGCACTCACCAGCGAAGGCCGGAACGAAAATCCTTCATGGGCACCTGATGGCCGCCACATTGTGTTCACCTCGTCGCGCAGCGGCAGCAAACAGCTGTGGGTGCTCGACACGGAGACGTATCGAACGCGGCAGCTGACGCACGGCGGTGGTGCGCGTCAAGCTTCGTGGTCGCCACGCCTCGACAGCTCGCACTAAACGGCACGTATACCGCACGTCTCGCACGTTCCCCACGCTTTGGAGAGCCATACCATGTTCGCATCGCGTCGCACTCTGACCGCTGTCGCTCTTGTCGCAGTCGCAGCTGCTGCCTGCAAATCCAAGCCCGCGCCGACGCCGGCCCCGACTCCCATAGACGTGCCGCCGGTCGTTTTCACCCCAAAGGTGAATCAGGATTCGATCGATGCCGCCCGTCGTGCTGAGGCCGCCCGGTATGCCGCGGACGAAGCCCGCCGCAATGCGAGCGCTATCGCTTCCGTCAAAGCAACAATCGGCCAGACGATCTACTTCGACTATGACAAGGACGAGATTCGCGCCGACCAGCAGGCGGCGCTCGATGCCAAGGTTCCTATTCTGACATTGAATTCCAGCATGCGGATTCGCATCGCCGGCCACACCGACAATCGCGGTTCCGACGAGTACAATCTTGCGCTCGGCCAGCGTCGCGCCGCGACCGCCAAGCGTTATCTGATTGCCCGCGGCATCGCTGACAGTCGCATTGATGTCGTGAGCTTTGGCGAAGAGCGCCCGGCGATGCAGGGCGACAACGAAGACGCTTGGGGCAAGAACCGCCGCGCCGAATTCGAGATCATTGCCGGTGCCGACATGATCAAGGTGCCACGTTGATGCGCCGCGCGTTCCGCCTCGTTCTTGTTCCGGCCGTCGTCCTGACGGCCGGTGCGTGTTTTGCGACACGCAACGACGTTCGCACGTTGCAAGGCGATATCGCCGTCCTTCGCGCCGAGGCGGCGCGCGCCGATTCTGTACATCGTGAGTTGTTGCGTCA
>JANYBD010000231.1 GCA_025360995.1 Gemmatimonadota bacterium
GTACAAGCGGCGCGACGTCTCACCTCGCTCGGCTTTACGCGTGCCGACCTTGGCCCTGCGTATCGGGCCGAACTTGAAAACTCCCGTGAGGAACGCGCCGTGGAACATGGCCGCGGTCGTTCGCCGATTGAGCGCTTTGTATTTGCCGTATTCCGAATTTCGGCTTCGTTCACGGCGGTCGCGATACCCGTGGAAATCGTGCTACTTCGTGTATTGGTGGTGGGCCAAAAAGGTGCGGCAATTGATTTGGCGATGTCTGCCGTGCCTGCTGTTATGGCGTGCTTGGCTATCGCCGTGCTCTCCGGCGTGCTGTATGTCGGATTGATCCAGTTGCGGCGCGATGTAGACACAGAATTTTGGGCGCGCATATGGATGGGCCGCATCGGCAAGTTTGCTTTCGCACTGGCACGCAAGCTCCGCGGCAACCAGCCGATTGGACCAGCGATGACGCATCGCGCCACCGAACTTTCGCTCGGCATGGCGGCGGAACAACTTTTTGAAAATCTCCCGAAAGAATCGCGGCAAGCGCTCGGCGACCTGCCAGCCCTGTTACACCGCCTCCAGCGCGATGCGCAAACGCTCAGGGCGCGCTACGACGACCTGCACGAAGTGCTGAGCGAGGCGGGTACTGCTGCGGTCACGGAAGACTACGAGTCGCTGCGCGAAGAGCGCGATCTCGTGCACGACAAACTTGGCGACGCGGTTGGCGCGCTCGAGACCATTCGGATGAATCTCCTGCGTCTGCACGCTGGCTCGGCGACTGTAGAAGGGCTGACCACACATATCGGACTGGCCGTAGAAGTGTCTGCCGAAGTCGAGCGGTTGATCGCGGCGCAGGAAGAAGTCGAAGCGCGTCTTCGATTTCCGCGTCAAAGTGAACCCACACCGGTGTAACGAATGATTCGAGCCCGCGTTGATTCGAACGAAGCGCGTGCCGCCGGCTGGAGCGACGTACGCGAAGAAGCACAACTCCCCGTTCACTCCGGCACGTACGCTCCCCGCACCACCGATGCACCCGCGCCTACCAAGCGTTCCTGGCTGGGATTTGGACTGCGTATCGTTCGTGATGCCGCGATCGCCGTGGCGCTCATGGCATTGGTTCCGATCACAATCGTTGCTGTCAATGGTGACGACCTGTGGAGCTCTGCTGCTGGCCGCAATGTCCGCCCAAAAATTGAACGGGCAGAAACTTCGCGGCCGTTTGCACTGGCATACGATCCCTCCATTACACCGATACAGGCGGGGCGCGCCTTCAATGCGTTGCAGCCGAATTACGCGGACGTCACTTTCCCGTCGCCGCACATCGCATCGCGCCCCGAGGCGACTTGGAGCAGTGCGCTGCTTACCAATGAGATGTTTCCGACCGCCCGCCCTCACAGTTTTCACGGTCCGGCGAACGAGAAAATCCTCGAAGCCGTGGCCCACGGCTTCACTCCAAAGGAAATGGAATTCCTGCGGACCTTGTCAACAGCGCCCGTCTGGCGTGAGTTCGACTTGCTTGCACGCGCTCAAGCTGTCGATTTCATTGGCGGTCGGTTTATCATTCCGTTCGCGCCGGGCGCGACACTACGACAGATGCCGTCCCCGAGCTTCGCCGGCACAAAAGAAATGTCGTATGCCGCGGTCTCGCGGGCCGCATATCACATGGCCATTGGCCAGCGCGATTCTGCGGAGACCATCCTGCGGTCTATCATCTCAGTCGGATTCGCCGAGATTGACAATGGCGTGACCCTTCTCGAACAGCTGATTGGCACCGTAAATGTAGGAATCGGCCGCGATGCGCTGCGGCGGTTCTACCTGATTACCGGTGATCCTCGCGCGAGCGCGGCACCACTTAACCCGACCGTGAGCGAGTTTACGACTCCCACCACCGTGTACGATCCATTTACCAGTGTTTTCTCACGGGACGGAATTCGGCAGGCGCTGATCGCCAAATCGGCGAATCCTGCGCTGCGCCGCGCCGAGCGGTACGAGAGTTTGCATCTGCTCTCCCAGTCGTCGTGCACGAATGTTCGAGAATTGCTTTTCGGAACCCGCACCGATGTAACCGACGCATTCAAGGCAGCCCGGCGCGACCTCGCCCGCTATCCGTCGGAGCAGGCGATGGTGGATCTCATTGGCCGAAGTGGAGCGACGCCGCCGGCCGGACTTCTCACGAATCCACTGGAAAAGTTTGCTGTGAGCACCGCGACCATTGCCGGTGCGGT
>JANYBD010000269.1 GCA_025360995.1 Gemmatimonadota bacterium
GCCGGATGCACCCACCCTAACGTGAAGTGCATCAGGTGATATGGAATGAAGGCGAGTAAATAAAATCCGCCCCACCGCATCGTCTGCGACGCCCATGTGGAGACCTGCGGCTCATACTTCACATACGCCACTGGCCGCGCCGCGCGATTCCGCAACGTCAGTTGTATGGCGGACGTGACATGCAGTATGACAGACACGAGCAACCCGGCACGCAAGAGCCACGTCAGCTCGATAATGTCGTGCTGCAAAAAGCGCGAGTAGCCATTGAACTTGTCGGGCCCAAGGAAGATCTGGAGATTGCCCGCCATGTGCACAAGCACAAAGCTCACGAGAACGATCCCCGTGAGCCCCATGACAATCTTTTTGCCGACGGTTGAATCCCAGAACGCTGACAGCCGTTGCATATGTCTAGAGCTTGATCACGGACATCGGCTCGCGCACCGCTTCGGCGCTCTTGGCGAGTGCGGCCTTTTCGTCGGCCGTTAGTTCGATCTCGAGGATCTGTTCCATGCCGTTGCGGCCCAGCTTGACTGGCACGCCGAGGAACAACCCCTTCATCCCGTATTCACCATCGAGCCACGCGGAGCACGGCAGAATCCGTTTCTGATCGAGCACGATGGCTTCGACCATCTGCACCGCACCCGAAGATGGCGCGTAGTACGCCGAACCGGTCTTCAGGAACTTCACGATTTCGGCGCCGCCGTTCCGGGCTCGATCAACTATCGCGTCGAGTTTATCGCGCTTCATTAACTGCGTGACTGGAATGCCGCTCACGGTCGTGTAGGAAATCAGCGGAACCATCGTATCGCCGTGGCCACCCAGCACCATCGCCTGGATGTCTTTCACAGAGACGTTGAGTTCCAACGCGATGAACGAACGATACCGCGCCGTGTCGAGTACGCCTGCCATACCAATCACGCGTTCACGCGGGAAGCCGGTGACGTGCTTGGCGACATAGCACATCACATCGAGCGGGTTGCTGACGACAATGATGATCGCGTTCGGCGAGCTCCGGGCGATCTGTTCCGAAACCGACTTCACGATGCCGGCGTTGGTATTGAGCAAATCGTCGCGGCTCATCCCTGGCTTCCGGGCGATGCCAGCCGTGATGACGACGATGTCCGAACCGGCGGTCTCGTCGTAACCATTCGTGCCGACTACACGGGAATCAAATCCTTCGATGGGCGCCGATTCCCATTGGTCGAGTCCCTTGCCCTGTGGCACACCGTCGGCAACATCGACCATCACGACAGTACGGGCCAGCTCTTTTTCGGCGATGCGCTGCGCGGCAGTGGCACCGACATTTCCAGCGCCTACGACGGTGATCTTATTGACCATTGTCTTGTATGTGAATCTGGAGGTGGAATTTGTTGTTTCTCCGCACCCCTGAAAGATATCGCAGTCGCGAGTCAATAACAGGTTGTGAGTCGACCGAGCCACTGCCTCTATATACCGATTGTTAGCCGCCCACTTGGGATAACGCACGTAGGCCACCGACCTGCATCTGCAAGAGGTTGTGTTCCTTCGGCTTTTCCGCCAACGCTTTGATAAAGAGCGGCTCCAACGGATCGCCCGCCCGCAACGGGTCACGCAGGTTCACTTCATGGTCGCCGTAGAGGCAGGTGCGCAGGCGACCATCCGCCGTAAGCCGCACGCGATTGCACGTGCCGCAATAGGTGTGGCTCATCGGAGTGATCACGCCAATCGTCCCTGCCGCTCCCGCGAGACGATGATACGCCGCCGGCCCGTTGCCTTTCGCCGGACCTGCAGACGGCGTCAGTGCCCCAATCGTCGAGATACGGGCAAGCAGTTCATCGCTCGGTACGACGTGTTCGAAGGTGAGATTCGCCATATCGCCCACCGGCATCAGTTCGATAAACCGGACATGCCACGGATTTTCAAGCGTGAGACGAGCGAAATCTTCGATCTCGTCATCATTGATGCCGCGCATAACGACGACATTCATTTTTACCGGATCAAGTCCGGCCGCCGATGCCGCCCGCGCCGCGTCCACAGGATGAAACGCAAAGTTCCGTCGGGCAATTTGCGCGATGCGCTCCGGGCGCAACGAGTCGGCGCTGATATTCACCCGGTCGAGGCCGGCCGCACGGAGCGGCGCGGCCAGCTCCGGAAGTTTTACACCGTTGGTCGAAAGGGCAATGTCCTCAATATCCGGAATGGCCTTGAGCATGCGAATCAGCGATGTCAGCTCGGGACGAATGGTCGGTTCGCCACCTGTAATGCGAAGGCGCCGCAACCCCAGTGGAGCAAGTTGCCGCACCACCTCGGTGATTTCTTCGTACGAAAGTATATCTGTTTTCGGGAGCCAATCGAGTCCGTGTTCCGGCATGCAATAGACGCAGCGAAAATTGCAGCGATCGGTCACCGAGATGCGGAGGTATTCTATTCCGCGGCCGAATTGATCTTTCATGGAGCTACCACCGCGTTAGCCGCGGTCGGATCGATCCACTCACGCGTACCATCCGAGTAGTGTTCGCGCTTCCATATCGGGACGCGCATTTTCAGCTGTTCAATCACATATCGCGTCGCATCGAGCGCCGGTGCGCGGTGAGCGTGAGCCACGGCAATCGCTACACTCACGTCGCCGAGTGCCAGCGTGCCGATGCGATGTTCCACGACCAGCGCGCTGGTCGCGAACAGGGCGAACGCCTCACTGGCAATGCGCTCCATTTCTGCAGCCGCCATGGACTCGTACGCCGTGTATTCCATTCCGGTCACCGCGCGTCCATCGTTGACCTCGCGGACCGTACCGACAAAGAGCGAGGTGGCACCATGGGCATTGCTGGCAACTTCAGTGAGCAGCGCCGACGGATCAATGACGTGGGTGACAATGGCGGTCCGCATTAGCCGCCCGCTACCGGTGGAATGATTGCCACTTCATCGCCAGCGTTTATGCGAACGTTAGGGCCGGCATAACGCTGGTTGACAGCGACCAGCGGTGCCGGCGGCAGTGCGTGACCGACGGCGAGCGCTTTCACTTGTGCAAGTACATCTGCCACCGTAGCTCCATCGCTGAGCGAGAGCTGGAGTTCCGACGCACCCAAGGCGTCGGCGTATGACGCAAATAGCAAAACCTTAAACTGATTTTTGACCGGGTTGATAGCTAAGCCTTTATGCGTCCGTGAGTTCCGAGATATCGATGTCGGCGACCAGAGCCCGAAGTTCTTTCGACGGCTTGAATACGGGCACGGGACGTGCAGAAACTTCTACCGGCGCACCCGTGCGCGGGTTGCGCGCCATTCGCGTTTTGCGTTGACGAATTTTGAAGGTACCAAAACCCCTAACTTCAATGTTCTTCTGATCTTTCAACGCGTCTTTGATGGAGTCCAGGAATGAATCCACGACCCGCGCGCAATCTTTTTTGGAAATCATCGGTCCCGAGGTCTGGGCAATCGACTCGGTAACGAGCTCGACGAGATCGGCTTTGGTCATTCAACCCTCGCATAGGACACCGGCGGAACCGCCGTAAGTGTATCCAGTATAGGATGTTACCTATTGGGGTGTCAAGCTATGAGGCTTTGATCGCACCCATAAAATCATCAAATAGCGATCTCGCATCGTGGGGTCCAGGCGCCGCTTCGGGGTGATATTGCACCGCAAATACAGGCAAGGACCTGTGCTTAAGACCTTCCAGTGAGCCGTCGTTGAGATTCACGTGGGTCACTTGCAGCGCCGGCGCGCCAGACACACCAGATTCGCTCCCCTCGACTGCAAACCCGTGATTTTGCGACGTGATAAAGACCTTTCCCGTCGAAAGCTCCTTCACCGGATGATTGCCCCCGCGGTGCCCGTACGGAAGCTTGAATGTCCGCCCCCCGAAGGTGAGCGCGATGAGCTGGTGCCCCAGGCAGATCCCAAACATCGGCACTCCGCTCTCGGCGAGCGTCTTGATTGTCGGGGGTGCGTAATCCACGGCCTCGGGATCACCAGGACCATTCGACAAAAATACGCCATCGGGTTTGAGCGCAAGAACGTCCGCTGCCGAGGTGGACGATGGTACTACCGTCACGCGGCAATCCCGTTCTTCGAATAGCCGCAAAATATTGTGCTTGATCCCGTAGTCGTACGCGACGATATGGTATGCAGCGCCGGGCTTCCCCCAGCTAAACGGTGCCGATGTGGTGACTCTTGACGCGAGGTCCAGGCCGGACATCGATTCACAGGCTTCGAGCGTCGATTTGGCTTCAGCCGTTGGTTGTTCACCGGCGCCAATAACACCACGAAGCACCCCGACAGTCCTCAAGTGACGCGTGAGGCGACGGGTGTCAATGTCATACAGGACAGGTATTTGCGAGGCTTGGAGATATGATCCCAGATCCCCTGTTGCTCTCCAGTTTGAGTAACTGGCCGACAGCTCACGAACCACCACGCCGCTAACCTGCGGGCGGGCAGATTCAGGATCATCGGAGTTAATGCCGTAGTTCCCGATCATCGGCGAGGTCATCACAACGATCTGACCACGGAATGACGGGTCTGTAAACGTCTCTTGATAACCGCTCATGCCGGTCGTGAATACCACCTCCGCCACAGCTGGCGCGGCAAGCGGTGCACGCAAATGGCCGTGAAAAAGGGTTCCATCCTCGAGGAGGAGGAACCCCGGTGCTGCTTGGAGCATGGTCATCACCGTGCTGGTCAGGGCTTCTTCGTGACTGGCGCCGGGATTGGCTGCAATGGCGACGCCGGAGCTGGCGTAACGGGTGCAGCACCTGCAGGAACTGAACTCTGCGTGCGCGGTGCGGTCTTCGGCGCGTTGAACGATTTATCCAGCACCGACGTTGGCGCACTGCCCTTGCTTGCGTAGATCTGGAGGATGAATGCGAGTCCAATAAAAATTCCGCCACACCACCAGCTCGCCTTCGTCAATAAATTGCCAGCCTGTCGGGTACCCATCAGCGAGTCAGTAGACGACGACGCGCCACCAAAGCTCGCGGCAAGTCCGCCGCCCTTACCGCTTTGCAGCAGGATGGCCGCGACCAGAATCAGCGCGTCGATGATCAGAATAATGAGCAGGAACTTATAAAACATTTCGGAGTCGGGTCTGGAGAGGTAAGCCTCTAAGAATAGCAGACTTATCCTTGCCAATCAAGTGCGGCAGATGGCGGACCAACCGTCAGGGTCGAGGCTGGCGCCGCCCACAAGTAAGCCGTCCACATCAGGAGCGGCCAAGAGCGACACGGCGTTCCCCTTGCTGACACTTCCGCCGTACAGAATAGGGACTCCTTCGCCACGTTCCTCAGTGAGCGATCGAAGTTCACTCCGAATTGCCGCGTGCACGATGCTCGCATCCTCAGGAGTCGCCGTTTTACCGCTGCCAATCGCCCACACCGGCTCATACGCGACCAAAGACCCGGCAATTTGATGGGCCGTGAGCAGTGCACACGCCGCACGGAGTTGTCGTAGCACCACCGTACTAGTGTCGCCGGCCTCGCGTTGCGCCAATGTCTCGCCAATACATATCATCGACGTCAGACCCGCGCGTTCGGCGGCGGCAGCTTTCTTCCCGGTCTCTTCGTCGGTCTCGCCAAACACGTGACGACGTTCGGAATGGCCAATGAGCACGTAGCGAGCGCCGGCTCCACGAGCGATTGCTGCCGAGTTCTCACCCGTGTAGGCGCCAGTGTCAGCCCAATGAATGTTTTGCACGCCGACCTGAATGTCCGGCCGATCGCTCAGGGCACCGGTTACCGCAGAGAGCGAAAGCGCGCTCGGGAAAATCAGCACGCTCCTGTCTTGTTGGCGCGGATACTGGGCGAGGAACTGCCGCATGAATGCCAGTGCGTCAGCGGGCCCCTGATTCATTTTCCAGTTGGCGGCGAATATCGGATGCTTCACGTGCCTGCCTTGTCATCGAGTGCGTCCACGCCGGGGAGTGATTTCCCCTCGAGGAACTCTAGCGACGCGCCACCGCCTGTGGAAACGTGGCTCATAAGCTTCGTAAGACCGGCCTGCTCGACTGCTGCAGCGGAATCGCCGCCACCGACAATCGTGGTTGCGCCCTTTGCCGTGGCCTGCGCCATCGCCTGCGCCACGGCGAGCGTGCCAGCGTCGAGCGGTGGCGTTTCAAATACGCCCATCGGCCCATTCCATATGATCGTCTTTGCGCTGAGTATGGCACGCGCGAACGAGGCGGCAGAATCGGGCCCGATATCCAGCATCGCTTCCTGCGGCGGAATGGCATCACGTTTCACGGCATGCGCTTTGGACGCCTCCGCAATAGACGGTGCGACCATTGCGTCGTGCGGTAGAGTCAACCGGAATCCGGCGCGTTCCGAAAGATCAGCTGCCATCTCAACACGTTCAGATTCGACGAGCGACGTTCCGGTCTCGAAGCCCATGGCTTTGTAAAAAGTGCAAGCCATCGCGCCGCCAATCAGAAGGCCATCGACTTTCGGCAGCAATGCTTCAATGACGTCAATCTTGCCGGAGATTTTCGAGCCGCCGAGAATCGCAATGAACGGGCGTTTCGGCTTTTCGAGTGCATCGCCGAGGTATTCGAGTTCGCGCTGCATTAAGAGGCCAGCCACGGCGGGCCGGAGGAACGCGGCGACGCCAGCAGTAGAACTATGGGCGCGATGTGCGGTGCCAAACGCATCGTTCACATACAAGTCTCCGAGACGAGCAAATGCTTTGGAGAGGGCCGCGTCGTTCTTTTCTTCACCCACTAGGAACCGGGTGTTCTCCAGCACGAGCACATCTCCATTCTGCAGCGCCTTCGTCGCGGCTACTGCCGTGTCCGTATCGGTCTCGCCCAGGAACTGCACGGGACGTGACAGCAACTCACCAAGACGCTTCGCCGTCGGGGCGAGTGAGTATTTCGGTTCTGGCTTCGCTTTGGGACGGCCCAGGTGTGAAAGAATAACAATCCGCGCGCCAAGCTTAATCAACGTTTGCAATGTTGGCACGGCCGCGCGGATGCGCGTGTCATCCGCAATGCGGTCGCCATCCAGCGGGACGTTAAAATCCACGCGAACAAGTGCCCGCTTCCCTGTCACCTCCGCGGGAGTCAGGTCGAGCACGGTGCGTTTGCTCACGCGTAGCCCATCTCGCTTGGCAACATTCCCGTTGCTTAGAGCAGTTTTCCGATATGCAGCGCCAGGTCAACGCACCGCGACGCATAGCCCCACTCGTTGTCGTACCAACCGGACAAGTTCACCAACGTGCCGTCCACTACGTTCGTGCTCTTGGAGTCGAGAATGCACGAATGGGCATTGCCCACGTAATCAATGGAGACCAGCTCTTCTTCGGTGTATTGCAGAATGTGTTTCAGCGGGCCATCAGCCGCCGCTTTAAAAGCGGCATTCACCTCAGCAACGGTCGTGCGTTTCTCCACCACAACCGCGAGCTGCGTGAGTGACACATCGGGCGTCGGTACCCGGATAGCGATGCCATCAATCTTTCCCTTCACTTCCGGAATGACCAATGCCGTGGCTTTCGCCGCACCGGTCGTTGTCGGAATCATCGACAGTGCGGCGGCGCGAGCGCGCCGCAAATCTTTATGCGGCATGTCGAGCACGCTTTGATCATTCGTGTACGAATGAATCGTGACCATGGACGCGTGCGTAAATCCAAACGCATCGCGAATCACTTTTACCATCGGCGCGAGACAGTTCGTCGTGCACGACGCGTTGGAGATGATATGGTGCTTGGCGGGGTCGTACTTATTGTCGTTGACGCCGAGCACGACCGTGAGATCTTCCCCCTTGGCCGGCGCGGAAATAATCACTTTCTTCGCGCCAGCCGCGATGTGCTTCCGCGCATCGTCCGCATTGGTGAAGTGTCCAGTCGATTCAATCACGACGTCGACGCCGAGCGCTTTCCACGGCAGGAGTGACGGATCTTTGTGTTTAAACACCTTGATGGAATGCCCATCGATCACTATGGCGTCGTCCACGCACGACACATTGCCGTGATAAGTGCCGTGGATGGAATCGTATTTAAAGAGGTGGGCCAGAGTTTTGGTGTCGGTCAGGTCGTTGACGGCGACAAAATCGAGTGCGGCGCCGGATTCCTTCGCGGCGCGAATCACCTGGCGACCGATGCGGCCGAAGCCGTTAATGCCAACTTTGAGAGTCATGGTGAGTGCAAGAGAATGAACACTTCTTGAGTATCTGGCGGTCAGTGTCGGTACTATTTGTCACCGCTTGCGCGGGCCCTTCCAAACGTGGCATAGCTGATCGTGCGCGCGCCGGCATCGAACAGCACGGAAGCACACGCATTGAGTGTGGCACCGGTGGTGATGACATCGTCGACGAGCATGAGATGACGACCACGCACCGACTCCAACATGCCGTCGCAAACACTGAAGGCGCGATGAACGTTCGCGGATCGTTCTCCCGGAGTCAACCGGGTTTGCGTCTCGGTTGCGCGCTTTCGCACTAACAGCTGACTCCAGACGGGAATGCCCCAGTGCAATGCGAGTGCGTCGGCGATCAGCTGCGCCTGATTGAACCCGCGCTCACGTTCGCGCACCTGTGCCAGTGGTACAGGCACGAGCGCGGCTCGTTCCGAGACAACGTCCATGGGCCAGGCGAGTCGGGCGATACGTTCGGCAATCCCCGCCGCGGCACGTTGCCACTCATGATATTTGAGGGCCTGCACCACGCCGCTCGAGACCTCGTGCGGCACCCAGCATACCGACCGAACCGACCGGATAAACGGCGGGAGCAACTCGCAAAAGCGACAGCGACGTCCTTGGGTGGGGTGACCGCAACGCGCACATTGCGGATGTGGTAGCATCGGTAATCGCGCCCAACACGTTCCGCAAATGACGCCGTGATCCCCCGCGCTCATTGCCCGCTCGCACGCCGCGCAACTGCGTGGCAACACGAAATCGAGAAACGAAAATGCCGCGGACGTCAGCGTCCCACGGCCTTCCACATCACCGTCCGGTCGGGGATCACACCAAACCAACGTTCAAACGCGAGTGCGCCTTGCTCAACGACCATTGACAGCCCGTCTGCGGCGCGAAGGCCGCGGGCGCGACAGGCGAGCACCCACGGGGTCTCTGTGCGACGGTACGTCAAATCGAACGCGTCAGTATTCGGAGCTAAACTCGACGGATCAATCGGATAGTCTTCGCCGTGTAAACCAACTGGCGTCGCATTGATCACCAGCGATGCGTATTCGACGGCTGCCCTCACCGAAGCGACCGCCGTAGTGAAGCGGGAGAATCGTGCGGCCAGCGCATTCGCGCGCGCTCGCGAGCGACCATACAGCTGCACGCGTGCGCCGTCCCATCGTTCTATCGCTGTCAATACTGCGGCCGCCGCACCGCCCGCCCCGAGCACGGCAACCATCCTATTCGCTGCGGGCGCGCCAAAATGCCGACGGATAGCGGCATCAAAACCACCGACATCGGTATTGTCGCCAATCAGTTGATTCTCTTCTGTCCAAAAAGTGTTTACAGCGCCAGCACGTTCGGCGACCGGACTGCATCGCGCGCACAACTCCGCAAATGCCTCCTTATGCGGAACCGTGATATTGCCGGACGCGCGGGCATCGCGAAGAAGGCCAGCGACCGTTCCGAGTTTCCCGGCCGTGACATCGAGCGTTTCATATGTCAGTGGAATTCCGGCACTGCGCAATGCGGCATTTTGAAACACCGGCGAGAGCGAATGACTGACCGGATGTCCGAGCAGCACCAGTCGGCCCGGGAGTTCCACTACGCGGGACCGGGTGCGGGCTCGGCCGTAATTCGATCGAGTACCAGACCAATTTTGCGCTCAAGTTCATCGGCCGTGGTACGATACAGGTCGAGGCCGCCCCCGAATGGATCTTCGATTGCCCTTCCCTCTGACGAATGTTCCGCAAAGTCGCTCAGTAAATGCGCCTTGTCTCCACCACCAAGAGCGTTGATACGTTCGAGATGATGTGGCCCCATCGCCAAAATCAACGTCGCTTCGGTGATGATGTCCGGTGTGAGTTGACGCGACCGATGTTCGCTGAGATCGAGCTTCCGTTCCAGTCCGACGAGCATGGCGCCATCCGACGCAGCGGCACCGTCCCACGCGCTGGTCCCGGCGCTGACGGCCTTCACGGTACCGATTCCGCGAACTTCAATAAGCTGGTCCGTAATTGCCACCGCCAGTGCGCTGCGACAAGTGTTCCCGGTACAGACAAAAAGTAGTTGCACGCTATTGATCCCCAACGAGATCGGGAACAGCTTCGCGGAGCAGTTCCGACGGGATTGCTCCGGGCCGAATGACACGGGGGCGCCGCGCGGTACAGTCTACAACGGTCGAGGGTGCCGAAGGCTTGAGCGTCCCACCGTCGAGCACACGCAACTGTCCACTCGCCACGGCACTCGGCCACTGCGTCAGAATATCACCGGCGCGCATGGCCGGCGGGCTGCCCGGAAGATTGGCGCTGGTAGAGGTCAGCGGATCGCCAATCGCAGAAATCAGACGTTGCAGTCCCGGATGCGGAGTCCAACGCACCGCGATACCCCCCTCGGGCCCGCGGAGCCGCGCCGCCACTCGGCGCTCCCCGCCGCCAAGTACGAGCGTCAGCGGGCCCGGCCAGAAGCGCGCCGCGAGCATGGACGCAGCGCGCGAGAGCTGCAGGTCGAGCCGGTCGATCATTGTGGTATCGGAAATGAGCAACAGGAACGGCTTGCCATCAGGGCGCTTTTTGAGAGCGACGAGTTTTGCCACGCTCGCCGAATCGATCAGGCCACCAAAGCCGTACACCGTTTCCGTGGGATAGGCCAGTACGCCGTTCCGCTCGAGATGCGCGAGCGTACCACGCAACGACGCTTCGACTTCGGGTGCGGACCAAAATGGGATAGCCGTTGGCTCGCGATTCATTCCGCAAGCGGGAACAGCGCTTCGGCACGAACGAAATCTCCCTCCTCGGTAACTTTCATGGCGCGCTCGCTGCCACGGACGACAACCACGGGAAGTCCGAGGCGCTCGAGCAGTGCGGCATCATCGGTCGCAGTCACATGGGCAGCGCTTGCATCCGCGTGGGCGCGAACGATCAGCTGCCGTGGAAAACCTTGCGGCGTTTGCGCGCGCCAAAGGTTTGTCCGATCGACAGTGCGGACAATCCGGCCGTCAGCGTCGACTTCTTTGAGAGTGTCCGTCACGGGGAGCGCCGCAATTGCCCCATGGCCTTTTCTGGCTTCGGCGACAACCCGATCGATCATCTCTGGCGTCACGAGTGGACGCGCGGCGTCGTGGATCAGCACGATCTGGCACGCCGACGTGAGATCTTCGAGTCCGTTCTGCACCGATTCGCCTCGCGTTTTGCCGCCAACCGAGATGAGCATTCGCTCGATGTCGCACTGAAAGAGCCACGGAGGCGGATCGCCGGCATAGCGTTGCGGCACTACGCACACGACCATCGCAACATCCGGACGCGCCTGAAATGTCTGCAGGGAATGCAGGAGCATCGGCTTGCCGGCCACCCAACGCAACTGCTTGAGTTCGGCCCCGCTCTCGCCCGGCGCACGCGTACTGGAACCTGCCGCGACGATTATTACACCAACATCGCGCACGGTCATCGAAACAGTCCACGAAAAAGTGTGGTGATATCGCGAACCCCTTCGACGCGGATCGCCCGCGGGGCGCGCTTCGGCACACTGCGTTCGCCCACATATGCGACCTGCATTCCCATCTTTTCCGCTTCGGCAATGCGGCGCTCGATCTGGCTCACGGCACGGATCTCACCGCCAAGTCCGATCTCGCCAATAAATACGGCATCTGCAGGGAGCGCTTTGTCGTACACGCTTGAGGCCAGTGCCGCCGCGACGGCGAGATCGCCGGCCGGTTCTTGCATCCGGACTCCACCGACCACGTTGAGAAATACATCGAGCTGCGCGAACGAGAGTCCGGCACGTTTGTCGAGAACGGCGAGCAAGAGTGCCAAGCGGCGGCCATCGAAACCCGTCGCCACACGCTGCGGCGTGCCGAAACCCGCCTTCACGGCGAGTGCCTGAACTTCGATAAGGATCGGACGTGAGCCTTCGAGCGTCGCGCTCACCGCGCTGCCGGAGGCGTGATGTTTTTCGCGGTCGCCGAGGAAAAGCGCCGACGGATTCTCCACCGGCAACAGTCCTTGCTCCGTCATCCGGAACACACCGATCTCGTCCACCGACCCAAAACGGTTCTTGGTGGCCCGTAGCACCCGATAGTCGAGCGATCCCTCACCTTCGAAGTAGAGTACTGTGTCGACGATGTGCTCGAGTGTTTTTGGGCCGGCGATGCCACCGTCTTTCGTGACGTGGCCAACGACGAACACCGCCGTACCGCTTTCTTTTGCATAGCGCATCAGCCGGGCCGCGCACTCACGCACCTGGCCCACATTTCCCGGGGCGCCCTCAAGATCACCGGTGAACACGGTCTGGATCGAATCCACGATCATCACCGCTGGCGCGCGTTCGCTGCCAGTGGCGAGAATAGTTTCCAGCAGCGTCTCGCCGAGCAGTTCCACGTCGCCGGCGTGACCGCCCAGGCGATCGGCACGGAGCTTCACTTGCAGCGGTGACTCTTCGCCCGATACATAGAGCGTGCGCGATCCGCGAGCCTCGAGCTGCGCCGCGACCTGCAATAAAATTGTGGACTTCCCGATGCCGGGCTCGCCACCAACGAGCACCATCGACCCCGGGACCACTCCACCGCCGAGCACAAAATCGAATTCATCGAGCCCGGTACTCAGGCGATGATCTTCGGCGCCTACGACGTCCCGAATATGAGGGGTGGCGGCCACCCGGCCACCACTTCCCATGGCCGCGATGCCGGCCCTACGCCGCGCCGCACCAGAGGACGCCGTCTTGGGCGCCGCGAGTTCCTCGACCAGCGTATTCCACTCGCCGCAGACTTCGCACTTCCCTGCCCACTTGGGATAGTCGGCACCGCAGTTGGTGCAGCGGTACACAGACTTCAGCCGCGCGCTCATCGCTTTTTCCTCAACCCGGTGTGCGGGCGGTCCAGTTCTGGAAACGAGTGAACTGTTTGGCGAAGTTGAGTTTCACGAGCCCCGTCGGACCATTGCGCTGCTTGCCGATGATCACTTCGGCAAGCCCTTCGATCGGTGTGCCATCGGACTGCGTGACGGCTTTGCCGTTGTCATCGACTGGCCGGTCGTACATCTCCGGGCGATAAATGAACATCACAACATCAGCGTCCTGCTCAATCGCCCCCGACTCACGCAAGTCGGAGAGCTGCGGCCGTTTGTTGTCGCCCGTGCGCTGTTCGGGCGCTCGCGAGAGCTGCGACAGGGCCAATACCGGCACACCGAGTTCTTTCGCCAGAATCTTCAACGAGCGCGAAATCTGTGAGATTTCCTGCTGGCGGTTCTCGACTCCCGGCGGGCCGGCAATAAGCTGCAGGTAATCGACAATCACCATTTTGATATCCGCGGTCGACTTCAACCGACGCGCCCGCGAGCGAATCTCGAGCAACGTGAGCCCGGGCGTATCGTCAATCCAGATGGGTGCCTGTCCAAGCAATGCGGCGGCCTTCGCCAGGTTGGAATGATCCTGACTGGTGAGTTTGCCCGAGCGTAGGCGCTGGGCATCGATGAATCCTTCGGAGGCGAGCATACGCATCACAAGAGACTCTTTACTCATTTCCAGCGAAAAGATCGCCGTCGCAATATTGCTCTCGACAGCGGCGTATTGCGCGATGTTCAGTACGAACGCCGTTTTGCCCATCGACGGTCGAGCCGCGATGATGACGAGATCGGCCGGCTGAAAGCCAAGCGTGATTTTGTCGAGATCGGTGAATCCGCTCGGAATACCGGTAAGGGGCCCGCCTTCGCGCAGTGATTCAATGCGCTCCATCGCCGGCCAGAGCAGTTCTTTGATACGCGTGAACCCATCGGATCCGCGCTGCTGACTGACCTGAAAAATCCGGTGTTCGGCGAGATCTATCAGCTCCGCCGCATCGCTCGGCGATTCATGCGCCTCGGTCACCAGACCCTGCGCAACTTCAATGAGCCGTCGGCGAAGCGCTTTTTCCTTGACGATTTTTAGATGGTACTCGACGTTTGCCGCCGTGGGCACGACATAGAGCAGAATGCCGATATAGTCTTTGCCGCCTGCCGCGGCCAACGAACTCGTGCGATCGAGTTCTTCGGCAAGAGTCAGAGGATCGACAACGGCACCACCTTGATGCAAGGCAAGCATCGCCCGGAAAATTTTGCGGTGGCCTTCGCGATAGAACATCGTCTCGTCGACGAGTTCCACGGCGCGCACGATAGCGTCGCCATCGAGCAGCATTGCTCCGAGCACGGCTTGCTCCGCGTCCTCCGAATAGGGAGGGCGACGGTCACGAAACGGATCACGCGCCGCTGTTGCTGCTGGCGCTATCGAATACTCTACGGGCAAGCTGGACATCTTCCCAAGTGGGGCGCTTCCACGACGGATTGCGGAGAAGCGCTGCGGGGTGATAGGTGACGATCAGTGGCACCCCGTAGAACCGGTGTACCTGTCCGCGTAATTTACCGATCGGCGTCGTTGTCTGCAGGAGAGTCTGGCTCGCAAAGGTCCCGAGGGCAAGAATCACCTTCGGCCTGAGCAGTTCGAGCTGTCGAAGCAGGAACGGGCTACACGCCTTAATCTCGTCGGGAGCCGGATTACGGTTCCCGGGTGGCCGATGCTTCAAAACATTACAAATAAAGACATCTTCACGCTTGAAATTGATTGCGCCAAGGATCTTTTCGAGGAGTTGACCGGACTGACCCACGAAGGGGCGCCCCGACTCATCCTCCTTCTCTCCCGGCGCTTCCCCCACGATGACAAATCCCGCGTTCGGGTTTCCTTCTCCCGGAACCGGGTGGGTAGCGCTTTCATACAGGGAGCAGGCCTTGCATCCGGCGATGGCTTTGGCCACCGCTTCGATAGTGGTCAAATCGGCTCGCCCGCTGGTCGCACCGCCACCGATGCTCAGCCCCGGTTTGGCATCCGCGTGCGCCGCCTGAGCTTCACCCGTGGATTCGGCCGACGGCATTTCATACCGGCCGATTTTTTCGACGACTGGCGCCGATGGCGCGTCGGCGCCCACTGACCGGAGCGCGGCACGCCAGTCCCCAGACTCACCGGCTTTCTCTGCAGCAGCTCGGGCAGCGCTGGCGGGTCCGGCGGGGCGTTCTGCCTGTTCCGCAGGAGCCTGTGGATCCGGTAGCGCTCCCTGCATCCCTATTGCGCGAAGCGCGTCCTCGACGCTCATCCCATCAAGGATGAATTCACTCTCGCCGAGTTCCCGCCGCTGTTCGAAATACTGCCGTAGCCGATCCCTAGCGTCCACCGAGCAACGCCTCGACGCGGTCGAGGATCGCGTCGGCGACCTCGGCTTTACTCATCAACGGCAGCGCCACGGGTTCGGCATTGGGCGCCATGATCGTCACTCGATTGGTGTCACCGCCGAAACCGGCGCCGGGTTCACGCGCGTCATTCACCACAATCAGATCCAATTCCTTTGCGCGAAGTTTTTCCGCTGCATGGGCCATCACATCATCGGTCTCAAGCGCAAAGCCGACAATCACCGAGCCTGGACGACGGGCATCGCGCGTACTTTTCAGGATGTCCGGTGTTTCCTCTATCGCCAACGCTTCGGGTCGGGTGGTCTTTTTAATTTTTGCAACCGCGACCGTCGCCGGTTTAAAATCGGCGGGAGCGGCGGCCATGACCAACACGTCGGCCGTGGAGAGTTCTGAGCGCACGGCGTTCGCCATATCGCTGGTGCTTTCGACGTCGAGTGCACGCATGCCAAGCGGTGGCGTGATCGATAGAGGGCCGGCAATGAGCGTCACCTCGGCCCCGCGTCGCCAAGCCGCGGCGGCGATCGCCACACCCATTTTCCCGCTGCTGTAATTCGAAAGAAAGCGCACCGGATCGAGCGATTCACGCGTCGGTCCGGCAGTGACGACGACGCGCTTGCCGTTTAGCGCACCCTTCGGCTCGAGCATTCGGCCGACCTGCGCGAAAATCGTGTCCGGTTCGGGCATGCGTCCGGCCCCGGCCCCTTCTTGCGGCGACGCCAGCGGCCCTGTGTCAGGATCGAGTACGGTGTATCCGATCGAACGCAGATGCGCGACGTTCGCGATGGTTTGTTGATGCGCCCACATCATATCGTTCATGGCGGGCACGAGGAGCACTGGCGCCTTGGTCGCCAACAAACACGCTGCGAGCAGATCATCGCTGCGGCCACCGGCAGCACGGGCGAGGAAGTCCGCCGTTGCCGGCGCGACGACAACAAGCTCAGCGGCTTGTGCCAAACGAATGTGGTCGAGCGCCGAACCCTCGGCGACCAACTCAGTATGGACCGGTCGCCCGGTCAGCGCTTCGAATGTCACCGCGCCAATGAACTCACGGGCGGACTTCGTCATCACCGTATCGACCTCGGCGCCCGCCTGCGAGAGCAGGCGAGCCAGCCAGGCCGTCTTATAACTCGCGATTCCCCCGGTCACGCCGAGGAGAATTCGCCGCCCGTGGAATGGGCGCACCGTTGCGCTTCCGCAGTGCCTGCTACGTGCCGCTTATTCCGCGGACCGGCGCCGCGGAACCACGCGATACTCGATGTCGCCGCCCGACAAATCTTCGAGCGAACGGGTCGTCAGCTTCTTCTCGCCGCTCTTCGCGCGGTCGCGCGGAAAATCATTGAGCACACGCGAGTACTTCGCGGCGACCAAAATCGCGAGGTACTTATTCGTGGCATGCACGGTAACTTCGTTCGGTGTAAAAACTCGCATGGGTCTGTCCTGAAAAAAGATAAAAAGAACTGTGTGTGCTATGCGCGCGCGGAAAGTTCGGAAATTTCGCGTTCCAACCGGGCCACGAGCCCGGAAAGTTGCTGATCTAATAAATGCACCCGACTGCGTTTGACTTCTTCGGCGTCGATCACCGCCGACACGCGGTGCACCGTTCGTTCCAGATCATCGTTCACCACGACATAATGATAACCATCAACTTCCTGCAGTTCGGCGTGTGCACTCTTTAACCGTTCGAGCAGTGCCGCCGCATTCTCGGTATTGCGCGCTTTCAGCCTCTCAACCAGCACCTCCACTGACGGTGGTAACAGAAAGACCAATACCGCCGACGGATATGCTGTTGCGACCTGCGCTGCACCCTGTACGTCGATGTCCATCATGACATGTTTGCCATTGTCGAGCACCTGCTTCATTGCCGACTTGAGCGTCCCGTACATCTTGCCATGCACCACCGCCCATTCGGCCAACTCACCACGATCCCGGCGGGCCATGAACTCGGCATCGCTCAAAAAGTGGTAATCCACGTCGTTCACTTCGCCGGCCCGTGGTGCGCGAGTCGTACACGACACGGAGTAGCCGAGATCATTCCGCCGCTGCATTAGCCGGTGCGTCACGGTCGTCTTGCCGCCGCCCGAAGGCGCCGAGAGCACCACAGGAAAGTGGGTCACTCGAGATTCTCCACCTGCTCACGGATCCGTTCCAGCTCTTCTTTTATCAAAACGACATCACGCTGAATCGTCGAATCATTCGCCTTGCTGCCGGTCGTGTTGGCCTCGCGGAGCATTTCCTGCAACAGGAACCCGAGCCGCTTACCGACCGCTTCGTCGTCCTTATTCGTCAGTGCTTCACAGAACGCGCCGATGTGCGCAGCAAAGCGATCCAGTTCTTCTCCAACGTCGAGCCGGTCGGCCAGAATGGCGATTTCCTGAGCGAGACGTTGCTCGTCCACGGCGATCCCGTCGGCGAGCACTTTCACGTTTTCCCGTAACCGATCACGCTGCGCAACGACCCGTTCCGGCGATCGAAGTGCGATGCGTTTCAATGCCTGTTCAACCACGTCAATCCGTTCGCGCAACACGTCGGCCAGTCGGGCGCCCTCGGCTTCGCGCATCCGTAGCAGCTCAGCTGCTGCCGCTTCGACCACGGCCACCAGCTCCTCAACGGAGCCTTCTACATCGTCCTCGGCAATGCCGGCCGAGCGAATCACATTCGGCATCCGGAGCACCGTCGGCACGTCGATTTCACCGCCCAAGCCGTGGCGGTCGCGCAACGCGAGCAGCGCCTTCGACACTTCGGCGAACGTCAATTCGTCGACCCCAAGCACCGACTCGGCTGCGGCGATCCGTTCGATTCGCGCCGTAACGGTGACGTGCCCGCGGACGATCCGTTTCCGGAGCGCCTCGCGAACATCGCCTTCCCATTTAGTCAGGGCAGACGGGAGCTTGAGACTTGGGTTAAAAAAGCGATGGTTTACGGTGCGCAGTTCGACACTAACGCGGGTGGACCCCACTGTGCCGTCTGCCGCGCCAAAACCGGTCATACTTTTGAGCATAGTCAGCCTAATAAGTTATTGGCTTTCAACGACTTTGTAAAGGCGACCCGGGGTGCCGGGAGAGGGGGACAAAACCGCTTAATCAGTTCCAAAACTCCCATCGGACCCCATAAGTATTCACCAGTCTCGGCATCACATACCCCGGGTACGTCGCGTAGACCGTGCCGGTCGTATTGCGGTACTGCCAGGAGATTACCGCAGTTGAGATCCGGATTTCCAGGAGCGTGGAAATCACGCTTCCCCCCGCCGTCGTCTGGCCAATGGAATTCTTGCCAAGCGGAGCATATCCGGCGGTCCGATACTCGTAGGTGCCGGCCACGGAAAGATGAAAATTTCCGCGCGGAAAGCTCTCCAGAAAACTTGATTCGAACCAGAGTCGGGCTCGGGCTTGGGTCTGCGGACGATAGGCATCCGCAGCCGCCCAGTTGATCGCATCCACGTCGAGCGACCAACCACGCAGCAGCGGGCCGCGAATCGTGACAATCGTGCCGGTCGACGCGGCCACATTAACGGCCCGCAGGGCGGTGTCGAGTTCAATCGGGGCGGCAACGGTACTCGCGCCCCGAGTGATAATTCCGCCACCTACCCAGCGATCGCGCCACTTGAGGGCTCCCTCCACACGTGACGCCGCGGTAATCAATCGCGAAGACCCGCTATTGGGAGCGTACCGGCTCACGGACCCGGACACATTGAACCAGGAGAGCGGAGCAAATCGCGCCTGCACATCAGAGCGTGTCGTCGAATCCGAACCGCGTTCGCCGAACGCCGAGACGGTCAGCAGCTTCGATTCGTACTCGACGCGCGCCCCAGGCGAAAACGTCGATTTGCCCTGCATCGATCGGAACCGATTCGTGCTGCTCAACTTCAGTCCCCATTTCGTAATGCCGGCGGCAAGCGTGTACTGCGTGCTCACCCGCATCGTATCTACCGTGTCAGTTGGAGCAGCCGACGGCTGTTGAGCCCCCAATAAACTGCTTTTCGCCCGGCTCTCGCCTGCCGAAATCGACGCGGCGATGAGTTGCGCCCAAGGGCCGTCGTTTTGCGGATCACGCCAGGCGGCGCGCAGGTATGTCAGGTTCTCGCTTCCCTGAAACGCGGGGAGCGCATTGATCTCCGGTGTCGTCACCACATTGCGAACACCGGAATTGCGATCGACGCTCTGATGCAGCAGCGTGCCGTCCACGCTCCAGTTGCCTCGCGCCCATCCGATGCGAGCCATCCCGCCGAACGAGGCTCCATCCATTCCGGTGCGCGAAATGCTGCTCTGCTGCTGGCCGAGTAGCTGAAGCATCACGCCATTATCAAATCGCTTGCCAAAAAACCCGCGATACAAGTTGAGGTTTTCTGTGCCGGTGAGAATATCGGCTCGCGTCGATGCCGTGGTGCTCCGCGTGCGAACGGTGCGCAAATGGACGCGCAGTTCACCCGCCGAACGCTCAATATTTACATCTTCGAGCGACCACATCGGCACGACGGCGAAATCGGTAACACCACCATTGCGCACATTTATGGCATCGAGTTCGACGCCATCGAGAAACACCCGCACGCGGCCAGGATCGCCGTACCATGCGGCGACTTGCGGCGCGAGGATAAATCCCGTGCGCATTAAGTTCACGCCTGGCACCGTAGCAAGGAGATCACCAAGCGTGAGTGCGCCACTGGCATACATCGCATCGCGGTCCCAGTGCCAGCTCGCCGCGCCAATTTCTGTCGATGCGGGCGCATACGGGCGCACGAGTGGCGACTTC
>JANYBD010000267.1 GCA_025360995.1 Gemmatimonadota bacterium
CGGCGGTCAGCGTTTACTCACGCTGACCGCCGTCCGCCCCGTAAGTTCAAGCGATTTATCTCGCTCGCTCAATATTCCGCCTCGCCAGTATCATTTCCCCCTCAATTCGACGAAATTGAGGCATCAAATCGAGAGGAAAAAGCGCCGTGCCAACGTTTGACTATGAAGTGGTGATTATTGGAGCTGGCCCCGCCGGAATGTGTGCCGGAATGTACGCCGGGCGGTCCATGCTGAAATCGGTGGTGCTGGAGCGCGGACTTCCGGGCGGAGAGCTGCTCAACACCGAAGTCATCGAAGACTACATCGGCTTTGAACACATTCTCGGCTGGGAGCTCGCTGAGAAGTTCAATAGCCACGCGGTGAAATTCGGCGCGGAAATTCGCACGTCCGTGGACGTGCAGAAAGTGAAAAAAATCGCCGACGGAACTTTCGAAACGACCATCGAGAATGGCGATATTTATCGCTCCCCCGCCGTGATCATCACCGCAGGCGGAACGCCGGTAAAACTCGAAGTGCCAGGCGAGATCCAATATGCCGGCAAAGGCGTGTCGTACTGTGCCATCTGCGACGGTGCGTTTTTTAAGGGCCACACAATCGTCGTGGTCGGCGGCGGCGACGCCGCGTGCGAGGAAGCCGATTTTCTCACCCGCTACGCCGCGAAAGTGTTCGTGGTGCATCGGCGCGACAGCTTCCGTGCGTCGAAAATCGTCCAGCAGCGGCTCTTCGCCAATCCCAAGATCGAGGTGATTTGGAATACGGTCGTTGACGAGATTGCCGGCCAGGACACGCTGATGACTCACGCCAAACTCCGCAATGTCATCACCGGCGATTCGCGGGACCTGACGGCTACTGGCATTTTTATTTTCGTCGGGTTCACACCGAACACCGGCGTGATTGACGGCCACGTCGAGCACGATGCAGCCGGCTACCTGTTGACCGATACGAATATGCAGACGTCGATTCCCGGATTGTTTGCAGCCGGCGACGTGCGGGTCCAGCTCACGCGCCAAGTCACGACTGCGGTCGGCGACGCGACGACTGCGGCAATCGCCGTCGAGAAATTCCTGACCGCGCGCAAGAATGGACATCCCGCGCCGGCTCCGATGCCAATGCTACAGCCGGCATCGAAATGAAAATCTCCTCGCTGACGGTCGGTCCATTTCAGGAGAACAGCTATCTGGTGATGGACGACGCGTCACACGATGCAGTCCTCATTGACCCTGGCGACGAACCCGACCGAATTCTGGCAGAGGTGGCACGCGCCGGCGCGACGGTGCGGGCCATTTGGCTCACGCACGGGCATATCGATCATATCGGCGCTATTGCGGGCGTGCGCCGAATTTGGAATGTCCCCATCCTGATGCACCCGTTGGACGATCCGCTGTACAAAGCCGGCGCTCAGCACGCCGCGATTTACGGACTGCCCTTCGAAGTGCCGCCGCCATTCGACCTTCCGCTTGCCGATGGCGATGCGCTTGATGTCGGTGCGCTGCACTTTGATGTATGGCACGTTCCGGGCCACGCCCCGGGGCACGTCGCGTTTATTGGGCACGGTGTGGTTTTTAGCGGCGACTGTCTCTTCGCCGGATCCATTGGACGAACCGACCTTCCGCTGTCTGACCCGGCTGCGTTGCAAACTTCCCTTGCACGCCTTTGCACTCTTGAAGCGGAAACGGTCGTCTACGCCGGCCACGGACCGACAACGACCATCACCGCCGAAGTCGACAGCAATCCATTTTTGAACGGCGTCGCGCGGATCGTCCGGCGGTGAGCCGTGAATCGCGCCTCCTGACGTCAGCGTTGCTCGTGTCCGCGTGGGGCGGGGCGGCGCTGATCACCGTGGTCGTGGTGGCGCCGGGTGCTTTCGCCGTGCTGCCAACGCGCACCATGGCTGGTGCAATGGTGGGGTCGGTGTTGCCCGCACTTTTTCTCTCCGGCATCGCCATTGCCACGATCGTCGTGCTGCTGTCGCGGCGTCGAGACCAATCCCGCCCGGCCGCATTGACCGCCTCGCTGGCTGGTGCGGCGTGCGCGTTGTCCCAATTCTGGATCAATCCGCGAATCGCCCGCCTGCGCGTTGAAATCGGTGGTCCGGTGGATGCTTTACCGGTCGATGACTCCCGTCGTGTGGCCTTTGGCGTCCTTCATGGGTATAGCATTGTGGGGTTGGCTATCGCTATGCTTGCCCTCGCTATCTCGCTGGGATTTCTCGTCGTCGCGCTGCGCCGTCGCAGCCACGTATCGACGTCCATTCCGTTGACCTGACCTATGACTACGCGATTCGTTGTGCTCGCTACCATCTCGCTTCTGGGTGCCGGACTTACGGCGTGCAATTCCTCGACGAGTCCGGACGCCGGCTTAACAGCGATAGGCGTGATCGTACTCGGCGCCAAATCCACGCCGCGCGGCTACATCACGGCGCCGGTGGCCAACTTCTATAAGGTGACGGGTGCGAACTTTCTGAGCGCCCAAAATCACCCGGACAATTGTGGATTCTCGGCGTTCGATCCCACCTTCACGTCGTCCTTCTCCACCGGCGGCATTCCGGCGCTCGCCGGCGGTGGAATTGCCACGACCGTATCGGGTCACACGGATTCATTGAAAGTGACATCGTTAAAAAACTTTGCATACCAACTGCTCACGTCGCCCGGGATCGCATTTACACCAGGCGATTCCGTCAAATTTGTTATTCAGGGAAATTCCAGCGGGTATCCGGCGTTCACCGTCACCGGCCGCACCGCCGAAGCGTTTACGCTGGGGCCGATCGACTTAACCAAGGCGTCAACGGGCATCCCCATTACCTGGTCAGTGCCCGCTGATACGAATTCCGCGATGCTGATTTCCTTACGGTATGCGCCGAGTGGCAGCGCGACGATCACGCAGCAGATCTCTTGCGTCGTACGCGACGATGGATTTTTCCAGCTTCCAATTAATATCTCGAACACGTATGCGAATGCGACGCAGCAAACGTTTTCGATTCAACGCGTGCGCACAGTTGTCGCGTCGCCGTCGGGGAATAATTTTATCAATATCGTCTCGACATTCACGGTGCCGACGCCCACCGCGCCATGACGCGGCCGGAGCGCGACCCGCTCGGCGTACTCGAGGTGCCGTCGGAGGCGCTCTATGGTGTACAGACGCTGCGAGCGGTCAACAATTTTCCGATCAGTGGACTGCGGCCGCTGGCGGCATTCGTTGATGCGGTGGTGCGCATTAAGCGCGCGGCCGCACTGACGCACCGCGACACCGGGCGCCTCGATGCGCGGCTTGCTGATGCGATTGTGAAGGCGGCTGACGAAGTCCTCGCCGGCGAACATCGCGATCAGTTCGTGGTTGATGTCTATCAGGCCGGTGCCGGCACATCGCACAACATGAATGTCAACGAGGTGCTCGCGAATCGCGCCAACGAGCTGTTGGGTGCGCCGCGCGGTGCGTATGCGCCGGTGCATCCCAACGATCACGTCAACATGGCGCAGTCCACCAACGATGTGATTCCGACGGCGATCCGTCTTGCGGTGCTTGCCGAACTCGCGCCATTTGCCGCCGCGGTGCATGCGCTCAGTGGAACGCTCGCCAAGAAAGCGGAAGCGTTCGATCATATTGTGAAAGCCGGCCGCACCCATCTGCAAGACGCGATGCCGATCCGGCTTGGGCAGGAGTTTCGGGCATGGTCGGGGACGTTAGAACGGGCGCTGCGTCGGGTCCTCGAGTCGTCGGATTATTTGCGCGATCTTGGGATCGGCGGCACCGCGGTCGGTACGGGAGTCAACGCCGAAGCGGCATATCCGGCGCGAATTGTTGGGCACCTGCGTGCGGACACGGGGCTACCGCTGCGCGTCGGGAACGACCGCGTGCAACTGATGCAGTCCATGGGCGACGTCGCCGCATTTAGTGGCTCGTTGCGCACGTTGGCGCTCGATCTGTCAAAAATTGCCAGCGATTTGCGGCTGATGGCGAGCGGGCCGCGTACCGGGCTCGACGAACTCATCCTGCCGGCGGTACAGCCCGGATCTTCGATCATGCCGGGAAAGGTGAATCCGTCCGTGCCGGAGATGGTGAACCAAGTCTGCTTTCAAGTGATGGGCAACGATACGACGGTCGCAATTGCGTGCGAGCACGGACAGCTCGAGTTGAACGTGATGATGCCGGTCATCGCCCACAATGTGCTGTTCTCGATGCGCATTCTCACCAACGCTATAATCGCACTCGACGAGCGTTGCGCGCGCGGCATCGAAGCCAACGAAGCGCAGTGCGCTTATTGGGTGGAGCGGTCAGCGGCGTTGGCGACAGCACTCGCGCCGCGCATCGGCTATGCGAAAGCGGCCGAATTGGCGAAGGAGTCGGTGAAGAGCGGGGAACTGATCCGCCATCTCGCCGAACGTGAGAAAATTCTGCCCCAGGCCGAGCTGGATGAGGTGCTGGATCTCAGGAGAATGACCGA
>JANYBD010000298.1 GCA_025360995.1 Gemmatimonadota bacterium
TCGCTGGCGACTAGAGCGTAGGGGCCATACTCGTTCCCATTCCGAACACGATCGTCAAGCCCTACAGCGCCGATGGTACTCCGATTGAGAGATCGCGGGAGAGTAGGCCGTCGCCGGCACCTCATTGCCCCACCCAGTCCTTACTGACTGGGTGGGGCTTTGCGCTTAAACACTCTCACGCTGACCCGCCGTCCGCTCCGTAATCTTGCACGAGCCTACGGTGCGGACGGCGGGCAGCATGCGTTACCACCTCTGTTCCAATCCTTCATTCTCAATCGTCATTTATCGATGCCCACAAAAGCCGGAATCGTTACCGTCGCCGGCCGCCCCAACGCCGGAAAATCCACGCTGCTCAACCGCCTCGTGGGCGAACATCTGGCCATCACCAGCCCAAAACCGCAAAGCACGCGCCAGCGCGTGATCGGGCTCATCTCCGACGAAAACACCCAAATAGTCCTGCACGATACCCCAGGCCTGCTCGCGCCGGCGTACGCACTCCAATCCGCCATGCAAGCCACGGCACTCGAAGCACTCCGAGATGCCGACGTCATTGTGCACCTCGTTGACGCGAGTGAAGGTCCGGTGGAATCGTTGGCCGCCGCCGCCGGGCTGCCTAACGGCCTCACCGGGCACGCGCCAATTATCCTTGCCCTCAACAAAGCCGACGCGTTGAGCGAGGTGCGTCGCACCGGGATCGCCATCGAACATCCCGACGCCGTGCTCATCTCGGCTCGCGACGGCACGGGCCTTCCGGATTTGCTCGCGCGCATTCGCGCCGTGCTCCCCGAGCACCCGTTCTACTATCCCCCCGAAGATCTCAGCACACAACAGATGCGCTTCTTCGTCGCCGAAATGGTGCGCGAAACTGCCCTCGAACAACTCGACGATGAAGTGCCCTACAGCGTGGCCTGTGAAATTGAGGAGTTTCGGGAGACCCGTACTCCCGTGTACATTCGAGCAGTGTTGCATGTAGAGCGAGACAGTCAAAAACGCATTCTCATCGGCGCGAACGGCGCGCGCATCAAGACCATTGGTCGCGAAGCACGCATCAAAATCGAGCGCCTTGTCGGCAGTCAGGTTTATCTCGATCTCTGGGTAAAGGTCCTCGCTAACTGGCGCCGCGATTCGGCGGCGCTTCGACGGCTGGGGTACCGGGTCCCCGAGGAACCCAAATGACAGAAATTGGACTTGCTCCGCAATTGCTTGCTATTCTCGTCTGCCCGAAGTGCAAAGGGCCGCTTGAATATCGTCCTGCAGACTCGGCACTCGACTGCCTCGCCGACAAGCTTCGGTACGCCGTGCGTGACGGCATTCCCGTAATGCTCGTGGATGAGGCAACTCCGCTCTAGCATGCACCGGCGCGTCCGGATGACGGCGTGCGTGCTCATGGCGCTGGCCGGCGGCTGTGCCGTCGCGCCAGTGGCGTCGGCACAGGGCAACCTGTCCAAAGAAGGCGCACTCTTTCTCATTTTTCCGATCGGCGCACGCGCTGTGGGAATGGGACAGTCTGTCGTCGCGTCGCAGATTGGCAGCGAAGGTCTCTGGTGGAATCCGGCATCGCTCGCGCGAATGGATAAATCGGAACTGTCGCTCACCCATTCGTCCACCATATCGGCGACCGGCGATGCGTTGACATTCGTCCGGCCGTCCGGACGCATCGGTGTGATCTCCTTCGGCGGCTACCTGATCGATTACGGCAAACAGGATGCCGTCGTCGATGCCAATGGCACTACCGGTACGATTTATCCGCGCTCTGTCGTCGCCGTCGTTTCGTATGCAGCGGTATTTGGTTCGCGCGTCAGCGCCGGCGTGTCGTACAAGTTTGTGCAGGATCGCGTGGACTGCAGCGGCAGTTGCGGCACCGCTACCACGTTTAGTTCATCTACGAGCGGACTCGACCTCGGCTTTCAGGCGGTCGTCGACCCAGCGCGGCGGATCACAATTGGAATTGCCTTGCGCAATGCCGGTCTCAAACTACAAATCAACGACAATCCGCAAGCCGACCCGTTGCCAACCCGTATAGATGCAGGGCTGCAATTCCTGGTGCCGCGGATTGACAGTCTCGTTCCGGGTGGTGAGCTACTCGTTACTGCAGACATGGTCGGCAATCTGTCCTTCAGCGGGCCGTCGTTTCGGAGCGGCGCCGAGTTTGTGTATCAGAAACAGTTTTTTCTGAGGGCCGGTTTTTCGACCGGAAGCTTCGACGGCGCGGGCGCGGCAATCGGCCTTGGTTTGAAACGCGGCGGCATTGCGATCGACTTCTCACGCGCCTTCGGTGGACTGTCGGCAGACGCCGGCAAACCGCCAACCTTTATCACTCTTCGCTTCCAGTTTTGAAACGTTTTCGGACGGGTTTCGTGATCGCAGCGATCGCAGCGATATGCATGGCGGCGCCGCTGGCGAATGCGCAGCGTGTCGCCAGCGCGTCGGCAGGGCTCACTGCGGTCGCTGCGCTTTCGGCCGACGGGTCTGCTGTCAAGGCATTCCCGGATTCCGGTGTCGCGGCATCAAACAGAATTCGCATCGGTCCGTTTTCTATCCCTCGCCGCGACTCATCGTGGTGGGTACCGTTCACCTCAACGGTATTGCCAGGGACTGGTCAAGCTCTCCTAGGCCAACATCGATTCGTGGCGTATCTCGCGGTCGAAGCGTTCACGCTACTTGGCTATGTCAATCAACAGAGCGAGGCGACTCGTGAACGCAATCGGTACAGGGCGCTAGCCAGCGACGTGGCGCGCGCCTTCTTTCCTGGCTCACATCCAATTGGGACGTGGACGTACTACGAAAGTATGGAACATTACGTCGAAAGTGGTGCGTTCGACCGTATTCCGGGGGGAGCGCTTACGCCGGAGTCGGACGAGACGACATTCAACGGGGCCATGTGGCTTTTGGCACGCCGAACGTATTGGCGCGATCCGAACGTTCAGCCCGCAACCACCTCTGGTGAATATCAGAATTCGATCAATTTGTATATAGCGCGCGCCGTACAACCGGAGTTTTCCTGGAGTTGGCGCAATGCGCAGTTGGAACAAGATCTCTATCGGCGTAGCATCAGTCGCGCCAATCAGGCCTACCGCGACGCCCGGACGCAGCTGGGATGGCTCATCGCCAACCATCTGTTATCAACGGTGGACGCGTTTGTGTCGTTGCGGATTCGCGGTGGAGCCGGTGCGCAAGGGGGACCCACCGCAATGTCCGCGAGCATCCCTTGGGCACCATTTGGACGCTCCTCGGGCCGATAGTCCTGACACAGTGTTCTTGCCGTACTGTTCTTTGACACCCTCTGAGGGTGTCCGTATCTTGCAAAGTTTCCCCTTGGGCTGACGGAGAGCGTGCCGCCGACGACTGCGTTTGTATTTGCGCCTGACAACCAGCCGCTGCCCGACCTTGTTCGGGCATGGCTGGATGCTTGTCGGTGGCCAATCGTCACGGTGACCTCTGCCGATGATTTAATGTCGGCCGCACTTCGGAGCCGTCCCAGAATTGTAATAATCGATGCGCGCACCCATCCCGTGGCGGCGCTGCGCGGTTGTGAACGATTAAAAGCCGACTCATTCACAGGGATCGTTCCGGCCGTGGTGCTGACGCGCGCCGAAGAGAAATCGTTTGCGTCGGCATTCGACGTGGGAGCAGACGAAGTGTTGCGCGAGGGGCTCGGCGCTGTGGAGGTGCCGTTGCGCTTAGACGCCCTGCTGCGCCGGTCGGACCGGGACACGTTCGTCCATCCATCTACCCGTCTTCCGGGGGCGATGGAGATCGAAACGGATATTGCCCGGCGGCTGGAACTGCCGGAACCCTTCGCCGTCTGCTACGCGGATCTCGACCATTTTAAGGAATACAACGACCGCTACAGTTATTATGATGGTGACCGGGTTATCCGCATTCTCTCGAAGATTTTGCACGACGTGGTAAAAGGGACCTGCGGGGAAGAAGGTTTTGTGGGGCACATTGGCGGCGATGATTTTATTTTTATCATGCCAATTGAACGGCTGCAGGACACCTGTGGCGAGATTGTTGCCACGTTTGATACGCTCGTGCCATTTCAGTACTCGGAGCAGGATCGACGCGCCGGCTACTACTTTGGCAAGGATCGGCGAGGCGCACTGCACAAAGTACCGCTGATGACTGTTTCGATTGGAGTCGTCACGAATGAACGGCGCACATTTACCAACGCCGCGCAGGTCAGTGAGCTGGCGACGGAAATGAAGAGTTATGCAAAAACACTCGAGGGATCGGTCTACACGATCGACCGTCGTGGAGATACAGATGATGGAGAACATCCGCCGGACGAATCGTCCAGTGAGACAAGCGCCGTGGAGGAGCAGTGAACGTAACCTGTCCTGATTGCCGATCTGTGTTCCGCGTGGATCCGGCCAAGGTGCCGATCGGCGGCGTTCGCGCGCGCTGCTCGGTTTGCGGCGGCGTCATCTCGGTTTCCGCTCCCGAGTTTGGTGAAGCGGCCGTTGCCGTCGCCGTCGCTCAGCCTAGTATCGCAACGCCGGTGGAAACGGTGGCGCGGGTGGCAGAGCCGCTGTTGGAATCGGAACCCGAGGCGGCACCAGAACCCGAGGCCGCACCGGAACCGTCCCAAGAGACGATATCTCCGATAGCGACTCCCGCATTTACGCCGCCGCCGCTGCCCGTCGTCACACCGGTCGCACGGCCGGAAGTGCCGCCCGTACCGCCTCCGATGCCGGCCGCTCCAAGTGGGAGCACTCCTCGGCCGTTTTCGCCGGTCGGTGCAACTCCCGCGATGCCGGCTCGCCCGGTCGGAGCAGGAATAACTCCTGCTCGTCCGCCGTTCGCGGCTCCGGCACGCCCGATGTTTACGCCGCCGGTTTCTCCGGTGAATCCGCCGCGGCCAACGCCGATGGCCAGTCCGATGATTCCGCCGGCGATGCCCGCCTCACCAGCCCCGCGCGCTACGCAACCGAGGACGTTGGCGCCCTTTGCGCCACCGGTAGTTCCGTTGGGCACTGCACCGGCTGCAACGGATATCCCCCCGTCGCCGATCACTCTGGTCACCCCGGCCGTGCCCTCGGCATCGGTTCCGGCCGCCGATGCTCCACCGCGCCGCGTGGTCAACCCGTTCCTAGCTAACGATCCGAATCAGAAGGCGAAGCGCTTGGCGCGGGCATTGGTCTCGGATATGGTTGCGTATCTGCCGCAGAAGCGCGAAGAAGGGTTGAAGAACGGCACCCTCAAACAGCTTTTCCGTGAAGAGATCAAAAAAAGCTACGAGGAATTTGTCGATCAGATCGGCAAGGAATTCGCCGAATCCACCACACATTTTCAGGATGCCCTGAACGATGTGCTTTCGGGTGGAAAGAAGATTTTTTAGGGCGTCGGCGCGGGCGCCGGCACGGGCACGTCGGCACTAGAAGTAGACGGTCGCTCCGGGTATCTTTGAGTGTGTCCGCGAGCCGTTTCTCCGATAGGCGGGGAACGGCTCGTTGTGTAAGCTGACATTATCTCCGATCCGCCCCATGGCCGAAACAGAGCGCGCGAAGTTCCTGAAGCACGACGAGAGCCGGCTGGCGGAGTTGCGGAGGTTCCTTTGACCTCGACAACAAACGCACAAAGCTGATCGCCCTCGACGCCGAGATGGCGGATGGCGCCTTCTGGAACAACCAGGAGCGCGCCCAGAAGACTGTGGCTCAGGTCAAGTCATTAAAAATCTGGATCGATCCGTTCGACAAACTCTGGGGACGGCTGCAGGGCGCGCTCGAAATGGACGCGCTATTGGAGGCCGATCCTGATCCGGATATGATCGCCGAAGTCGACGGAGAAACCTCGGCGATTCGCGAGGAGACTGACGCGTTCGAAGTGAAGTCGTTGCTGCAAGGCCCCGATGACTGGCGGGACGCACAGGTGGAAATCTCGGCTGGCGCCGGTGGAACCGAAGCGCAGGATTGGGCCCAGATGCTCATGCGGATGTACACGAGATGGGCCGAGCGGCGAGGGCTTCAAGTTGAGATTCTCGACATGAGCGACGGCGAAGAAGCAGGTATTAAAGGCGCCGTGCTCGAGATCAAGGGATTGTACTCCTACGGGTTTTTGCGGCCGGAGGCGGGCGTACACCGGCTAGTGCGCATCTCACCGTTCGATTCGCAGGCACGACGGCATACCAGCTTTGCCTCGATTTTTGTGTATCCGGTCGTGGACAATGAGATCAACATCGAGATCCGCGACGATGACATCAAGTTGGATGTGTTCCGCGCCTCCGGGGCCGGCGGGCAGCATGTCAATAAGACGAGCTCCGCGGTTCGGATCACCCACATTCCATCGGGAATTGTTGTGACCTGTCAGCAGGAGCGGTCGCAGGGAAAGAACAAAGCGACGGCCATGAAGCAATTGAAGAACCGGCTCTATCAGCAGGAAGTCGAAAAACAGGCCGCGTTAAAAGCGAAAATGGACGAGAAGAAATCGGATGTGACATTCGGCAGCCAGATTCGCAGCTATGTGTTCCAGCCTTACACGATGGTGAATGATCATCGCACCGAGTTAAAAATCACGGATGTCCAGAAAGTGATGGACGGCGCGATCGATCCGTTTATCGAAGCGTATCTCAAGCAGTCGGGCGCCCAGGGAGGTTCAGCGTGAGTGAAGAGCAGCGCGACGATCTCAACTTCGTAATGCAGGCACGGCTCGACAAGCTCGAGGCGTTGCAGGCGCAAGGGGTTGAACCATTCGCCTACCGGTTTGAGCGTTCCCATCTCGCGGCCGACGCGTTGCCGCTCCTGGTTGAGGGTGCGGACGAAGGGCCGACCGTGCATCTCGCTGGTCGCGTGGTCGCATGGCGTTCGCACGGGAAGTCCATTTTTGCCCACCTGGCCGATCCGAGCGGCCGCATTCAGCTCTATTTCAAGAAGGATCAAGTCGGCGACGAAGTGTGGGCGCAATTGGACTGCTACGACCTCGGCGATATCGTCGGCGTGCACGGACCGTTATTTCGCACCCGCACTGGTGAAGTCACGGTACGGGTCGAACAGGTGGAGATGCTCGCGAAGGCGTTGCGTCCACTGCCATTTGGTAAAGAAGAGGTAGTCGACGGCAAGACCGTGCGTCATTCCGGCTTTGCCGACGACGAGACGCGTTCACGTCAGCGGTACGCGGATCTTGCTGTGCATCCGGAAGTGCGCGCCCTGTTTATCGCACGCACGAGAATGACCGGCGCGGTGCGCGCCTTTCTCGATGCCCGTGATTTTCTCGAGGTGGAAACGCCAGTGTTGCAGCCGCTCTACGGTGGCGCCGCGGCACAGCCCTTCGTGACGCATCACAACGCCCTCGACATGCCGCTGTTTCTGCGGATTGCCGACGAGTTGTACTTAAAGCGTCTCGTCGTCGGCGGGCTCGATCGCGTCTACGAGATTGGACACGATTTCCGCAATGAAGGCATTGACCGCACGCACAATCCTGAATTCACGATGCTGGAGTTTTACCAGGCATACGCCGACTACACGGATATGATGCGCGTCGTCGAAGGATTGTTGCGGCACGCCGCTGAGGCTGTGCGCGCAGTGTTGCTTGGTACGGACGTTGCCGCGACTGCGCCGGCGCGTGATGAAATGATTCTTTCCGGCGAGTTCCCGCGCATCGAATGGGTAGCGTCGCTGAGCGCCGGTATCGGTGTGCCTGATGTGATGGCGCTGACCGACTCCGAGTTGCGACAGGCAGCCGAGCGGGCCGGCGTACACAGAGCCAGTACGTTGTTGCGGCCGAAACTGCTTGATGAACTCTTCCAATATCACGTCGAATCGAAAATCGATCGGCCCACATTTGTTGTGGATTACCCGCTTGAACTCTCGCCGCTGGCGAAGCCGAAGCGCGGCAATCCGGCGCTCACCGAACGGTTTGAATTATTTGCTAAAGGTCGGGAGCTGGCGAATGCGTTTTCTGAATTGAACGACCCGCTCGACCAACGTCGCCGCTTTGACGCCCAAGCGAAACTCAAGGCCGCTGGCGATAAGGAAGCTTCGGGCGTCGATGAGGACTACCTCCGGGCCATGGAATACGGCATGCCGCCGATGGGCGGAGTGGGCATCGGCATGGACCGGCTCTTTATGTACCTCACGGAGACGCATCACATTCGCGACGCAATTCTCTTCCCGACGATGCGCCCCGAGTGATCTCACGACTGGAGTTCTCGATTGCCGGACGCTACCTGCGCAGTCGGCGTGGGTCGCGCCTATTGTCGTTTATTACGGTGATTGCCATCGGTGGTATCACGGTTGGCGTCAGTGCGTTGATCGTGATCATGGGAGTGATGAACGGATTGCAGACGGATTTGCGAGACAAGATCTTGGTTGGAAGTCCCGACCTGCGCGTGTTGTCGTATGGTGATGAACTGATCATCAAGCATTGGCCGGCAGTGCTCGAGCGGGTAAAGCGGCAACCTGGCGTGGTGGCGGCGGCGCCGTTTGTGCTCACCACGGCACTGGTGAAAACCGAGAAGAGCAACTACATCGAGTCGGCGCAGGTTGCGGGGATTCTGGCGGCGGGAACACCTGGCGCCAACGTTACAACGATCCGCGAACACGCTGACTCGGGCGCTTTTCGATTCGCCACCGCCGATGGAAAGCGTCGCGGCGCCGTACTTGGCAAACTCCTTTCACAGCGGCTCAACGCGACCACTGGCTCCAGCATCACGTTGTACTCGGCAGCGGGAAAACAGGTCAACCCGGTGACGGGAATGGTGATGCCACGTGTCACGACGCTCGAAGTAACGGGTGTCTTCGATACCGGAATGTATGAGTACGACGACAAATACATTTACGTCGACCTTGCATCGGCGCAGGCGATCGCCGGGTTGGATTCGTCGGTGACAGGGCTCGAAGTACGGACGCCCAGCCGTGACATGGCGCCGGCCGTGGCATTGGCCGTTACCGATTTGCTGGGATTTCCGTTCCATACGGTCGATTGGCACGAGCAGAACAGCGCCCTGTTCCGCGCCCTCAATCTCGAGAAGTTGGGGATGGGGCTGATTCTTCTACTGATCATTATTGTTGCCGCATTCAATGTCGTGAGTACGCTGACCATGGTAGTACGGGACAAGACCCGCGAGATCGGGATCCTGAAAGCCATGGGACTTCGGTCAGCGGCGGTACGTCGGATTTTTCTGATGCAGGGGTTGGTGATTGGCATCGTCGGTACATGCACCGGCCTCGTCGTTGGTGTGGCAGCGGGATACTCCATCAACCGCTACAAGCTCATCGCGCTCGATCCGCAGGTCTATTTCATTGACCATCTGCCGGTGCGGCTGCAACCGTTCGATATCGGGTTGATTGTACTGCTCGGAATTCTCGTTGCCACGGTGGCCACTTTGTACCCTGCGGCGCAGGCCGCACGATTGTTTCCAATTGAAGCGATCCGCAGCGAATGAGCGCCACAATCGGAAGCGCGGTCAGCGCGGCGATTCTGGCCGCCACCAACGTCACGAAAATCTTTCGGGGCGGTGATGGCAACGAGATTCGAGTACTGGATGGCGTTGACCTGACGGTCGCGCGTGGCGAGATGGTGGCGATCATTGGGGCCAGCGGGGCGGGTAAGAGCACGCTTCTGCACGTTCTCGGTGCGCTGGAACGTCCGACAGCCGGAGACGTGCGACTCGCCGAAGTCGATATTACCGCAATGAGTGATGAATCCCTCGCAGCGCTGCGCAATCACAGCGTTGGATTCGTGTTTCAGTTCCATCATCTCCTCAAGGAATTTTCGGCGGTCGAAAATGTGATGATGCCATTACGCATCGCCGGCATAGCGCCGGCGGCAGCCCGGCGACGCGCTATGGAACTGCTCAATCGGGTTGGCTTGGTCCCGCGGGCGCATCACCGACCGTCCGAGATGTCTGGTGGGGAGCAACAGCGGACCGCCGTGGCTCGGGCCCTGGCGATGCAACCCCCGCTTTTGCTGGCCGATGAACCGTCGGGAAACCTCGACCATCAGAACGCCGAGTCGCTTCATGACTTATTTGCCGAATTGGCCCGCGAAATGGGGCTTGGGCTGGTGGTAGTGACCCACAACCGGTCACTCGCTTCCCGCGCCGGGCGGGTATTACTTCTTGAAGACGGCAGACTGCGCGATAATTCAGGAACCGAGGGATCTGTCTGAATGCTGTGCGACCAATGCAAGGAACGGGACGCCGTACTGAATCTCACGCAGATCGTGGAGAATGAGGTCACGCAACTCCATCTGTGCGAGAAGTGTGCGGCCGAGCGCGGCATCGAGACGACTGTCTCAATGCCGAAGCACCCGCTTGGCGATTTCCTGCAGGCTGTGCAGCAACAGGCCGCGCAGATGCCCGGCGATGCGGCCCGCTGTTCGTATTGCGGCACATCGCTGCGTGATTTTCGCGCGAGTGGCCGTTTAGGCTGCGCGCAATGTTATGGCGCATTCGAGCAGAGCTTGCGCGATTTATTGCGGCGGGTGCATGGCGCGGCGAAGCATGTGGGTCGCCAGTACGATGTGCCGAATCCCCAACTGCTCGAGCGCGATGTCCAGCTCGGCGAGCTGCGGAACCGGCTTCAGGACGCCATCCAAAGCGAAGCGTTTGAGACGGCAGCTACACTGCGCGACCAAATTCGGACACTCGAATGACGCTCGATCTGTCACTCCTTCCTGACGGCGGGGTGCCCTGGCTCGCCGCGAGCGGCGAACATGCCGACATCGTGCTTTCGTCACGCATCCGGTTTGCGCGAAACGTGGCCGGCTATGCATTTACGGCGCGCGCCCGCGATGGTGAACGGTTGCGGGTATTGTCGCAGGTGCGCGATGCACTCCCCAGTGTGCCCAGCCTCGCCCAGGCGATTGTGTTGCGGCTCGACGAAATGTCCGTCATTGAGCGTCAGTTGCTCCACGAACGTCATCTCGTAAGCAAAGAGTTGGCGGCGCTCGACGCCGGCACGGAAGCGCGGAGCGGCGCGGCGGTCCTGGTCTCGCAAGACGCCGGAGTAATGATCAACGAAGAAGACCACCTGCGACTTCAGGCGTTCCGGTCCGGATTCGATCTGAGCGGTGCCTTTGCCGCTGCGTCGCGGCTCGACCGTGAGCTGGGCGCGGAACTGCCATACGCCTTCCATCCGGAATTCGGGTTTCTCACCTCGTGCCCCACAAATACCGGGACAGGCCTTCGCGCTTCGGTACTCATTCACCTGCCTGGGCTCGTCTTGACCCAGGAGATCGGAAAGGTGCTTCAGGGGCTCCAGCAAATGGGGCTGACCTATCGCGGTCTGTACGGCGAGGGGAGCGAGGTGATTGGCAATTTCTTCCAGATTTCGAACCAAACGACCATGGGCCGTGCCGAGGAAGAGTTGACCGAGCATTTAGCCCGGGTGGTCCGGCGGGTGATTGAACAAGAAGAGGAAGCGCGCCGTGTATTGTTGCGCGACGCCGGTTATATTATTGAAGACAAGCTTTGGCGCGCGTACGGCACTTTACGGCATGCTCGCAGTTTGCCGGCCGACGAGGCGATGAATCTTTTGAGCGGCGTTCGGTTGGCCGTTGGGCTGCAACTGCTGTCTGGCCTGAGTGTATATACCCTCAACAAGCTCCTGATTTTCAGTCAGACGGCACACCTCTCGCACGACGCGGGGCGGATGCTGACAGAGAGCGAAGCGAACCTGGCGCGGGCCAGACACATTCGCCAAGTGCTCGCAGATGAGGCGGGACGCGCGGCCTAATCAGCCTCGCTGGTCCCTTCGACTGGGGAGACGATGAACGGTTATAATTTCACAGAGCGGGTTCGGAAGGTCCTTGCGATGGCGCGTGAAGAAGCGGCGCGCCTACATCACGAATACGTTGGCACGGAGCATATTTTGCTCGGCCTGATTCGTGAAGGTGAGGGCGTAGCGGCCGCCGTGCTGCAGAATCTCAGCGTCGATCTCGAAGAGATTCAGCAGAAGATCGAAGACACGGTGAAGAAGGGAAAGGCAGCGCAAGCGACCGGTCCCGACCTGCCGTATACGTCCCGTGCCAAGAAGGTCCTGGAACTGGCGATGGGTGAGGCGCGCGAACTCAATCACAGCTATGTCGGTACTGAACATCTGCTGTTGGGATTGTTGCGCGAGGAAAAGGGGATCGCCGCCCAAGTGTTGACGGACGCCGGCGTGAACCTCGACGCGGCACGTGCGGAAACATTGCGACTGCTCGGCACTGAAATGCCGCAACAGGGTGGAACGTCATCGACGACCGGCGGAGCTCCGTCACCGGCGCAGACGCCGGCCAAAGGCGATAAAAAGAGCAAGACGCCGGCCCTCGATCATTTCTGCCGTGATCTGACGACGCTGGCGGCCGAGGGGCAACTCGATCCGACGATCGGACGCTTCAAGGAAATCGAACGCGTCATGGAAGTGCTGACGCGCCGCAAGAAAAATAATCCCGTACTGATTGGCGAGCCGGGCGTGGGCAAAACGGCGATTGTCGAGGGATTAGCGCAACTCATAGCGAACGGGGAGTGCCCCGATTCTCTGCGCGACAATCGTGTGCTTTCACTCGACATGGCGGCGGTGATCGCCGGCACGAAATATCGCGGTCAGTTCGAAGAGCGTCTGAAAGCGGTCATGAACGAGATCGCGCAGAACAAAAATGTGATCCTGTTCATTGACGAGTTGCACACGCTGGTCGGTGCGGGAGCGGCCGAGGGTGCGATCGACGCGAGCAACATGCTCAAGCCGGCATTGGCGCGCGGTGAATTGCAGTGCGTGGGTGCTTCGACTCTCAACGAATATCGCAAGTATATCGAGAAGGACGGCGCACTCGAGCGGCGTTTCCAGACGGTGGTCGTGGAACCGCCTACGGTTGACGAGACTGTCGAAATTCTCAAGGGGCTTCGTAAGCGCTACGAAGACCATCATCGCGTCACAATTCCGGACGAAACGTTGGTGCTCGCGGCGAAATTGTCTGAGCGCTACATCACGGATCGGTTCCTGCCGGACAAGGCGATCGACGTGATTGATGAAGCAGGTGCACGGGCGCGTTTAGCGGCGCAGGTGCCACCGCCGGAAGTGGCCGCACTCAAGACCAAGCTCGAAAGCGTAAATGCGGAAAAGGATGCCGCGGTGCGCGATCAAAACTTTGAACGGGCTGCCGCGCTTCGCGACACCGAGCGCGAGTTGCAAGGTGATATACGGGCGCGCCAGGAAGAGTGGGAGCAGCGGCGGCAGGCGTATCGACCGGTGCTTGGCGAAGAGGAGATTTCGTTTATTGTCAGCCGCTGGACGGGCATTCCCGTCACGCGCTTACAAGAGGCCGAGACGGCGCGATTGCTGCGCATGGAAGAGGAGATCCACGAGCAGGTGGTGGCGCAGGAAGAGGCGATCAAGGCGATTGCCCGTTCCATTCGTCGCAGTCGCGCCGGGCTCAAGGATCCCAAACGTCCAATCGGTTCGTTCATTTTCTGCGGCCCGACGGGCGTCGGCAAAACGGAGTTGGCGCGCGCGCTGGCGAAATTCCTGTTCGCCGATGAATCCGCGTTGATCCGCGTGGATATGAGCGAGTATATGGAGAAATTTTCGGTGAGCCGCTTAATCGGTGCGCCACCGGGGTACGTGGGCTACGAAGATTCGGGCGCGCTCACTAAGGCCGTCCGACGTAAGCCGTACAGCGTGGTGTTGCTCGACGAAATCGAGAAAGCGCATCCCGACGTATTTAATATTTTGCTGCAGGTGCTCGACGAAGGGCATTTGACCGATAACTATGGCCGGATGATCGATTTCAAGAACACCGTCGTCATTATGACGTCCAATGTCGGCGCGAAAGACATTACCAAGAACCGCTCGTTGGGCTTTGGCTCGGCCAGTACACAGACGTCCTTCGAGAAGATGGCCGAAAAGGTGAAGGAGGAACTGCAGCACACGTTTAATCCGGAATTTCTGAATCGGTTGGATGATGTGATTGTGTTCCATCCGCTGTCGAAGGAACACATTTCCCAGATCGTGACGATTCTCATGCGTGATGTACAGAAGCGGTTGGCGGATGAAGAGTTGACTCTCAAACTGTCACCGGCAGCGACGGAATTCCTCGTCAAGAATGGCTATGACGAGGCGTACGGGGCACGCCCGCTGAAACGGGCGATCCAGAAATGGATAGAAGATCCGCTGTCAGAAAAGATCCTGATGGCCGAATTCTCCAGGGGTGACGAGATCGACGTTGAAGTCGCCGAATCAGGCGAGCGGTTGGAATTCCGGGTATTGGCCAGTACTCCCAAGGCGTAGGGGTCAAACTGCCGGAACTCGCGGGGCCGAAAGGGGTTACACCCTTTCGGCCCCTTCCCGTTATATTAAAGAGCTATGCTGAAACACACCCCAGCTGCGATCCTTGCGTTCGCGGTCTTCGTTGCCGTGTCACCACTTGCCGCGCAGGATGTCGGCCGCTGTGTGACCCCCGACACGATCACCGTATCGGGCAATTCGCGCGTGCCTGCGAGCACGATTCTGCTCGACGCCGGCATTGTGCCGGGTGTAGCGCTGAATGCGCCGTCACTCCGACGCGCGATCAACAGCGTGTTTCAAAGCGGACAATTCGAAAGTGTCGATGTCATGTGCACCGTGGCCGATCTGCCGGCAACCCGTGTGACGTTGACCATCAGCGTTGCCGAGCGGCCGCTGTTGGATTTCGTTGACCTCACGGGTCCCAAGGCAGTGGCGCTGAACGATGTCAAAGACCGCGTGGATATGCTGAACGGCCGTCCTGTGGATCCGGCGCAGGTTGCCCGAATCATTCAACGCATTGACTCGCTCTATTTCGCGAAGGGATATCCGCTGGTCCGGGTCAAGGTCGACACAACCCGAAGCGCCGACAACCATGCAACCATCATGTTCCGCGTGGACGAAGGACGTCGGCTGGCCATCTCGGGAATCCGGATTGAAGGGAACACGCTTGTGAGTGCATCGCAAATAGCCGCAGCGATGAAAACCAAACGCGAAGGGTTCTTCTTCTGGCAGGCGGGCGAGTTGGACCAGGAGAAGTACGCGCAGGATCTCGGCGAGCGTATTCCCGAGCTGTATAGCGGGCGCGGGTTTCTCGATTTTCAACTAGTCAAAGACACGCTGATCATCGATCGCGAGCGCGGCAAAGCACTTATCTCGCTCAAAATCAAAGAGGGGCCACAGTATCGTGTCGGCTCGTTTGAGGTGGTGGGCAATAAGCGATTTAACAGCGAAGACATCGCCCGCTACTATCCGTTTGGCGCACAGACCCGATCGTTGGCTGACCGGGTTAAGAGCATCGTCAAGAAGGGAACACCGGTCGGAGTGTTCAACCAGGCGGCATGGGATCAGGCCACAAGCAAGACCCGCGAAGCCTATGCGAACGAAGGCTATATCTATGCGGAAGTGCGGCCGGTGATGGATCGCCAGCCGAACGATCCGACGGGTGCCAAGGTCAATCTGCGTTGGGACATCACTGAGAAAACACCGGCGATTATTAATCGCGTGGATATCGTGGGCAACGACTTCACGGTCGAAACGTGTATTCGCGATCAGTTGTCGATCATTCCAGGACAGGTCTTCAACCAGGATGCCCTGATTCGCAGTTACCAGAGCATCGGGAATCTCGGCTTTTTTGAAACACCGCTTCCGCTGCCAGAAACGCGGCCGGCGGGAGACCAGGGCGACGTTGACGTGGTCTTCAAAGTGAAGGAAAAACGCACGGGCAATGTGAATTTTGGCGCATCAATGGGGCAGGGTACCGGACTCGGTGGGTTTATCGGGCTCGAGCAACCGAATCTGTTCGGTAAGTGTAAGAAGGGATCGTTGAACTGGCAGTACGGACGTTTCATCAACGATTTCAGTCTCTCCTATACCGACCCGGCGCTCCGTCAAACGCGATATTCGTTGACCGTGACCGGTTATCGCTCGCAGTCGCGGTATACGATTGCCGATTTGGGTCAGACGACACGTACCGGCGGTTCGGTGCGGATTGCATTTCCGTTCCTCTCGTCC
>JANYBD010000004.1 GCA_025360995.1 Gemmatimonadota bacterium
GACGGTTATTTTCCCCGGATTGACGGCGCCCATTGCCGCCGGACGCCCGGGCACGCTACGGGCCATCGAAGCCGCCATTAAGGGCGATCGGCTCGTCTTCGCTGTTGCCCAGCGCGACAACGCCGACGATCCCGCTCCGGAGATTCTCTACTCGATGGGCGTCGTCGCCCGTATCGGGCAGGTCCAGCGCGGACTGGGCGGCGTGCAGTTGTTGCTGCAAGGTGAGCAACGAGCGACGGCGCTCCATTATACGCAGGGCGACGGCTACCTCTCGGCGGTGGTGATGAACACCGATGAAATGAGCCCGCTCGATGAAAAGGATCCTGCCTTCGAGGCGCTCCACAAGGAAATCCGTGAACGCGCCGTCGAACTCGGCGAGCGCCGCGGCTTGCCCGAAGAAGTCGTACATCAAGTGCTCGACTCGGTCACCGAACCCGGCAAGTTTGCCGATCTCGTGGCCGGCTATATCGAGTTGACGGTGCCAGAAAAACAGGGGCTGCTGGAAACGCTCAGCGTTGAAGACCGTCTCCGTCGGGTCCTGGTACACGTCCAGCGGCAAATTTCACTGCTCGAAGCGCAGGATGAGATCAAATCACAGGTCCAGGAAGAACTGGGCGAGCGTCAGCGCGAGATGTTCTTGCGCGAGCAAATGAAAGCCATTCAGAAGGAACTGGGTGACGACGATAGTTCCAAAGAAATCGAAGAGCTGCGCGAAAAACTCAACAAGCTCGACCTCAAAAAAGAAGCCCGCGCCGAAGTCACCCGCGAACTCGGGCGACTCGAACGTGCCGGCCGCGAGTCCATGGAAGCGCAGGTCATTCGCACCTATCTCGAATGGATCGCCGAGTTGCCGTGGAACACACGGTCGGATGATCAACTCGATCTCAAACACGGCATGGCCGTGCTCGAAGAGGACCACTACGGGTTGAAAGATGTGAAGGACCGCGTGCTGGAGTTTCTCGCGGTGCGCCAACTTCGTGCGCAACAGATGGCCGATGAAATCAAGACGACGGGTGAGTTTCCGGCGGCCAAGTTGCGGGCGATCAAAGAGGACGCGACGCCGTCACTCACCAAAAGCGATGCGACCGACGACAAGCCAATCACGGACGAAAAAGAAGCGAAGTCGCGCGCGATGGCGAAGGGACCAATCCTGCTGTTCGTCGGTCCGCCGGGCGTCGGCAAGACATCGATCGCGAAGTCCATTGCGCGGTCGCTCGGACGGGAATATGTGCGTGTTGCCCTGGGCGGAGCGCGTGACGAAGCGGATATCCGCGGTCACCGGCGCACATACGTCGGCGCGATGCCGGGACGCATCATTCAGGGAATGAAACAGGCCGGCACGAAAAATCCGGTTTTTCTACTCGACGAAGTGGATAAACTCGGAACGAGTTATCAGGGTGATCCCTCAAGCGCGTTGCTTGAAGTGCTCGATCCGGCCCAGAACGACACGTTCACCGATCACTATCTCGGCGTGCCATTTGACCTGAGCGAAGTGATTTTTATCGCAACTGCAAACTTCATTCAGAACATCCCGGGCCCACTGCTCGACCGAATGGAAGTCGTGGATTTCGCCGGGTATACCGAACGTGAAAAGGCCGAGATCGCCAAGAAATATCTGATACCGAGACAGCTCGAAGATGCGGGGCTCGGAAACAAGGGCGTGACGTTTACCGACGAAGCGGTGAATGCCGTGGTCTCGAACTACACGCGCGAGAGTGGCGTGCGTCAGCTGGAGCGTGAGATCGGCAAGGTGACGCGTAAAGTTGCGCGCCGCATTGCGGCAGGCGACACGCACACCACGATCGAAGATGACGGAATTGTCACGCTCGAAGATGTGCGCGAGCTCCTCGGACGTCCGAAAGTGCATCCCGAAAAGGCAAATGCCACGCACGAAGTTGGCATTGCCACCGGCATGTATTACACGCCGATGGGCGGCGATATCATGTTCGTCGAAGCTTCAACCCGACGCCTGGAAACAGCGCCCGCCGGCGACGGGAATGGTGGCAGTGGCCCAGTGGCATTGATTCTCACTGGACAACTCGGCGACGTGATGAAAGAATCGGCACGCGCCGCGTTCACATACGTCACGAACAACGCCGCGAAGCTCGGTATTCCGCGGTCGCGATTAGGAGCGGTGGAAACGCACATCCACGTGCCTGCGGGTGCGATTCCAAAGGACGGTCCCTCGGCGGGCGTCGCGATAGCCACAGCGTTGGCCAGTGAAATGACCGGCCGGCCGGTGCGTAAAGATTTGGCGATGACGGGCGAAATTTCCTTGCGGGGCCGCGTCATGCCGATCGGCGGCTTGAAAGAAAAAGTGCTCGGCGCGCTACGGGCCGGCATCACCACCATCGTGTTGCCCAAGGCCAACGAAGCCGATCTCGAAGATGTGCCCGAAGAAGCAAAGGCCCAACTCACGTTCCATACCGCGGAAACGCTGGAAGACGTACTCAAGCTGGCGCTGATGCCGGAAGTCGATCAGCCAGCGCACCTTTCGGTCGTGGGCCGATAGAACGGACAACCTGCCCGGGCAGCTGTTGTCTGCCCGGGCAGGTTTCACTCGCTATTGCGCGCCAGCACCTGGCCGCCGATGCGACCGAGCGTTGCGAGATAAGCGCGCTCGTCATCGCTGAATACCCGGTTGGCCGCGAATGCCAGCACGATCACGCCATATGCCGCACCATCTGCGACGAGCGGTGCGACCGCGAAAGCACCGTCAGAGGTTCCGGTATCGGAAAACCGACCGAGCGCCGGATAACGCGAGAGTCGTTCCGACCGCGATTCGATCACCACCGGCTCGTGCGTCCGCTCCGCTTCAGCCATCGGATCGGCGAGATTCGCCGGAACCGTTGAGCCGGTCGTCAGATGCGTGATGATATCGCCCAGTGCCCGCACGACCACCCGATTCCCATCAATGTTACGTGCCACAAAGCCGAGACTTGCTACGAGCGGCGGTGCGCCGCGCGCGAGCAGAACTTGCGCGACGTCTTCGGCGCTAACATTGCGGCCGTTTAGGGCTGCGATCACCTGTTGGAGTCGCACCAGGCGGTCGCCAGCATGACGTGCCTCTTCGTTCAGCGTCAGCTGTAGCTCGGGAAGCGACGGCATCATCACCTGCGACAGTCGCTGGGTCAGACGGCGCTCAACACTCGGCCGCAGGGGTTGCAATGCAATCAGGGCGAGGAACAGCGCGAGCAGTGAACCACCCAAAATAAAATTCAACGCACTGCGGCCGCGCTCTGTCATGCCCCGCGTCCGTTCGCCAAGCACGCGCAGTTCCTGATCGCGCATGCCGTTGGCGAGCGGACCGGCGCCGTCACGCTCACGGATCGCTTTTTCGTTACTGAGCAGTTTGGCTGCCGTGTCGAAGCCTATACGCTGGCGCATGACGATCAGGGTGCGGATTTCACGGAACCGTTTGGAAATCATGGGACCGAGTTTATCGAGATTGCGGCGCTGCTCCGGATTGTCTTCGGTGGCCGTATGGAGCGAATCGAGGGCGAACTCCACATCGCTTTGCGCGGTAGTCAGCGGTTCGATATAACGCGGATCTCCAGTCGTGACAAATCCGCGCACGCCGTTCTCGGCATCTACGGTGCGAGCCACGACCCTATCGAGACGGGAGATGTTGGCGTTCGTGGCGGCCACAGCGCGCTCACCGCCAATCATCTGCGTGATACTTGCGTATGAAATAAGGCCGACAAGCGCGAGCAACCCGAGGGCGGCGCCAGTTCCAATGCTGAGTTTCTGTACGTAGGTAAAGCCCATCGGAACGTGCTCCTAGAACGGAATGGGTCCGAGCCCGAAAAGACGTCTGCCGTCCACCCGCAGAGCCCCAGGCTCTGTGCCCGAAAGAAAGTACTCGGTATATCGCCGTTCGGGAGGTGTGGTCGCATCGGCAATTGTGCCGGTTAGCCGATCGAGCTCGGCCGTCACTACGCCGGGCGGGGCCTCCCATACAGCGGTCGTTTTTGCGTATCCGGACCGGGCAAGCATCTGTCCGAAAATCGGCGCGGCCAACAGTCCGCCGGCCACGCCCCGTTCGGCAATGGGCTGCGGCTTGTCCA
>JANYBD010000040.1 GCA_025360995.1 Gemmatimonadota bacterium
ATGCTATGCAATATGAAGGGCGGCAAGAGTCGCCGGAACGGCAGCAACCCTTTTGGGGCTACCGCGTGACTCAGTTCACGAACAGCCCACACACGAGGCCTCGTATGCACCGCGCTACTCTGTCCGCCGTATTCACGGCTACCGTTTTCATCCGTGCTTTGGCACTTGCCGCGCAATCGCCTGTGCCGGCGCCAAGACCGGCGGCCATGAGTTCATTCATGGATCACGCCCCCGGACAAAACGGGGCCATGCTCGGTATCACGACCGGGTCCAGCGGTAAGCGTGATACGCTTGGAGTGCTGGTGGAATCGGTCTCTACCGGAAGTCCGGCAGACAAAGCCGGCATTGAAGAAGGAAACCGCATCGCGGCCATCAACGGCGTCAGCCTGAAACTCGCTCGCGAGGATGCCGATGAACCGGACATGTCCGGCGTCATGACCAACCGTCTGAGCCGCGAGATGCGCAAGGCTAAACCGGGCGACGAAATCACGCTCCAGCTATGGACCGGTGGCGCATACAAAACCGTCAAAGTCAAGGCGGTCAGCGCCGACGATCTCTTGCCGGCCAGGCACACGATGGCGGATATGGCGGAGCGGGCGGTCCTTGGACTTTCCTTATCTGCGACTGGCAGCAAGCGGGACACGGCCGGGGTGTTTGTATCGTCCGTGACCGAAGACGGTCCGGCTGAGAAAGCCGGCATTGGTGAGGGAGATCGGATCGCCAGCATCAATGGCGTAGATCTCAGAGTGCCGCGCGAAGATATGGGAGACGGTAGCGTCTCTGGTGCGCGCGTGCAACGCCTGCAGCGCGAAGTACATAAACTTAAAGTCGGACAAATCGCCGATCTAGTTGTTGTGTCTGGCGGCCGGTCGCGCACGGTGAAGGTGACAGCGGTGAAGGCGAAAGACCTTCCGCACTCCGGGAATAGTTACATGTTCCGCATTGGGGATGATGCGACGACCCTCATTCGTACGCCATCTGCACCTGAATGGATGGCAATGCCCGAAATGCAGAAAACGATGGAGCGGGTGCGCAGCCAGATGCAACGCATCAAAGTTGAACTTCCCCGCATTTCGCGGCGCGTGATTATTTAGGGTCGGTATTTCGGAGTGCGGCGCGATCGCATCGAAGGGAAACGCTAAAACTCGATTTGTGTGCCGAGTTCCACCACGCGATTTGGCGGCAACTGGAAAAACTCAGCCGCCGACCGCGAGTTTCTCGACATGACCGAAAAGAGTCGTTTGCGCCAAATGTTCATGGTCAACCCGCCCTTCTTCCACGCCTTGGCAAGTGGAAGAAGCTGTTCCCGGCCGAGATAGTAGCTGGTTTCAAGCGGGCGTGAACGCACGCCGGCGCGACGCAGTAACTCCAATATCTCTTTCACGTCGGGTGATTCCATAAATCCATAGCGGGCCACCACGCGAACGAAGCCGTGGTCAAGGCGGTCAATCGATAGCCGTTCCGGATTTGGCACCTCCGGAACATCTGCCGTTTTGATCGAAAGCAGAATCACGTGCTGATGCAGCACTTTGTTGTGTTTCAAATGATGCAGCAATACCACGGGCGCCCCTCCCGCCTCGGAGGTCATGAACACGGCAGTACCGGTCACGCGCGGAATCGAATTTGTGCGCAGACTTTCTAGAATCACAGGGAGCGGAATCGCAATCTCACGCAAGCGCTCGCGCAAAATATCACGACCGCGTTTCCAGGTTGTCATCAGCGTAAAAATTCCGACGGCGATGGCCAGTGGTACCCATCCGCCCTTCTCGATCTTCAACGCGTTTGCGCCGAAAAAGGCCAGATCCATTACCAAAAACGCCGATGCCAGTGCCACGGCACGCCAGCGCGGCCAGTTCCATCGCGCGGCGGCAACAACCATAAATAGAATGGTCGTGATGGACATCGTGCCTGTCACCGCAATGCCATATGCCGCACCAAGCGCACTCGAGTTCTTAAAACCGAGCACCACTACGATGCAGCTCAGGGCCAGCGCCGTGTTCACTTGGGAGATGTAGATCTGTCCCGCTTCGCGCGCTGAAGTATGCACGATTGTCATGCGCGGGCTGTACCCGAGTTGGATGCACTGTTGCGTGAGCGAGAAAGCACCTGAAATCAATGCCTGGCTCGCAATCACGGCGGCCATGGTCGCGACGGCGATCAGCGGATAGAGCATGACCCGCGGCGCGAGCAAGTAAAACGGGTTGACTGCCGCAGCCGGATCGCGCAATACCAGCGCGCCTTGGCCGAAATAATTCAACAACAGACATGGAAATACAAACCAAAACCAGGCGAGCCGAATCGGCTTCTTTCCGAAGTGACCCATATCGGCATAGAGTGCCTCGGCACCAGTGACGGCGAGCACTACCGCGCCGAGCAATATGAAAGACGCGGTCCCTTCTTCAGCGATGAAACGAACGGCGTAGAGCGGATTCACGGACGCCAGTACGCCTGGATTGCGCATCACCTCGGCGCCACCCAGTGCGGCAATGCCTAGAAACCAGATGACCATTATCGGGCCGAACGCCGCTCCGACTTTCGCCGTGCCAAACCGTTGTACGGCAAACAGGCCGACCAGCACCACGATCGTCAGCGGAATTACCAGGCGCGCGAATGTGGGCGAAACAACGTTGAGCCCTTCCATCGCCCCAAGCACAGAAATCGCCGGTGTGATGACTCCGTCGCCATACAACAATGCAGCACCAATCAGGCCGAGGACGATAAGCACGGCGCGTCGGCGTTTATGCGTGGTCTCTTTGCCAATGATCAGGGCCAGCATCGCCAGGATGCCGCCTTCACCGCGATTGTCAGCACGCATGACGTACACGATGTATTTGACGCTCACAACAAGTGTGAGTGCCCAGACGATGAGTGACAATACGCCGTAGACGTGAGGGGCCGTTGGCGAAATTCCGTACTCCGGCTTGAAGCACTCGCGGAGTGCGTAAAGTGGG
>JANYBD010000043.1 GCA_025360995.1 Gemmatimonadota bacterium
TCTTGGCACGAAACAATCTCTCTCTACTGAAGGTTCGGCGCGTGATTGCGCCTCTAAAAAAGACGCCCGTGCAAGGCGCGGGCGAGACACGAACGATAGGCCGCCAGAGGGGGAAAGTCAAGGCGTGCCAACGTGTTCGCCGCCGTCGCCAATAGTCTTTGACTCCCCGCGTCGCGGCCGATACCTTTACTCCCGACTGCCCGAGAGGGCCTCCCTTCCGCCGCCGAACCCGACGCGCATTTGGACAAGTTCGAGCCCCTCACTTTCATCCTTGTCGCTCCCATCCTGTTGTTTTCGATGGTGGCCCATGAATACGCGCACGGGTACGCTGCGCTGAAGCAGGGCGATAACACAGCCTACATGCTCGGCCGGCTCACCTGGAATCCGCTGAAGCACATCGATCCGGTGATGACGATCATCATGCCACTGCTCACGTTCTTCACGATGGGAGTGGCGTTCGGCGGAGCCAAGCCGGTGCCGGTGAATCCGCGGCTGTATCGCAACTATAAGCGGGGTGACATCATCGTTTCGCTGGCCGGTATCGTCACGAATCTGATCCTCGCCGTGCTCCTGGTGCTTGCCGTCGCGGTGTTTGGGATGATCTATCGTATCGTGCCAGCGCTGGGGAACACCCTGGCACTCCTCCAGCTGATGTTCGTGTACGGTATCATTATCAATCTCGTTCTTGCCGCGTTCAATCTGATTCCGATTCCGCCCCTCGATGGGTCACATGTGATGAAGCATCTCTTGCCGGCGAAGTGGTCGCTGACGTATCAGCGCATCGCGCCATATGGATTCTTTATCCTGATTGCGTTGCTCTCCTTTGGGCGGCCGGTCGTGAATGTGTGGATGTCGCCAATCTTCACGATATTCGAATCGGCACAACGCCAGCTCGCTCCATTCATGATTCCAAGTCAATGGACGACCTAGCCGCCGTGGCGCCGCTCGCGGGCGGCGGATTCATTGTTGATGTCGGCGACTTCAATGGTCCGCTCGATTTACTATTGTCGCTCATTCGCGACGAAAAAATTGATATTTACGACATTCCGATTGCCCGAGTCTGCGAACAGTTCCTGGTCCGGATGCGCGATCTCGCGCTGAATGAAGCGGCTGAATACCTCGAGATGGCGGCCCGCCTGTTGCGCATCAAGGCGCATATGCTGTTACCGCGGCACGACGGACAAGACAATTGGGACGATCCGCGCGCCGAGCTGGTGCGGCGCCTGCTAGAATACCAACAGATGCGTGAAGTGGTGGACGTGCTCGAACGGTTGGGTGAAGATCGTCGCAACCGATTTGCCCGATCCTATTCGCCTGAGCTTGCACCGCCGCCACAGGCCCCGCTGGCACTGTCGTTAGCGGAGTTGTTGCTCGCCGTGGACCGCGTGTTGCGTGCCGCGCGCAAACCGACGCTGCACGAAGTGATTTCGCGTTCACTGGATGTAGATGGGGCAATCATCACCGTCCGCGCCGTGTTGGCCTTACGCGCGATGGCCCGTTGGCGGGACGTCATACGCCCCGATCCGGAACCGTGGGAAGTGTTGTCGTGCCTGCTCGCGTTACTCGAGTTGGCCAAGCGCAATGAGCTTCGGCTCGCTCAACTCAAACCGTTTGCAGACGTGGAGATCCGCCGTGAATTCGCTGGCGAAGCTGCTTGAGGCCGCGCTCTTCGCGAGCCCAAGACCTATCCCAACTGATGAACTCGCGGTCCTCGATCGCGAGGCCTCGCCCGCCGCGGTGCAGGCGGCGCTAGAAGAAATCCGCGAGCACTACGACGTGGATGGCCACGGCGTCGAACTCGTAGAACAAGGTGGCGGCTGGCAGATCCTGACGCGACCCGAGTACACCGAGGCAATCGAACGGGCACAGATGGCGGTGCGGCCGACGCGCTTGTCAGGTGCCGCCCTTGAGACGCTGGCGATCATTGCATACCGACAGCCGATTGGCCGCGCCGACATCGCCGAAATTCGTGGGGTCGATGCCGGAGCCATTCTCAAATCGCTGCTCGAGCGTGGGTTGATCGAAGTGGTCGCGCGTGGCGAAGGGCTGGGACGACCGCTGATGTATGGCACATCACCACTCTTCCTGGAACAGTTCGCACTGCGTCACCTCGAAGAGCTTCCGCGCGTTGATGAACTCGCCATCGCACTGCGACGCGAACCCCAACCGTTGTGATGTCGCCCTCGATGCGAATCCAACGCGCGTTGGCGCGCGCCGGCGTTGCGTCGCGGCGGAAAGCAGAGGAATTGGTGGCCGCGGGCAGGGTGGAGGTGAACGGCGTTGTCGCGAAAACCGGCCAGTCGGTGAATTTGCAAACCGACACCATCACGGTCGATGGAAAAAAAATCGCGCCGCCCCCAGCACCGCGCTGGTTTGTCCTCAACAAACCGGCCGGTGTGCTGACCACTGCGAAAGATCCCGAAGGCCGCAAAACCGTATTCGACCTCGTTCCCGCGGCTCCGGGTCTCACCTATGTTGGCCGTCTCGATTATATGACCGAAGGCGTGCTCTTGATGACAACAGACGGTGATGCTGCGCACATCCTGACCCATCCGAGCACGGGCGTCGAACGCACGTACGTGGCCACGGTCAGGGGCAATGCGCCGGCTGCCGTTACGCAGGCTCGTCGCGGTGTACAACTCGACGACGGGGTCGTACAACCAGAACGGATCGAAGCGCACCCCATTGGCGACCGGACATGGGCACTCGAAATTTCGATTAGCGAAGGGCGGAACCGTGAAGTGCGCCGACTCTGCGAAGCGCTTGGCCTTGAAGTATTGCGATTGGTGCGCACGAGTTTCGGGCCCGTTGAGCTCGGGTCGTTGCCGTCCGGCGAGACCCGCGCCCTTAGCGCCCGTGAACGCAAACTCATTGAGGCACTGACGCGCGCCGCGGGGTAGCACCAATTGCCGGTTCGGACACTTCGTTCGTTGTCTGTCTTCTGTCACCCGAAAAACTCACTGCCGTGACCCAATCCGAAGTCGACCACAAACTGATCCAGAGCGTCCTCCAACAAGTCGCCCGCCGCGTTGTCGGACAAGAGGCGATGGTCGAGCGATTGCTGATCTCCCTGCTCACCGGCGGACATGTGCTGCTCGAGGGAGTGCCCGGTTTGGCGAAAACATTGACCGTGCGCACACTCGCCGAGTCGGTGAGTACCACGTTCAGCCGCATTCAGTTTACGCCGGACTTGTTACCGGCCGATGTGGTCGGTACGCAAGTGTTCGACCAGTCCACTGGAAAATTTTCTGTCAAGCAGGGACCGATTTTTGCCAATATCGTCTTGGCGGACGAAATCAATCGTGCCCCGGCAAAAGTCCAGGCCGCATTGCTCGAGGCCATGCAAGAGCATCAGGTGACCATCGGCGGACAAACGTTCATCCTGCAGGAACCGTTTCTGGTGCTCGCGACCCAGAACCCAATCGAGCAGGAAGGAACGTATCCGCTCCCCGAGGCACAGGTCGATCGCTTCATGTTGAAGTTGCGCGTCGGCTACCCGACCCGCGACGAAGAAAAAGAGATCATGCGGCGCATGGCCAGCGGCGATGCGATTGACGTCCAGGCCGTCGCGACTCCTGAACAAATTCTTGCCGCGCGAAAACGGGTGGCGCACCTGCAGCTCGACGATCGCATTGTCGACTATATCGTCGACCTGGTCCACGCGACGCGTGCCCCGGCGGATGCAAAGCTCGCCGACCTCGTGCCACTCATTGAATACGGCGCGAGTCCGCGTGCGACCATTTCGCTCGCCCAAGCGTCGCGCGCCCACGCGTTTCTGCGCGGTCGTGAATTCGTCACACCCGACGACGTGAAGGCCATGGCGCCCGACGTGCTGCGGCACCGCGTGCTGCTGACGTACGAGGCCGAGGCGGAGAACGTGACGAGTGATCAGGTGATCACGCGCGTGCTCGACGCCGTTCCGTCGCCGTGAGCGCGATTGCGCCGGAGATTCTCCGGCAAGTCAAACGCATTGAATTAAAAACGCGGGGGCTCGTGAATTCCCGTTTCGTCGGGGAATATCATTCCGTGTTCAAAGGGCAGGGAATGGAATTCTCGGAGGTGCGCGAATACCAGCCGGGTGACGAAGTGCGCACCATCGACTGGAATGTCAGCGCCAGAATGCGTCGGCTCTTCGTCAAGCGTTACGTCGAGGAGCGTGAACTGACCGTCATGCTAATTGTTGATTGCTCCGGATCCAGCCGCTTTGGGACGGGCGATCGGGACAAGCAGGCGATGGCGGCCGAATTGGCCGCCGTGTTGGCGCTTACCGCAACGCGGAACAACGACCGTGTCGGCTTAATTCTTTGCTCCGACCGCATCGAGCACGTCGTGCGGCCGCGCAAAGGCCGGCGTCATGCGCTTCGCCTCGTCCGCGACGTGCTGGCGTGGCCATCGACGTCGCGCGCCACCGATCTGTCGGTCGCGCTCGACTATGCGCTCCGTGTGCTCGCCCATCACGCCATTGTATTCGTCATTTCCGATTTCGTCACAAAGAGCATCGATCGGCCGCTCAAAATGCTAGCGCAACGGCACGATCTTGTCGCCGTCGTGCTTGATGATCCGGGCGAGCGCGTGTTGCCCAACCTAGGCGTGGCCCGCCTGATCGATCCGGAAAGCGGTGCGTTGGTGGAAATAGACACGAGCGATGCGACCGTTCGTGCACGGTATGCTGCCGAACTCTCCTCCGAACGGCAGGCCTTGCAAAAACTATTGCGACGTCTGGCAATTGACGAAGTGCCGGTCCGTACCGAACGCGGCTACGCCGAAGCGCTCCTCCGTTTTTTCAATACCCGTGCGCTGCGCGGCCGGAAACTCCGGCGCCGGTGATCGTGCGCCAGATAATATTTCTGTTGCTGTTGGCGCTACTGCCGGCCTCCGGAGTGGTGCGTAGCGCCGTGGCCCAAGACGTCACGGCCCGCAGTGCGCTTGTGACCGTTACCGCGAGCGCCGAAACTGTGACAGTCGGGCAGCCGTTCTTTGTGCGCATTCGAGTCCGCGCACCCAAGGCGGCGACAATTCGATTTCCCGCGCTGCCGGACTCCGGCGATGCGGTGGAGCCCATCGATCCTCGAATAGTTGAACAGACCGACGATGCGGCGGCGGTGGACCGCACTGCCGTGTATCGAGTGGCGGCGTGGGACATTGGCACGCGCACGGCGCGATTCGCTTCTGTGGGTGTGACCGTGGGCGGCGTGGAACAGTTATTCTCGCTTCGTGTTCCGTCAGTTGTGGTGCGGTCAGTTTTGCCATCAGACACGGCCTCCCGCAAACCGAAAGGCGTCCGTTCGCCGCTTGCCGCGCCGAGCGGTCTGTGGCGATTCTGGCTCCTGCTTGGCGTATTGCTGATTGGAATCGCCTGGTACGTTTGGCGACGACCGAAGCGTGTGCCACGGCCGATTTCGCCGCCCGATGCATTTAGCGTTGCACAAGCCGCGTTGAACTCACTCGACGAAATGGCGCTCCATGAATGCGGCGAGCCCGGACGTCATGTGATCGCCCACGTTGACGTGATGCGTGCGTATGTGGCCCGCCGGTTTCCCGCCGCTCCGGAGTCGTGTACGGCATCCGAGTTCATCACCGCGGTTGCGCCGCTCAACTTGCCCGTGACGTCAGAACGGCTGCGGGCACTCTTGCAACTTGATGAATCCTTGCGGTTCGCGGGCGACACCGTCACGCCGGATGATGCGGTGTTTTTTGCCCGCGAGGCGCGAACGGTTGTGCATGGCATTCAGTCGGAACACGAAGCCCGGTTGCGCGCGGAAGATCGCGGCCCCCAACGCCCGAAACGCCGATGATCCGGTTTGGTGTCATCGATTTCGGTCAGCCGTGGTGGCTGGTGCTATTGCTGCTGCCAATGGCGTGGCTCGTGTGGCGCCGCCATCGTCGCCCGGCGGCGATCCTATTTTCGCGCGTTGATGTGCTGGTGCGCGGCCCGTCATTCGGACGATGGACGGCGCGCTTAATGCTCGCCGCCCGCATCATCGCCATACTCGGCATGGCGCTCGCACTCGCGCGCCCACGCGCCGGTGCGCGCGTCGAACAAGTCAATGGCGACGGCATTAGCATCATGTTGGCCATCGATCTTTCCAGCTCCATGTTGTCCGAGGATTTCCAGCCGCAGAATCGAATTGAAGTCGCGAAGGATCGGGTGAAGCAATTCATCAGCGGGCGCACGGCAGACCAAATCGGACTCGTATCATTTTCCGGTGAAGCACTGACGCAAGTTCCACTTACGGTGGACTACCCTGTTCTGTTGGCAGCCGTTGATAACTTGCAGTCCGGTCAGCTCGAAGACGGCACGGCGATTGGCACCGCGATTGTGACGGCTGCGAATCGCCTACGGAATGCCCCGGGGCGGTCGAAGGTGCTCATCCTCCTCACGGATGGCGTCAACAATCGCGGTGCAATAGATCCGCGCACTGCGGCACAAGCGGCCGCGGCACTCGGAATTCGCATTTACACGATCGGCGTGGGCACCGAAGGGATGGCGCCCGTGCCCGTGGGGCGCGGCGTCTTTGGGCTGCGCTACGAACTCCGTCCCGTAGAACTCGACGAGCCGTTGCTGGAGTCGATCGCACAATCCAGCGGCGGCCGGTACTTCCGGGCCCGCGACGGACAGGCCCTGCAACGCATCTACCAACAAATCGATCAGCTCGAACGTTCGCCTGTTCGTGCGAAGCGCTACGTACGCTACCGCGAGCTCTATCGCTGGCCGCTCGGCGCAGCGCTCGGCGCACTGATGCTTGAGCTCGCATTGTTGGCCGTGCGAGGGCCGCTGCCATGAACCTGCACTTTGACATGTTGTGGGCGGCGGTGCTTGCGGTGATTCTGCCATTCGTGTCGGTGCTGACGTATTGGTTTTGGCACCGGCGGCGGCTCGTACGCCTATCGCGTCTTGGCGGAGAGGCGGCGCTGATGCGGCTCGCGCCGGCAGCGGCCCGGCAAGCGCCAATCGCTCGCGGCGCGCGTATGTCCATCGTACTCGGTCTCGCGATGCTCGCATACGCCGGACCACGGTGGGGCACGGGCACATCAGTGGTTCGCACGCAAGGCATTGATGTGGTGCTGGCCATTGATGCTTCACTGTCCATGCTGGCCGATGACGAGCGTCCGAGTCGACTTGAGCGACTTAAACAGGATGTGCGTCGGTTCCGTGCTGCCGCACCCGGTAATCGTATCGCGCTGCTCGCATTTGCCGGCCGCAGCTACATCCTGACGCCGTTGACATCGGATCAAGGCGCGATTGAACTCTATCTCGATAATCTCGATCCGTCGATCGTCGGTCAGGCAGGTACGGCGCTGGAACCAACGATACGTCAGGGTGTGGAGCTCCTCAAGGCGGCCCGCGGTGCAGCCGGACGGGCGTTGGTCATACTCAGCGATGGCGAAGCATTTGATGATCGTTCCGCAGCACTCGCTGCTGCGGCGCTCGCGCGTAGTGCGGAGATTTCGATTGTCACGGTCGGTTATGGCACCGAAGCGGGCACGTCGATTCCGGTGCGGGAAGGCGCGTCTATTGTCGCCAAGCGCGACAACAGCGGGGCGATTGTCATTACGAAATACAATCCTGAGTTGCTACGCGCCATCGCCCAAGCCGGTGGCGGCGAATTCATTGCGGCGACCGCAACGGATAAGGGGGCGCGCATACAACAGGTGTTGGCCCGACTCGATTCCAAGCAACGTGATATTCAGGAAGGGCTTTCGCGGCCGCTCCGACTCGCCTGGCTATTGTTGCCGGCGTTGTTGCTGATGCTCTACGATTCGTGGCGCGCCGATGGCGGGTCTCTCGCTCGAATACGGCGAATGCTGCGGCTCCCCGTTCCGGTGCTTCTGATCGCGATGCTGTCGCGTCCGGCAGCGGCGCAGTCATCGGCAGATGCACTCGCGGAATTTAACGCGGGCCGGTTTGCACGCGCCGCACAGTTGTGGCGCCAGCAAATCGCGGGCGGCGATGTTCGCCCGCTCACACTGTTCAATCTCGGAACCGCACTGCTGTCCGCCGATTCGCTGGTCAGTGCGAGCGAAGTGCTGGAGAGGGCCGCGCTGAGTCCGGACGCCACCATTCGTCAACGGGCACTATACAACCTTGGTCTTACGCAACTGCGGCGTGGGCTTCGGCCGGACAACCCGGATGCCGCGCGCGCCATATCCGGGGCCGTCGCCGCGTATCGCGCGCTTCTCCTGCAACGCCCGCAGGACGCCGAGGCTCGATGGAATTACGAATTGGCCCTGCGTGTGAAACAGCAGCAGGGTGGTGGCGGTGGGCAAAACAATCAGAGCAATAACAATCAGCAGCCGCAGTCGCGACCCCAGCAGCCAGACAACGGCGGCACGATGTCGCGTCAGCAAGCCGAGCAGTTGCTCGCGGCCGCATCGCGCGATGAAAAAGAAACGCAAGGCAAACAAAAGAAAGGGATGCGTCAGGACCGTCCACCGGGAGGAAAGGACTGGTGAGTATCCTGCCGGTTCTTTTGTTCCTTCAAGTTGCTGCAGCCCAAGGGCCGCTGCCTGAGATTGTGACGCGTTCGCGTCTAGATCGCTCGCGTGGCGTGGATTTTCACGCACTCGTCTCGCCAGAAACTGTGTATGTCGGCCAGCAGTCCACGTTTCAGCTCGGAGTGTTTCTCGATCAGGAAACGCGCCAACGCTTGCGGCGCAATCCGGAATTTGTGCCACCGGAATCCCGGGCGCTTCTGTCCTACGATTTGCCGGAACGCGGGAATGGTTTTACCGGCACGATTGATGGTCGGGTGATGGAAGTGCATGTGTTTCGCCGTGCGCTCTTTCCGTTGTCCGCCGGGCGGTATGTGATTCCAGCGGCACACCTGAATTATGCGCTGCCGCAAAGCGCGAGTTTTTTTAGTCGCGAGGAAATTTTTACGCTTCGCTCCGAAGCGGTCACAGTGACGGCCATTGACGTGCCGGCGGCAGGGCGGCCTCCCGATTGGCTCGGTGCCGTCGGTATCTGGCGCGCCAGCGCCCATATAGATTCGGCGCGTGGCCGAGCCGGCGATCCACTCGTGCTGACGCTGCGCATCGAGGGGCAGGGGAATGTGACGCTATTGCCGCGCCCCGCTGTGACTATTCCCTGGGCCAACGTCGTTGCCGCCGACGAACGTGTGCGCTTGGACTCCACGCCGACGGCAATGCAAGGCAGCAAGGAATTCGATTGGTTGATCACACCAACTGCCAGTGGCGCGCAACGCGTGCCCGCCGTTCGCTACGCCTTTTTCAATCCGTTCGCCCGTCGGTACGAAATTGCGATGTCCGCGCCGCTCGACGTGCGAGTCGCCGCCGGCGACGTGGTCATGCCCGATCCGGCCGCTGCGCCACTGACGACCGCCGAGGCGCCACTTGCGTTGCGGCTGTCCCTCGGCGCCGAAACGCCGACTCCATTCGGTGATTCGAGGCTCCTCCGTTTATGGCTTGCATTGATGCCCTTGCCGTCAATTGCCGGCTGGGTGGCACGCCGACCGCGAAAAAAACGTCGCGCGCCAACCTCTGCAGCACAGTTGGGCGCGATGGTAAAGGCTCCTGCCGCTACGGTCTCCGCCGCCGCGGTGCGTCGACTCTTCATCGACGCGGTGCGGAGTCGCACACGGCTCCACGAAGCGCTCCTCACTCAGCCCGGGGCGTGGACGCGGGCACTCCGACTGGAGGGGGTCGAGGCCAATACCGCCGCCGACGTAGAGACGTTTCTCATGCAGGCGGACGAAGCATCATTCGGCACGGGTGGACCGCTGCATGCCGCAATGGCGAATGAATTATTTCGGCGTGTGGACCGCGAAGCCCGATCGCTCCCGTTGCCGCCGTCTCCATTGGCAGTTCCGGTGATCGCGATTGCCATACTGTTCGCCGCCAGCGGATCGCTTCTGGCGCGCGATCTACAGCGGGCTCGCGAACCATTCGCGGTCGGGATCGCGGCCTATGCGGGGGGAGATTACTTGCGGGCTGAGCGATACTTTGCCGACGCTGCGGGTGCCGCGCCGCGCTCGGCGGCGGCGTGGGCGAATTTCGGGACGGCGGGATGGGCCGCTCACGACACGGCAAGTGCTGTCGTTGGCTGGCAACGGGCGCTTCGCCTCGATCCAACCTCTGACGATCTGCGCAATCGCTTGATGCGTGTCGGCGCTCCACAGGATGTTGGACGCGCGCGCGTCATCGCACTCCCGTCGCGATTCCCGTCGGCGCTCGCTCTCCTGATCTGGTCTGTGGGATGGATCGTCACCGCCTGGCAAAGCTGGCGTCGGCGTCCGGCGGCGATGCTGGCGCTCCTCACGATTATTCTCGGTGGCCCAAGCGTGATCGTCGCGCGGGCGTTCGAGAATCGGCTCGAAGGCCGTGGGCTTGCGGTCATCGCCGATCCAACGGCGTTGCGATCGCTGCCGGCACTCGGTGCTGAAGGGGGATCCGTGCCGCTGCTGGGTGAAGTGGCGCGCATCGATCTGCGCACTGGCGTCTGGGCGCATGTGATTCTTGAGGGCGGGCGGGCCGGTTGGTTGCCGGCCGAGCGCGTCGTGCGCCTTGGCAATGATTGACCAACCTCGCATTCGCGGGGAGATTTCCGCTGTGAACTCTTCCCATCGCGTTGCAGTGCTCCCGTCGGCGGTGGCCGATCAAATCGCTGCCGGCGAAGTTGTTGAGCGCCCGGCGTCGGTGGTCAAAGAGCTAGTTGAGAACGCACTGGATGCAGGCGCGACGACGATTGACATCGCGGTGGGAGAAGGTGGACGGACGTTGGTGCGCGTCAGCGATGACGGAGCGGGAATGTCGCGCGACGATGCCACGCTGTCGATTGAACGCCATGCCACGTCGAAGATTCAAGTAGCCGCCGATCTCGTGGGCGTAGCGAGTTTCGGATTTCGCGGCGAGGCCCTTCCGGCAATCGGCTCGGTGTCGCGAATGGAGATTGCCACGTCGACGGCTGACGGCAGCGGAACGCGGGTACGCGTGGCCGGCGGAACCTTGATAGATGTGAGTGATGCGGCCCGTCGGCGCGGCACGGCTGTATCGGTGGAGACCTTGTTCTATAACACACCGGCGCGCCAGAAATTTTTGCGCGGTGCCCGCAGCGAATGGCGGGCAATCACTGAAATCGTCACCACGATGGCGCTCACGCGCTGCGATGTTCGCATCACTCTCTCGCATGATGGCAAGGAAGCGCTGGTCCTGCCGGCCGCCGCCTCACTGCGCGAGCGCGTCGCAGCCATTTGGGGCGTCGACGCGTCCGAGTCACTCGTGACTGTGGAGGACGTCAGTGGCCCGATTCGCGTGAGCGGCTTGGTGCAGCGGCCGGCCGATGTCGGTCTGACGAGCCGTCGCGTCTTCTGTTCGGTGAATGGACGCGCGGTGCGTGACAACGGCCTCGTCCGCGCCGCTGAAGCTGCGTATCGCTCCACAATTCCTTCCGGTGTGCGGCCCACGGTGTTGCTGCTGCTTGAGGTTCCATCGGCCGATGTCGACGTGAATGTCCATCCGGCAAAAGCGGAAGTGCGTTTTCGCGACCGGTGGAATACCGAGCGCGCCGTGGAACGCGCCGTCCGTCGCGCGCTCGGCACGGAAGACAGCGCGGCAGCGTTCGGCTACTCGGTCCGCACCTTTGCCGCTCCGACCATCGATGGCGGCGCGACCATGGACGTGCGCGCGTTGCAGAATGATCCGCCTGACGCATCGCCACTTTTCGAGCGTTCAGAACCGGATGGAGCGCCAGCGAGCATCGCACTCGAAGGATCTGCTGAAAGCTCGATCGTGAGTGCGCCGCAGATCATCTGCCCGCCGCTTATTCAACTTCGGCGAACGTGGATGCTGTTTGAGCGCGATGACGCGGTGGTGCTGATTGACCAGCATTCGGCGCACGAACGCGTGCTCTTCGAACGGTTTATGGGCACCCTAGAACGCGGTGACGCGCCGTCGCAGCGATTGCTTTTTCCGATGACGTTGCACCTCACTCCGGCCGACGCCGAAGCGTTTGACGAGCATCGTGATTTGTTTGCGAAACTCGGATTCGAAATTGAAGGGTTCGGCACGCACAGTCTTATCGTGTCGAGTGTGCCGATGCCACATCCACGGTTCGACGCCGAACGATGTCTGCGGGACACGCTCGCCACATTGTCCGGCGATCGATTCGCCAGCGACCTCGCGCGTCACGAGCGCCTTGCGGCGACAGTCGCGTGCAAGGCAGCAGTGAAAGCGGGCGATGCACTTGCACCATCGGAAATGCGGGCACTGTATATCGCGCTCGCGGGCACCTCGCTCCCTGCGCACGATGTGCACGGCCGGAGCACCATTGTGCAGATCAGCTGGAATGAACTCGAACGGCGCTTTGGCAGACGCTGATCTGCGGATCATCTGCGGCCCAACCGGCGCGGGAAAATCGACGGTGGCGATGGCACTTGCTGCTCGCTACGGTCTCACCATTGTCAGCGCCGATTCACGGCAGATTTACCGGCGTTTTAATATTGGCACTGCGAAGCCTTCCGCTGACGATCGATCTCGCGTTCCGCATCTCGGCATTGATGTGGCCGATCCGACCGAACGCTGGTCGGCCGCGCGATGGGCCGCCGATGCGGCTCAAGCCGTCACGGCACTTGGCACGGATCGAACGATCGTAGTCGGCGGCACAGGTCTGTATTTGCGGGCGCTTGTCGAGCCGTTGTTCGATGCTCCGGTGCTCGACGCCACACGCCGTGCGGCGCTGCAAGAAGAAATGGCAAGTCGCTCACTGGATGAATTGCGACGCTGGTGCCAGACGCTCGATCCGGCACGCGCCCATTTAGGACGGACGCAGTTGTTGCGCGCTATCGAAATCGCACTGCTCGTTGGCCGGCGACAGAGCGAACTGCTGGCCGAGCGCAAACATCAGTTGAGCACTACGCCGGCATTGGTCAAGCGAGCGCGATGGTTGGTGATCGATCCCGGCGTGCGCCTAGCCAATCAACTCGAAGCTCGTCTCGATGCCATGCTTGCGTCCGGGTGGCCGGAAGAAGTTCGTGATCTGATCTTCGATGTGCCCGCGGACGCCCCGGCATGGCAATCGTGTGGGTATGCCGCCCTGCGGGAGAACATGGAAGGCACCCGTACGCTGGCTGGTGCCCGCGACGCTATACTTATCGCAACGCGGCAGTATGCGAAACGGCAGCGGACCTGGTTTCGCAACCAGCTCGCAGGCACACGCGTTACGCGTCTTGATCCTCACGACGCGACATGTGACGCGCGCGTAGATGCGTGGTGGAGCGGGGGAGGCTCGGCGTGAGAATCGGAATTACCTGCTATCCGACATATGGCGGCTCCGGCGCAGTGGCGACGGAATTGGGTATGGCGCTCGCGGCCCGCGGCCATGAAGTGCATTTCATCACCTATCAGCAGCCATTTCGTCTGCCGGTGTTTCTCCCGCGCGTCCACTTCCATGAAGTCGATGTGGGCCGGTATCCCCTGTTTCAATACCCGCCCTACGATCTTGCGCTCGCGGTGCGGATGCACGAAGTCGTGATCAAGGAACGGCTGGATTTGCTCCACGTGCACTATGCGATTCCGCACGCTACCAGCGCGTGGATTGCCAAAGAAATGCTCCGCAAGGAAGGCCGCGACATTAAGGTGATTACCACGTTGCATGGCACCGACATCACGATTGTAGGGCAGGATCCATCGTTCCATGCCATTACGAAATTTTCGATTGAGAAGTCCGACCGCATCACCGCGGTGTCGGATTTTCTGAAAGACGAAACACTTCGTGCCTTTGGCTGTGCCGGATGTGACGTGCAGGTCATTCATAATTTTGTTGACCCGGCGGTGTACGATCGGGCGCGGTACGAGCCCGAACTTCGCACAGCGTTGGCGGGCGACCGGAAAGTGCTCATGCACATTTCCAATTTCCGTCCCGTAAAACGTGTCGTCGATGTCGTGCGCGCGTTTGCACGTATCCGGAAGGACGTCCCGAGTATTCTCGTGATGGTCGGCGACGGCCCCGATCGCGGCGAAGCAGAAAATGAAGCGCATACCCTAGGCGTTGAATCCGATGTGCACTTCCTCGGCCGCATCGAATCAGTTGCGCCGCTGCTCGCGTCGGCGGATCTTTTCTTCCTGATGTCTGATCGCGAGTCATTCGGATTGAGTGCGCTCGAAGCCTTAGCCTGCGGCGTACCAGCGTTTGGATACAACGTCGGCGGCTTGCCGGAAGTCGTTCGCGATGGCGTGACCGGATATTTGCGTCCGGTTGGTGATGTCGAAGGTTCAGCGGCGGCTGCCGTTGCACTCCTGCTCGACCCGACGCGACTTGCCGCGATGCGTACTGCGGCCGCTGCCGACGCCCGCGCGCGCTTTTCACTTAATGCGGTCGTCGCACAATACGAAGCGCTCTATCGCAGTGTCACCGGCTAACTATCGCCCCGCACTATTGTCTCCCGAACACCACGGACTGACGTGAACGACCTCTCGCTGTTTCAATCGTTCGTACTTGGTGCCCTTCAAGGGCTCGCCGAGTTTCTGCCGGTCAGCAGTTCGGCACATTTGGCGCTCGCGCCCTGGGCCTTTGGCTGGCCGGAACCCGGCCTTGCGTTCGATGTCGCGCTTCACCTTGGCACACTCATCGCGGTGCTCTGGTATTTCCGCCGTGACTGGCTGGCGCTGACCGTGGCTGCGTTTTCTATCGTCAGGGAGCGCCGGGTGCACACGGAAGAGCAGCGTCTCGTAACCTGGCTAATTATTGCCACCGTGCCGGGAGCAGTAGCCGGGCTACTGTTCGAGAAGCAGGCTGAACATCTGTTCCGCACTCCGTCCATTATTGCTGTTGCATTAATTTTGATGGGAGCGCTTCTCTGGATCGCTGATGTGCGTGCCACGCGCGCCGGACGAGAGCGTTCGCTGAGCGCCATGACTTGGCGTGATGCACTCCTCATTGGATGTGCTCAAGCGTTCGCCATTATTCCGGGAGTGTCGCGCTCCGGGGCAACGATTACCGCTGGCCGCGCCCTGTCGTTCACCCGCGCCGATTCGGCGAAGTTCAGCTTCATGATGTCCATGCCGATTATCGCGGCGGCGGCGGTGCTCAAACTGCCGAAACTGATCTCGGCCGGCGGTCTCACCCCTTCGTTGATCGTCGGCGTTGGCACCGCGGCCATCACGGGCTGGTTGGCCATCGCCATTCTCATGCGCCTGGTACAGCACCAAGGGTTTCGCATCTTTGCCCTCTACCGTTTTGCGCTCGGCGCCGCGGTGCTGATTCTCGTGGCGCTTCGAGCCCGCTGATCGCTGTCATGCATCGCGTCGACGGATTCACCGCGAACGAATTGGCGACGACACTAGGACTGCCAGCGGCAGAACTGTATGCGCGCGTCGGTTCGTCTATGGATGAGGCGCACCGTCTTGGTGCCGCTGGAGCACGCTCGGGTACGCTGATTCTGGCCGACGAACAAACAGCGGGCCGTGGCCGGGGAGGGAAGAAATGGAATTCCGCTCCCGGAGAGGGACTGTGGATGACGCTGATTGAGCGACCGGAATCGGCGTCGGGTCTTGATGTGCTTTCGCTGCGCCTTGGTTTGCGGATCGCCAGCGTTCTTGAGCGGCTGGCGGGTTCGCTAATCGAGATCAAATGGCCAAACGATCTATTCGTCCACGGACGGAAGCTTGCCGGAATCCTTGTCGAAGCCCGATGGCGCGATCAGACAGTGGATTGGGTGGCGATCGGCGTCGGTATAAATATTACGGCACCTCGCGACGTGCCCAATGCGACAGGGCTGAAAGAGCGGTACACTCGCGCTGCCGTGCTTTCCGTGTTGGTGCCCGTCGTCCGCGCCGCCGCCGCGTTGCGCGGACCGCTGTCCACGGCCGAGCTCTCGGAGTTTGCCGCGCGCGACTATGCGCGCGGGCGCGTCATCCTCGAGCCTACAAACGGCACGGCTCAGGGTATAACACCAGATGGAGCGTTGGTGGTTCGCACGGAAGCTGGATATTCACACTTCCGCGGCGGTTCACTCGTTTTTGCTGAGGAGTCCACGTGATACTTGCATTCGATGTTGGAAATACCGAAACGACGATCGGTCTATGTGTAGGCACGACGGTGCGCGAACGATGGCGTGTCACGACCGAAGGCAGCCGAACACCCGATGAGATGCATCTCCTCATTCTGGCGCTTCTCAGCGCGGCCCACGTCGATCACTCGACGATTACCGGGAGTGCGATCGCGTCAGTCGTGCCATCGGTCACCGCTGCGCTGACCGACGCCTGCCGGAAGCTCGTCGACGCCGAACCGATTATTGTGGACGGCCGTTCAAAGTTGCCGATCACGCTCGATGTTGACGAGCCCCAAACGGTTGGCGCCGATCGCATTGTCAACACGCTGGCCGCAAGCTGGCTGCACAAGTGCGATTGTATTGTGGTCGACCTCGGCACCGCTACTACGTACGATTGCATTACCGCCGACGGCGTTTTTCTAGGAGGCGTCATCGCGCCTGGTGTGCAGATGTCGGCAGAATCGCTCTTTCGAAAAACGTCGAAACTGCCCGCGACTGAAATTATTCCGCCGAAAAGTGTGATCGGGAAACGCACAGAGGAATGCATTCGTGCCGGAGTCGTGCTTGGATCCGCCGAAGCGATTGACGGACTCGTCCGACGGATTAAGGCCGTCTGGCCGCGACCCAACGTCCCGATGGTGATTGCGACGGGTGGCCTGGCTGCGGCTTTCAAGCCGCTCTGTGCTCAGATTGAGAGCGTCGAGCCGGATCTCACACTTCAGGGATTGGCCATTGCCTATGAGTTGCTGAATTCATAGATTACAAATCGCCGATAACCCTTTACATAACAATCACTTAGGTAGGATCACCGACTCCGGTCCGCACCTTGACTGGCGCTGTGATTTTAGGTACGTTATGGGGCTGTTAGCACTCTGCTTGAATGAGTGCTAATACGATTCGCAATCATTGCGACTCTAATGAACCCATAGCAGGAGGAATACTCCAAATGGCAGCAAAGTCCGCTACCACGTCGAAGGTCGCGCCGCTGGCCGACCGCGTCGTCGTGAAGCCGCTCGAGGAAGCCGAGCAGATGCGCGGTGGCTTGTACATCCCGGATACGGCGAAAGAAAAGCCGCAACAGGGTGAAGTGATTGCCGTTGGTCCTGGGCGTTTTGATGACGGCAAGCGCGTGCCGCCTGAAGTGAAGGCCGGCGACAAAATTCTGTATGGCAAGTACAGCGGTACCGAAGTCACGCTCAATGGTGAGCCCGTGCTCATCCTCCGCGAGTCCGATATCCTCGCGATCGTCAGCTGAACCTCACCTCCTTACTGAAGAGATAGATCAATGGCAGCCAAGGAACTCCATTTCAATGTTGACGCGCGC
>JANYBD010000057.1 GCA_025360995.1 Gemmatimonadota bacterium
GCATAGCCCTCGCCTTTCGTCTGCGACACTCGCGCGTCCAATTGCGATTGGATATCCTCAACCCGGGCGACGTTATCGGCGATGTCGGCTATCCGTTCGCGGATGCGCATTGCCGTATTGAACTGCTGGGTCAGCTCAGCCGTGGTCGTTTTGACCCGTGGGTCCGCAATCACTGTAAATGGGCGCGACATGGTATCCGTCCCCGAGATCAACCGCACCGTGTACGTGCCTGGGACAATCCATGGTCCACCCAAGTGCCCTTCGTCAATGACAGTGTTCTTGATCCGCTTGGCATCCGGATAATGCAGGTTCCAAACGAAACGATTCGTCCCCGCCCTCCCCTGCACAACCGAGTCGCTTGGCTGATACGCAATGCTGTCTTTTCGCGCCGCGCGCGTACGCTCGGCGAGCGAATCGAGCGCGGTTTTCTTCGTCAATGAGTCCGACTTTTCGTCCGACTCGCTAGTGAAGCTCCGCATGACGGTACCGCTCCGATCTAAGAATTCGATCGTGAGTTTCGCTGCGATCGCATCCTTCAGGTAGTAATCGACATACACACCAGACGGCGGGTTCTCGCCAGTGTCCGAACGACCACGACCGCCGTCCCAAAGAATCGCCGTTGATGGCTGAAAGAGATGCACGCGTTTGCGGGAGACGCTGTCGGCGAATTGGCGGAGCATGGAGATGTCATCCAGGATCCAAAACGCGCGGCCGTGGGTGGCGGCGACGAGATCGTTGCCGTGCACCTGCAAATCACGCACGCTCACCCGCGGGAGGTTGAGTTGTAGCGGTTCCCACCGTGCGCCGTCGTCGAATGAGACATAGACGCCCGATTCCGTGCCGGCGTACAACAGTCCACGACGCACCGGGTCCTCACGCAGTGTTCGCGTAAAGGCGTTCGCCGGAATTCCATTCGTGATCGCCGTCCATGTCTTGCCGTAGTCGGACGTCTTCCACAAGTATGGCTTGAGATCGTCTTGTTGGTATCGATTGGCCGAGACATACGCTACGGCGGGATCGTGCGGCGACGCATCAATGTGTGCGGTGCGCGTGAGCTTTCCGTAATCCTTCGGCGTCACGTTCTCCCAGTGCTCACCCCCATCGCGCGACACGTGCACCATGCCGTCATCCGAGCCCGCCCATAGTACGCCCTTCGTCTTGGGCGACTCGGCAAACGCATAAATCGTGGCATACCACTCGGCACCCGTCATTTCGCCGTGTATGCCGCCGGTGCGCTGCAACGTGCTCGCATCATGCGTCGTGAGATCGGGAGAAATTCTCTCCCAGCTTGCTCCTTCATTGCGGGTCCGCCACACATGCTGCGATGTCACGTACAGCGTCGCCGGGTCGTGCGGGGAGATAAGAACCGGGAACGTCCACTGAAAGCGTTCCGGCACATCTTTCGCCGCCCACCCATCGTAATTGCGAAGCGTCACGGAGATGTCGCGCTCCTGTCGCGTCGAATGATCGTACCGCGAAAACGCTCCAAGATAACAACCGCCGTAAGTGACACTCGGATTCCGCGGATCCACCGCCACAGTGGCGTTTTCACATCCGGCAGTGGAGTAATAGTCGCGCTCTCCAATGCCGCCGTCGTCGGACCGGCTCATCACGGAAATTGCCGAGTTGTCCTGCTGGCCGCCGTAAATCCGAAATGGAAATTGATTATCGGTTGTCACATGGTAGAACTGCGCAGTGGGCTGGTTGTAAATGCTGGACCACGTCTTGCCCGCGTCGTAGCTGATCGTGGCTCCGCCATCATTGCCATTGATCATTCGTTTGGAGTCTTTCTTGTCGATCCAGAGCACATGGGTGTCACCATGGGGAACACGGATAGGCGCGAATGTCTTGCCGCCGTCAATCGAGCGGTGGACCGTCAAGTTCATCACATAGACCGTGTTTTCGTCGAGCGGGTCGGCGGTAATCGCCGAGTAATACCAGAGCCGGACGTGGAACGTCTGATCGGAGTTGACACGCCGCCAACTATCGCCCGCGTCATCGGAGCGAAAGATTCCACCGGCCGAGTCGGGGGCCTCAATGCTTGCATACACGCGGCGCGGATTGGCCGGAGAGACCGCGACGCCGATCTTACCTAACGGCAGCTTTGGCATCCCTTCATTGAAGGAGAGCTCCTTCCATGTATCGCCGCCGTCGCTGGTTTTCCATAGGCCGCTGCGGCCACCGCCGGCGTTCATGGACCACGGCGTGCGCTGAAATTTATACATCGCCGCGTATACCACTCGCGGGTTGGACGGATCCATCGACAGATCTTGCGCTCCCGTGAACTCGTCGATGAAGAGTACTTTCATCCAGTTTTTCCCGCCGTCGGTCGTGCGAAACACCCCGCGTTCCGCATTAGGGCCGAACGCATGGCCGATGGCACTGACAAAGACGCGGTCAGGATCGCGCGGATCGATGACCACGCTGGTGATCTGTTGCGCATCGCTCAACCCCAGATGCTGCCAAGTGGCACCTCCATCCGTCGATCGATACATCCCGGTGCCGGCCGTGAGGTCCTCACGCAGTTGTGATTCACCGGTGCCGACATAGATCACGTTGGCATCCGACGGCGCGACCGCTATCGCGCCGACGGACGAGATGTCCGACTTTCCATCAGTAATGTTTGACCAGCGCGCACCGCCGTTGACCGTTTTCCACACGCCACCGTTCACGCTGCCAAAATAGAACACCATTGGCTTGGTCGGATCGCCCGTTACCGCTACCGCGCGACCGCCGCGCATGGGGCCGACATTGCGCCAGCGGAGCGACTTTAAATTATTCGAAGTCGCTTTTGGATCGGAATACAGTGACGCCGAGTAGGTCGGGTTTGCGGAAGATGTGGTGGCCGGCATCGGGGTGCGCGGCTTCTGCGCGGCTACGGCGGAGGCCAAGCTTAACAGGGAGGCCAAGGCGAAAATCGCGGGACGCTTTGCGGTCGGCAGTGATAGGATCATTTGGGCTCAGAATGGAGTAGCTTATTGAAGAACAAGCGGCAATTCGAATGGCGAACGCTATGCCCGAAGACCAAATGATGCCAGTACGTCACAACTTGGGATCCAGATGGACGTTGCCGAGTCGCCGGACGGCAAGTGTCGCCATGGGTTGGGCGTTACTCGCAAGTTGTGGCGGAGGCGGTACGGCCGGCCCGATTGCGCCCACCAAGTCGGTCCCGCAGCCGGCTGTCCTGACGACACTGACCATTACCGTCTCTGCATCGAATATTCAGCTCGGCGAGTCCGCAACAGCGATCGCCACCGGGTTCGACCAAAATGGGGCGCCGATGACCATCGGCGTGCCAGCCTGGAGCTCGAGTCAACCGACGATCGCCCGCGTAAGCGCGCTTGGCGTTGTCACTGCCGTGTCGGCGGGTCAGGCGGCCGTCACGGGCAAAATAGGCGAAGTGCTAGGTCAGGCAAATGTGGTGGTCACCTCGCTCTCGGCGGGACAATCTCCGGTGGTAGCGGTTTCGGTGCATCCGAATTCGGCGAGCATTAATATCGGACAAACGCTGCAACTCACCGTGACAGCGACAGACGCCGCTGGCAACACTCAGACAGGGCGCACCGTAGCGTGGGTGTCGAACGCCACCGCAATCGCGACGGTGTCGGCCACGGGCTTGGTGACGTCGGTTGGCGAGGGTACCGCAATCATTGAGGCAACGAGTGAGGGGCAATCGGGTGCGCTGGCCCTTACCGTCACCACCGGCACCGACCCGGAAATTGTGGTGACGATCGCGGAGCCGACGGCAAGTATTCCCGTTGGGGACACACTAGCAATAGTTGCCACAGCGCGATCGCTCTTGCCGATCACGGGTGTCGTGGCAACCGCCGGAGGTCAGCAGCTGGCGTTAATACTGGCGCCCGTCGGGCGGCTCAATGCACTGGCGTGGATCGGCACGATGAATCTCGCCTCACTCCGATTTGGACAATACGATCTGGTGGTGACCGCCACAGACATACGTGGTCATCGCGGCGTGAGCTCCGTCACATTCGAGCGAAATCCGCGTTCGGCCGGTGGGAGTAAAGTGCCGACTTCGAATAAGCAACGAACTGCGCCGCTCCCCGATTCGGCAGGAAAGCCGAATGGCCGCACACCTCCGTAACGTGGAGGTGGCGAAGCGGGCAGCAACTTCCCATGCTTCACGGTGTAAGAACTTTGTGTGTTTATTTTCGCCGCCGACGCAGGCTAGTTCAACACCAACCTAAGCTCGAGGAAACGCGCTATGCAGAATCGTGGAATCACGCTCGCCATTGCCGCTGTTGTCGCTACGATCGTCGCATGCAGCAGCACCACCGATCCGGTCAGTAAGATCGTAACTTTCAAGACGACGATGAACGGTGCTGGTGAAGTGCCAGCCAATGCCACGACCGGCGCGGGCACCTTCATCGCAACGCTCGATACTTCTACGAACGTCTTCACATACGACGTTGCGTTTAGCGGCCTCACGTCGAGTGCATCGGCCGGACACATCCATGGACCGGCGGCAGCGACAGCTTCTTCGGGTACCACGATCAATTTCGTCTCACTGGCCGGTGCGACATTCAGCGTCGGTGCGACGAGCGGCACGGGCCACGGCGTCGCGACGCTCAGTGCGGCAAATCAGATTACCGCGACGATCAATGGCGACTCGCTCAAGAAACTCCTCTTCGCCGGCCTGACGTATGTGAACATCCATACCTCGACCAATCCTGGCGGCGAAATCCGCGGTCAGATCACGAAGCAGTAGGTAACGGTGACCGCTGGACCACAGCCGCCCGCGTCTTTACGAGCGGGCGGCTCTGTGTTGCTTCTTTGATCAGCTGACGTCTGAGAGCTGACGCACCACGTCGCTGGCCGTCGCGGGACGCCCAGTCGGCTCCTTCGATAACAATCGCAGCACGAGTGCCGACACCTCTTCGGAAACGTCCGGATTGAGACTCGACGGCGACGGGGCCTCGTCGCGCATCAATCGGGCAATAATCGACATAACGTTGGTGCCCTCGAACGGGAGCCGTCCGGTCAAACATTCGAACAGCACAACGCCCATGGCAAAGAGATCCACCCGCTCGTCGAAGTCTTCGCCTAGCAACTGTTCCGGCGCCATGTATTGTGGTGTCCCCACGAGCTGACCGACTTCCGTCACCCCGGTGCTCACGCCACGCAGTCGGGCGACGCCGAAGTCCATGACCTTCAGCACGCCATTGGCGTCGAGTAGCAGGTTTTGTGGCTTTATGTCGCGATGAATTACGCCCTGTTCGTGCGCTGCAACCAGCGATTGTGCGAGCTGACTCGCGATGGCCAGCGTCGGCGCCACCGCCAATCGGCCGCGCGTGTCGAGCAGCGAGCGGACGGTGATACCCTCCACGTATTCCATCGTGAGGTAGTACACGCCATCACGTTCACCAATGTCGTGCGTACGTACGACGTGTTTATTGGAAATATGTCGCGCCAGGCGGATCTCAGATTTGAATCGATCGAGGAGCCCGGGCTCGCGCAGCATTTCGGCGCGCAAGGTCTTAATCGCCACCTGTTCATTGAGTTCACGATCGAGTGCGCGATACACCATGCCCATGCCGCCGCTTCCAATCTCTTCGTGGATCTCATACCGGTCGGCGAGCAGTGATCCGGTGGGCAGACTCGGGGCCTCACTTTGGGATACCGGCCGCGAGGAGAGCGTCGCGCCGGCAATCTCACGCCGTAGCGCTTCGACCTGATCCTTGAGCCGCATCTCGCGTGCCCGCACGTGGTCGGCCATTGTGTCGAACACGCGCGCTAAGCGGCCCAGTTCATCACCACGGCGCGCCACTTCCGCGAGGCCGCCGCCGACGTAAGTTCCCGCTTCCACAGCCGTGGCAGCGTCGATCACACGGCCCACTTCGCGCAAATACTCAAGCTCGACATCGCGCAGCCGTTTCTTTTCCAGGCACGCGCCGATTCGGGCTCGTAATATCACTGGATCGAAGGGTTTTGGGAGGTGATCTTCGGCGCCGCGTTCAATGCACCGCACGACGCTCGCAACATCGTCCAGCGCCGAAATCATAATTACGGGAATATCTCGCGTGTTCGGGTTGGCCTTGATGCGCTCCAGGACCGCGAGACCATCGAGGTCCGGCATCAGCACATCGAGCAAGACAAGATCGAATCGCCCATTTTGCAGTTGCGACAATGCGGCGTGCCCGCCGCTCACGCACTCCACCGTGTGTCCCTGGCGGGTGAGTCGCCGCTCCAGCACCGTGCGATTGTCTTCTTGATCGTCCACCACGAGAATGTGCGCTGGCCGCGTCGCCACGCGCGCGTGACCCGAATCGAATGTCGGGTGACCTACCGTGATGGCCATGTGATTTGCGCCCCGACCCATGGACAGTTCCACCGTCAGCAACCGTTCGGCAGAACTGCGTACCCGTCGGACATCGCGCTCGAATTCAGAATCAATTTCTCCGCAGTCGGTCAGCAGTGCCGACGTAGCGGCAATTATTCGGCCGTGCGGTTCCCGTAGTGATGTCCGTAGCGCTTCAAAGTCGTCGTCGCTGATTTCACCGCGCGACGATGGCACCGCTGCGTTAATGCGCTCAAGGATGTCGCGTCCAGCGGTCAAGGTCTGCTGTAACGCCGTCCGCCGGTCGTCCGCGATGGCGTCCTCGAGCAGCATTTCGCAGTAACCTATAATCAGATTTAACGGCGTCCGAAGTTCGTGGCGCAGCTCGGCGACGGCCTCGGGGGTATTCAGTCCGGTCATTTCACCGGACCCAGCAACGCGGCCATCTTCTCCAATAGTCGATCCAGTTCCACGGGTTTCGTATCGTAATCGTCGCATCCAGCGGCCATCGCTTTCTCCCGATCGCCCGACATTGCATGCGCGGTCAACGCAATAATCGGCACGTGTCGCCCGGTTCCAGCTTCCGCTTCGCGAACGCGGCGCGTGGCTTCCCATCCGTCGATTTCCGGAAGGCTCATGTCCATGAGGATCAAGTCATATCCGCCGGCCAGCGCCATCGTCACGCCCTCCGGACCATCGACGGCCAACGCGATCTCGAATCCCTTTCGCTGGAGTCGACGCGACAACATATCGCGGTTCATTTCGTTGTCTTCGACCAGCAGAATTTTCGGCATGTCCTACTTCCCTCCCTCGGGCTCGACACCATTGGCCTTCACCAGATCGCGGATCGAGCGCAGCAGCTCGTCCGCCGTGAGTGCTCCCTTCTGCAACACACCCTGCACGTCACCATTAAGCGCGCGGCGCTCCTCTGCCGTCAAATCCTTCGCCGTGATGACCACCACCGGAATATCCCGCCATGCCTCATGCCGACGCAGTTCCGCGGCGAACTGGCATCCATCCATGATTGGCATCATCAGATCCAACAAAATAATTGACGGCTTGTGCCGACTCACGGCGTCCAGACCGGCGCGCCCATTTTCGGCCTCGGCTACCTGCCAGCCGTCCGCCTCCAACTGACGCCGAAGCAACTCACGCGTGGACCGGTCATCCTCGACCACCAGAACATCACGTGCGCCGTTCCGGCGATAGCGCGCCAGCAAGGCCCGCAAGCGATCGCGGTCCAGCGGCTTGGTCAGATATTCCGTTGCACCAAGTGCAAAACCCAAACTCCGGTCGTCGAGCATGGTGAGCATGATCACGGGAACATCGGCGAGTGCCGGATCGGCTTTGAGCGCCGCCAGTACCGCCCACCCATCCATTCCTGGCATGAGCACATCGAGCGTGATCGCATCCGGCCGCTCGCGTTGTGCCATCGCGAGGCCCGCGACTCCGTCCGCCGCTTCGAGCACGCGAAACCCTTCGTCCGTAAGAAACCGTCGAACCAACTCACGCGCCTGGGCGTTGTCGTCAATCACCAGTACCGTTCCGGAACGGCCAGAACCCGGAGCATCGCTCGACGGGCGCGAGTCAATTTCCGGCGGCTGCGCCGGCAAGCGAACGGTGAACGTTGAGCCAGCGCCGGGCACGCTGGTGACCGTCACATCGCCTCCCATCATTTGGGCGAATCGGCGTGTGATCGCCAACCCAAGCCCGGTGCCACCGTACTTTTTGCTCGTGGATGTCTCGGCCTGCGAAAACGCCTCAAACAGCCGTCCCATTTGCTCTGGCGTCATTCCAATTCCAGAGTCGATCACGCGGAAATACAGTTCATCCGGGCCTGTTGGCGTCGCCGCGATGCGCTCCACTTCCAACGTGATGGTGCCGCGCTCCGTGAATTTGCACGCATTGGAAAGAAGGTTGAGCAGCATTTGCCGAACTTTTGTCAAATCGGCGCGCATGATGCCTTGTCCGACCGATCGCACTACCAGCGTGTTCGCGTTCTTCTCCACCAGCGGTCGAATCGTCGTGGACACATCTTCGAGCATCACGGCGATATCAAAGTCTTCGAAATACAAGTCGGTCTTTCCCGCCTCAATCTTGGAGAGATCGAGAATATCGTTGATCAACGCCAGCAAATGACGCCCTGCCGAACGAATTTTCCCGAGATCGGGGGCAAGTTCGTCGTGGCCAATATCGGCTACTTCTTCGGCCAGCATTTCACTGTAGCCAATGATGGCGTTGAGCGGCGTGCGCAGCTCGTGACTCATATTCGCCAGGAACTGGCTCTTGGCGCTGTTGGCTTCTTCCGCTGCAAGGCGCGCCCGCGACAGCTCGGTGATGTCATGATACAGGCCCATCAACCCGACAAGTTTGCCCTCGACAAGCACCGGAACACCGAGCACTTCGACATCCACAAGCGTTCCGTCTTTCCGGCGACGCTGACCAATGCTCCGCACCGCGCCGTCACGCAGCACGTGCTGAGTGATCGCCACGGCTTCGGAGTGCGACGTGGCGGTGGAGATCAGTTCATCGAGATTGCGGCCCGTCACTTCCTGTTGCGTGTATCCATACAACTGGTCAAATGCCGGATTGCACGAGACGATGTTATGCTCGTTATCCAGCGTCACAATGGCCACGGGATTATTGAGCACCAAGTCTTCGAAATACTGTTTCTGTCGCTGGGCCGCGGTGTACAGCCGTGCATTTTCTATCGCCACCGCAGCCTGCGGCGCGAACAGGTTGAGCAGCCGTAAATCGTCCGGGCCGAATTTGCGAGCCGGGTCATCGTGTACGCAGGCGAACGCGCCCACCAGGCGATTCCCGATCAACAATGGAGCGGCCATCACCGAATGCACCTCCACCTCGGAATACTTTCCCGACCGCCCGAGCCACTCCTGATATTCCGGAATACAAATCGGTTCGTGCGTGATGGCCACGTGCCCCATCGCACCCTCGCCCAGCGCCAGTCGCGCCCCGGTGGAATCCACCCCGATATCCAAACTCGCGACGATCTCCAGCTCTTTATGGACCTCATCGTAAATCGCGAGCTCACCGCCGCTCACACCCAGCAATGTGGTTGCGCGGCGCAGCACCGCCGCGAGCAATTTGCTCAACTCCAGCTCGCCGGATAGATCCGCGAGCGTGTCGAGCAGGGCCTGTTGTTCGTCGGCGCGGCGTCGCTCGGCGGAGAGCGAACGCGCACGCCCAATGGCGATACTTGCCTGCGTGGCCGCGGCCGTCAAAATCTCCAAGTCGTTTTCGTCGAAGGCGTCGGGCTCGGTGCTTTCGACCACAAGGACGCCGAACACCTGGCTGCCGGTTTGCAGCGGCACATCCACTTCCGATCCGCTGTTCAGGCTCGGCAAGTAGCCTGCTTCGCGCGTCACATCCGGTGTGTAATGCAACTTGCCGTTGTGCAGTGGTCGCTCGCTCAGCCCCTGCCCGGGGTGCACGCGCCATCCCTTGGGCGCATCGGGCCACCCAACGCTCGCGTGGAGAACGCGATCGCCCGTGGCGTCTTCGAGTAAAAAAATGCCAAGGAAGTCGTAGCCGAGGGCAGGATCGCGTAAACCATTGACGACCGCGCTGCAAATTTCTTCTTCGTCTGGCGCCGCGGCGATTTCGGCGGAGAGCCGCAGCAGTGCAATTTGGCGGCGGGCGTCGTGACCACTGGCGTCCCGCGTCATCGTACCGGCACCAGCGCCCGCACTTCGGCAAGTAGCGCGTCCGTGTCGAGCGCGCGTTTCTGCACAACGCGTTCGACGCCGCCATTCAGACGACGCCGATCCGCATCCGTCAGCGTCTTGGCGGTGATCACGACGACCGGAATGTCCCGCCGTGATTCATCACGACGCAACGTATCGAGAAACTCGAATCCATCCATTTCTGGCATCATTAAATCCAGCAGGACGAGGGCCGGTCGGGTGCCGGCGATCCATTCCAATGCCACGCGTCCGTTCTCTGCGTCGGCGACGGTCCATCCGGCCTTTGTGAGCGCCCGCCCAAGGAGCGCGCGCGTCGGCGCATCGTCTTCGACAACGAGCACCGGCCCGGTGGACGCCGTCGGCACATATCGCTTTACCAACGCGGCCAGTTTTTTGCGATCGATCGGCTTTGTCAGATATTCCGCAGCACCGAGCGAAAAGCCAAGGTTGCGATCCTCCATGATGGTTTGGAGAATCACTGGCGTCCCCGCCAACAATGGATCGGCTTTGAGCGCGCTCAGCACCGCCCAGCCATCCATCCCCGGCATTAAAATGTCGAGAGTAATAAGATCGGGAAGATGTTCCCTCGCGAGACGGAGGCCGGCCTCACCGTCAGCCGCCTCAATGACGCCGTAGCCCTCACGCTCCAACAGGCGGCGCGTGATCGCGCGCGCAGCGGGATCATCGTCAATGACGAGCACCGTGCCGGCGGTGGCGACGAGCGTTCTGGAATCGACGGCCGCGACCGTGCCATCGATGGCCAGTGGATCGCTGACTTCGATTGGAAGGCGCACAATGAATTCCGTGCCGTGCCCCGGGGTGCTCGCTACCGTGATGGTGCCGCCCATCATCTCGCAAAATAATTTGCTGATCGCCAGTCCGAGACCCGTACCGCCATACTTGCTTGAGGTCGATGCCTCGGCCTGCGAGAACGCCTGAAAAAGTCGACCAACCTGCGCGAGTGTCATGCCAATACCGGTGTCTGCCACCGCAAACGTGACGTGCTGGCCGTCGCGGGCCGCACGCAGCGTGATCGTTCCGTGCTCGGTAAACTTGCTCGCGTTCGACAACAGATTCAGTAACACCTGCCGCACGCGCGTAATGTCGGCACGCATCGCACCGAGCTTTCCACCAAACTCAAGCTTTAGCGTGTTGCCATTCTTCTCTATGAGCGGTGTAACGGTTGACGCCACGGCCTCGACGGCCTGCTGCACGTCAAAAGTCTCGAGATGCAATTCCATTTTCCCCGCCTCGATCTTCGATAGATCGAGTACATCATTAATCAGTGCCAGCAGGTGGCGGCCCGCGGTACGCACTTTCTGAAGGTCGGGGACATACTGGTCATGCCCTTGTTCGGTCGCCTCTTCCTCGATCATTTCGCTATATCCGATGATCGCATTGAGAGGCGTCCGAAGTTCGTGACTCATGCTCGCGAGGAACTGGCTCTTTGCGGAGTTCGCGGTTTCAGCCTCACGCCGCGCTTGCAGCATTGCCGTGATGTCGTGATACAACCCCATCATCCCGACAAGTGCGCCGTTGACGACCACAGGAACGCCAAGCACTTCGACGTCCACGATGGTGCCGTCCTTCCGGCTCCGCTGAGTGATGACCCGCACCGTCTCGTGTGCTAACGCCTGCTCGGTGTATTGAGCCGCCTGCGACCGGGCTTCCGGTGTGGTAATGAGATCATCGAGATGCTGTCCAAGGACTTCGGCCTCTGTGTAACCATACAGCGTGAGGAACGCCGGGTTACAGGAGACGACCATGTGCTTCGTATCGAGCGTGACGATCGCCACCGGGCTGTTCGCAACGAGCGCGCCGAAATATTGTTTTTGGTGTTCGGCCTGCGTGAACAGGCGCGCATTTTCGATGGCGATTGCTGCTTCAGGTGCGAAAAGCTCGAGCAGTCGCAGATCCCGCTCGCCGAAGACGCGACCGGGGTCCGAGTGCACGCTGGCGAGCGCGCCGACGAGCCGAGTCCCGATCACGAGCGGCGTACACATCACGGACTGCACGGTACTCTGTGTGTATTGCGCAGACCGGCCCGCCCACTCCTGGTACCGCGGAATAATCAACGACTCCAGCGTCTGGGCCACGCGGCCGACGGCGCCTTCACCGAGCGCGATGCGCGTGCCCACCGCATTGGTGCCCATGCTCTGGCTGGCCACGATAACAAGGTCGCCCGCCTCGGCGTCAAATGTCGCAAGCTCGCCGCCGGTCACGTTTAACAGCGCAACCGCCCGTTCCAGCACCCGTTCCAGAACCCTGGATAGCTCGAGTTCGCCGACGAGATCTTTCATGGTGTCGAGTAGCGCGCGCTGTTCATCAGCGCGACGCCGTTCATCCGTGAAGAGCCGTGCATTCTCGATTGCCACGGACGCATGCGGCGCGAACAGGTCGATGAGACGAAGGTCTTCGGCTCCGAATACCCGCGACGGATCACGATCCATAAATGCGATGGCACCTACCAACTGCCGTTGCATCATTAAGGGCGCGACCATCACTCCATGGAACTCGGCCCGCGCATACTGCTCGGATCGCGCCGCCCACGCCTGATAGTCGGGAATAATGAACGGTTCACGCGTTAACGCGACGTGGCCCATGGCGCCTTCGCCAACGCGCATCCGGGTTCCCGTGGTTTTCTGTTTGCCCACGTTGTAGCTGGCAACAATCTCAAGTTCATCGCGCTCCGCATCGAAAATCGCCAACTCGCCATGACTCACGTGCAGCAGTTGTACAGCGCGTTCGAGTACCGCTTGCAGCAAATCCGGGAGTTCGAGCCGGGCAGACAGATCGGCGATCGTCGCGCGGAGCGCTTCCTGTTCATCCGCACGCCGACGCTCGGAAGCGAGGAGGCGCGCACGCCCAAGCGCGATGCCCGCTTGGTTCGCTGCGGCACGAAGCACTTCGAAATCTGCGGTACCGAACGCATGCGGGCGGTTGCTCTCCACCACCAAGACTCCGACGAGCTTCTTATTAATGAGCAGCGGCACATCGACCTCGGACCCCTCATTGCGCGTCGGGAGGTAGCGCGTGTCTTGCGTCGCTTGTGGCGTATAGTGTAGCCGGCCATCGAGGAGCGGCAGCTCACTCAATCCTTCGCCCGGTCGTACACGCAGGCCCGACGTGGATTCGCCTGAACCCCGGCTCGATACCACCACACGATCGCCGGTGGCTGCGTCGACCAACAACACGGCGATGTAATCGAAGCCGAGCGAATTGTCGAGCAGACCATCGCTGACCGCGTCACAGATTTCCTGCTCCGATTCTGCAGCGGCAATTCCGGTGCTGAGCCGAAGGAGCGCCGCTTCCCGGTGGCCACCGGACGCCTGGCTTTGCTTCGATGCACCGACGGCTGGTTGGTCTGGCGTCATGGACGTGAAGCCGTGCGTGACCGTCGCGCATAGGCTGCCACGCGCTGCCGAACATCCCCGAGCAAACCATCAATGTCCTGGGATCCTTTTTGAATCACCTCGCGCACGCCACCACTCAGCCGTTGCCGATCCGATTCCGTGAGCGTCTTCGCCGTAATGACCACTACCGATGGCGCCTCCGCAAATGTGCGTGAGCGCACGCCGTCGAGAAATGCAAATCCGTCAACTTCAGGCATCATCAAATCGAGCAACACGAGCGATGGCTGGTCTGCGTCCAACTTTTCCAACCCAATCCGTCCGTTCTCTGCTTCGCTCACACTCCACCCCGCTTTCTCCAGCGAGCGTCGCAATACGGCGCGCGTCGGGGCGTCGTCTTCGACAATCAACACTTTTCCGCCCGGAGTGCGCCGATAGCGTTTGAGCACCTCGCTCAGCTGCGCGCGGTCAATCGGCTTGGTCAGGTATTCCGACGCGCCAAGCGAAAACCCAAGGTTTTTTTCATCGGTGATCGTCAACATCACTACCGGAATGGTCGCGAGCTCCTTGTCGCCTTTGAGTGCAGTGAGCACACCCCAACCATCGAGTACTGGCATCAGCACATCCAGCGTGATCACATCGGGCCGTTCCGTGCGGGCGAGAGCCAGCCCTTCTTCCCCGCTCGCGGCCTCGATCACGCGGAATCCATCCTTGCTGAGCATCCGCGCCACGAGCTGCCGCGAGGTGGGATCATCGTCAATCACGAGCACCGTGCCGGCCGCGCCAGTAGACAGCGCCGTTGCAGACTCGGTGGCCGGCGCTGCCGCGCTGTTCTCACGGACCTCAACCGGCAACTGCACCGTGAACGATGTGCCCTTCCCCGGTGTGCTGGCCACGGAGATCGCGCCGCCCAGCATTTCGCAAAACATCCGGCTGATCGCCAATCCCAGCCCGGTGCCGCCGTATTTGCTCGCCGTCGACGCTTCAGCCTGTGCGAATGCGACGAAGAGCCGGCCAAGTTGTTCGGGAGTCATCCCGATGCCCGTATCCTCGACGATGAGGATAATGTTCTTCCCTTCACGCGTCGCACGAACGGTGATGACTCCGCCTTCCGTGAACTTGCTGGCATTCGACAGCAAATTGAGCAAAATCTGCCGCACACGAGTCACGTCTGATCGAATGGCACCAAGCCCATCGGAAAATTGCAACGCCAGTCGGTTGCCATTTTTCTCGATCAGCGGCGCGACCGTGGCAGCCACCGCCTCAATGGCCGGCCGCAAATCGAAGGTCTCGAGATGCAACTCCATCTTGCCGGCTTCGATCTTTGAGAGATCGAGCACATCATTAATTAGGGAAAGCAAGTGGCGGCCTGCCGAACGAATTTTTTGCAGGTCGGCGACCGAGTCGGCGAGCCCGCGCTCACCGGCTTCTTCTTCCAACATCTCCGAATATCCAATGATCGCATTGAGTGGCGTGCGTAGCTCGTGACTCATGCTCGCGAGGAACTGACTCTTCGCCGAATTCGCGGCCTCGGCGACTTTCCTCGCACTCAATAGTTCGGTGACGTCGTGATACAATCCCATCATCCCGACGCGTTCGCCGTCCACCACGACGGGCACCGCCAGCACTTCGACGTCCACAAGTGAACCGTCCTTGCGTCGCCGTTTGCCGAACCCTTGTACCATCTGATTTTCCGACGCTTGCACCGTAAACGAAACCGCCTCGTGCCGGCTTTCCGGTGTGGTGACCAACTGATCGAGAATCTGCCCCACCACCTCTGCCTGCTTATACCCATACAGCAATTCAAACGCCGGATTGCACGAGACGATGCGATGCTCCGTATCGAGCACGACAATTGCCACGGGATTGTTATCTACCAGCACCTCGAAGTACTGTCGTTCTCGCCGTGCAGCCGTGAAGAGTCGCGCGTTCTCCAACGCAATGGCCGCCTGTTGGCCGAACAAATTCAGCAATCGGCGATCCGCTTCACTAAACGCCCGTGCAGGATCTTCGTGCCACACGTTGATCGCGCCTACGGCCCGGCGGCCGATTAGCAATGGTGCGACAACCACTGCGCGGGCGTCGATGCGTGCATACTGCGCCGCCCGTCCTGCCCAGCTTTGATAGTCGGGAATGATCAACTGCTCGCCGGTGCGTACCACCAAACCCATCGCACCCTCGCCGACTTTGAGATGCGTGCCGCGCGAATCTTCCCGCATGTTGTAGTTCGCGGCGATGATGAGATCGCCTTTCGTTTCGTCGTACGTGGCGAGTTCGCCGCCGGCGGCGCCGAGCAAGGTGACCGCGCGCGACAGCACTGCCTCCAATAACCGCGACAACTCAAGATCCGTTGACAGATCCGAAATGGTATCGAGCAATGCCTCGCGCTCGTCGGCCCGGCGGCGTTCGGATTCAACCATTTGGTGCATCTCGTCCAGCAACCGAATTCGGGCGAGGGCAATCCCGGCTTGTTGCGCCGCGGCAGTGAGAATTTCGATGTCGTGATGGCTGAACGCATTGGGCTCACGGCTCTCCACCACCAGCACGCCGAAGACGTCGCCGCTCGCGCGTAGCGGCACATCCAATTCCGATCCGGTCAACAAGCCCGGGATATACGCGGGCTCTTTGCTTACGTCCGGCGTGTACCGAGTTTGCCCGTCTGCGAGAGGACGAGCGCTAAGGCCGGTGCCGGCTGGTACCCGCATCCCTGCCGGCACGTCGGCCCAGCCAACGGCCGCGCGAAGCAACCGGTCGCCCGTGGCCAGATCCAGCAAGAACACGCCAAGAAATGCATACCCCAATGCCTCGTCGTGCAGGCCATCCACAACGGCGCGACAGACATCCTCTTCGGTTTGCGCCGACGCGATCGCTGCGCTGAGCCGCAGCAACGACGATTGGCGCCGCGCCGGCGCGTCATCGCGCCCCTCGGACCGAGCATGGTCAACCGGTGCATCAAGCTTACGCTTTGGCGAGGTGCCCTCGGGACGGTCTAGATCGGAATACAGTGGCGCGGATGGTCGTTGACAGAACCGGGTGAAGCTACCCGCGGTGCGTCCACTGTCAAGCAAACGACCTATCGGTCAGTCGGGGAGGCCAGCACAGTGACATTCCGCTAGTTTTCGGCCGTGCACCCGACCATCCTCACGCCCGAAGCGGCCCGCGCGATTGTCCCCGAATTGGCGGCAACTCGCAACTCCAACGTCTGGATTTACCGCTTCGTCGACAAGAGTCACAGTTGGACATTGAGTATCGCTACACATGCAGCCCCGGGCTCCGGTCAGCTTTCGCTCGGCGGCTTTCGAATTGCCCCGCCAGAGCGCACGGCGGCGCTGGGGTTCACCACGGATCATGAGGCGGTCGCACTCGCGATGGGGATGGAAGAAAAAATCCATTGGTCGCGCGTAATTGAGGTCGGCGGTCCACTCGCCATGCGCGACATCAATCGGATTGTCGGAGGCAAATGCGTTCTCGCTCCGTCGCCAGACGCGCGCATTGGTCAACCCAACGATGTTGCCCTCGTGGACTTCGCCATCGCCTGTTTCCAGCATATCGAAGCCAACGCCGGATTTCATCTCACCACGGGTCAGGATCTTGGCCACGGGTTGATGCACGACGGCGTCACGCAGTCGCTCGACTATATCAATGCGCGCTACAAAGGGAGCGTTGTTGCCGATACGTCCGTGCCAACAGGCGAAGGGAATTACCAGATACTGAACGGCACCCTTCGGGCCTGCGGGATCGCACTTGGCGATGCGACGATTGGGCTCGTGGGCTGCGGTAACATCGGCATGCACATTGTGAAACGGTTGCGCGAGCGAGGCACCACGATACTGGTGCTCGAAGCGAGAGCAGATCGTCGCGCCGAACTCGAGGCGGTCGGCATCCGAACGTGGCCCGCGGAATCAAAAATGGATTTCCTCCAACTGCCAATGGACGCGCTCGTGGTCAATGCCGCGGGCGAATCGCTCGATCGTGCAGCCGTGGAGGCGTGCTGTGCAAACCCGCGGCTGCAGGTGATCGCCGGCAGCGAGAATCTGGCCATGCCCGATCCGCTGCTCGCACTCGTGCTTCGCGACGCCCGGAAAATTTATGTGCCGACAGAATTGGGCGGGATGATGGGATATCTTGCAGCCGTCGAGGAATACCTCTCACGGCTGGAAGGCGTGCCCTTCGATGTGCAAACCCTGCTTGACGCCGCCGCTCGACTCAACATTGCAGGCTACGACGCCGCAGCGCGTATTCGGAGCAAGGGGTACCGCGAAACGTTTGAAGACGCGGTGACGTCGATCTACAGCGGCTCGTAACAGCAGACACAATACGTGAATGCCTGGGGCGCACCACCGGGCGTCGTATGTTGTTCGCGGCGGCTAGTGACAAGCCGGAAGTCACTGCCGAACTCTCCGTGTATTGCTTTGGGAGAATATCGCGCCACATCGAGACCACTACATCGCACCGGGCCGTCCTCGGCAAATGTCGCCACGAGCACGAACCCTCCTGGCCGGACCACTTTTCGGACTTGTGCGACGTAGCAGGCACGATCCGTAACACTGGTGAGAAAATGGAATACGGCACGGTCATGCCAGATATCGAACGCTCCTGCGCCTAGATCAGCTGTCAGCACATCGGCCACTTTCCATACGACCGACGTTTCCCTACTCCAGAGACGCTGCTGTGCCTGCGCCACGGCGGTGGGGGACAAATCCAGCACGGTGATGCTACGGTACCCCGCGGCTAGCAGACCGTCCACCAGTACCGACGCGCCGGCACCCACATCGATAATGGCGCTGTCGCGCGACGGGGCGACGTGCTGAATCAGCTCAAGTGACAGTGTCGCTTCAGGTTGGAACCAGCTTACCTGTTCCGGACCCTTCGTGCGATACACCTGCTCCCAATGCGACCTTGGATCCACCTTGCCCTCGGAACCTCAATGATGACGCAGCTAAATGAAGTAACAGCGTCGGCGCGGTCACCGCTATGCACATGCACGATTCGGGGACGATAATTTATCAATACGCGCACGGTCATCCGTCGATAACGGTAGATTTACCGTATGCTAACTTCTTCCACGCGCCTCGAGAAGATCCCGACCGTGGTGCTCGAAAGCCACGAGGCACTCTCCCGCACGATCGCCCGACGAATTGCCGACGTGATCGCCGAGCGACGCGCCGCGGGCGCCCGCCCCGTGCTCGGGCTCGCGACCGGCTCGACACCGATCGGCGTCTATCGGGAATTAATCCGGATGCATCGCGACGACGGACTGAGTTTTCGCGGGGTTATCACGTTTAATCTCGACGAGTACTACCCAATGTCGCCGGAAAGCATTCACTCGTATCGGCGATTCATGCAGGAAAATTTGTTCGACCATATTGACATCGATCCCGACGACACACACGTGCCTGACGGCCAGACTCCACGCGATGAAGTCGATACGATGACCGCCGACTATGAGGCCGCCATTCGCACTGCCGGCGGAATTGACTTTCAACTGTTGGGCATCGGAAAAACCGGCCACATCGGCTTCAACGAGCCCGGCTCCGGTTCGGAAAGCCGGACCCGTTTGGTCCAACTCGATGTCATCACTCGCCGCGACGCCGCCGCCGATTTTTTCGGTGAAGAGCATGTGCCGACCGAGGCCGTGACGATGGGTGTCGCGACGATTCTCGAAGCGAAAGAGATCGCGATCCTCGCCACCGGCGAACACAAGTCGGCGATCGTCCGCCGGGCCGTGGAAGGCGCGGTGGAGCTCGAAGTGGCTGCCACGTTTTTGCAGCGGCATCCAAACACAACCTTCTACCTCGATACAGCAGCCGCTGATCTTACCCGGATTGCCACGCCTTGGTTGGTAGATGAAGTCAGCTGGACGCCGGAACTCACGGTGCGTGCGGTCGTCTGGTTGTCGCTGAAAACCGGCAAGGCGGTTCTTAAACTCACGCAGGGCGACTACGCCGAACACCAACTGTCGTCGCTCGTCGCGCGGCACGGGTCTCCGGGCGCCGTGAATGGTCTTGTGTTTAACGCTCTCGGCAGTCGCATTCGCGGTAAGTCCAAGTTGCCGGACGGGCGCCGGATCCTCTGCTTCTCTCCGCATCCTGATGACGATGTCATTTCGATGGGCGGGATTCTGCACAAGCTGGCGGAAAACAAGAACATGATTACGGTGGCGTACATGACGAGCGGCAACATCGCCGTCTTCGATCATGACGTGCGGCGCTACGTGGATTTTCTGGAACGGCTGGCGCGGGATCGCAATATCGGTAAAGCAGATGTGCCGGCGTTCACCGCAATGGTTCGCGAATTCCTCCGCAGCAAAGAGCCAGGAACCGTCGACAGCGCTGCAATTCAAGACGTGAAGCGGATCATTCGGGAAGGCGAGGCGGTCAGTGGCCTGGAGACCATTGGACTCGGACGCGACAATGCCCGCTTCCTGAATCTCCCATTTTATCAGACCGGCAAGGTTCGAAAAGATCCGATCGGTTCGGCAGATGTCACCATTGTCCGCGCGTTGCTTGAGGAGGTCCAACCGGAAATCGTTTTTGTTGCCGGCGATCTCAGTGACCCGCACGGCACCCACCGCATGTGCAAAGAGGCAATCGACCGGGCAATAGTGGAAATGAAGGGCACGCGACCGGAAATCTGGTTATACCGCGGCGCCTGGCAGGAGTGGCCGGTCGCGGACGCGACCTGGTTGGTGCCGATGTCTCAAGAAGAACTGAAGCTTAAAATTCAGGCGATTTTCAAGCACCAAAGCCAGAAAGATTCCGCGCCGTTCCCCGGCGCGCACGACGAGCGAGAGTTTTGGCAGCGGGTCGAAGCACGGAATAAAGAAACTGCCGAGATGCTCAATCGTCTGGGGCTGGCGGAGTACTACGCGATGGAAGCATACGTCGTCAATTGAGACGTGTGGTTGGGCCAACAATTAAGTGGAGTTAGCACATGCTCGGCGAACGACCCGTTGTGCGCAGTTCTCCAGTCACGATCGTGCTTGCCCTTGTCCTGCTGGCCGGCGCGCTCTATGTCGGATTTACACCGATCGGCGCGGCACCGGCACTTGGCGCGTTTCTTGATCCCGTGCACGGCGTCTGGTCAGTGGCGACGCGCGCGAACCTCGCACCGACAGAATCTCACGCCATCCCTGGACTCACAGCGCCCGTCGACGTGCGTTTCGACGATCGTGGCGTTCCGCACATCTTCGCCCGGAACACGCTTGATGCCATGCGCGCGCTGGGCTGGGTGCACGCGCGCGACCGGCTATTCCAAATGGAAATACAGACGCGGGCCGTGGCCGGCACGCTTGCCGAGCTCGTCGGGCCGCGGACACTCCAGCTTGATCGCGAATCGCGCCTGCAGGGGCTGGCGTGGAGTGCCGAACGAAACACGGCGATCATCGACTCGACTTCGGAGAGTGGCCGGGAGACCCGCGCGTACAGTGATGGCGTGAACACATTCATCGACAATATGAGTGCGGCGGACATGCCGTTCGAGTATCACCTGCTGGGTGCTCGACCGCAGCGATGGAAGCCGGCGTACTCGGCATATTTACTGGCACGGATGGGACTGACGCTCACTCTGGAAGTGAGCAACTGGGAATTGAAACGCGCTCAGGCCGACGCGCTCGTTGGAAAAGCCGCGACCGATGTGCTCTTTCCAATGAATGAACCACTGCAAGAACCAATTCAACCGAACGGACAGCACGGCGTGCGCATGGATTGGAGTACAGTCCCGGCTCCCGCCGCACCAAACGCTCAAAAACTTGCCTTGAGCATTGCGATGTCACACAGCTTGGCCGCTATCGCAACGGCGACGCTCCCGATGTCGCCCAGCGCGCAGCAGGACGCGGAGACCGGCGAGTTTGCCGTAGGGAGCAACAACTGGGCGGTCGCGCCGAAGCGCACGGCCGCGGGTCACGCATTGCTATCCGGCGATCCGCACCTCGCGCTCTCCATGCCATCGATCTGGTATGAGGCTCACATTGTGGTGGCAGATTCGCTCGATGCGTATGGCGTCACGTTGCCCGGTGCACCATTCGTAGCAATCGGATTCAACCGCAACGTTGCGTGGTCGGAGACTAACACGGGCGCGGACGTGGCTGACTATTACGCCGAAACCGTTGACAACGACGCCCACCCCAGCAAGTACAAGCTTGACGGCGAGTGGAAGCCACTCGAGTTGCGGATTGAAACGTTCCATGATAAAAAGGGAAAGACGCTCGCGACTGATACGATTTACCATTCGCATCGCGGCCCGATGTTGCGGGTGGGAAAACAGTGGGTCTCGCGTCGCTGGACGGTACTCGATCCGTCGGATGCGTTACGCCCGTTCCGCGACCTGAACAAAGCGACAACGTCTGCCGAACTGATGCGCGCGATTGAACCGTACGCGGTGCCCGCACAGAACTTCATCACGGCCGACCGCGACGGACACATTGCCATTCGCAGCACCGGACACTTTCCCGTGCGCGCGGCGAATGCGAACGGTGACGCGTTAATTGATGGCAGCACGTCGGCGAATGACTGGAAGGGATGGTGGCCAGTGAGCGATTACCCGCAGTCATTCGACCCGGCCCAAGGATATCTCGCGAGCAATAATCAGCAGCCGAAAGATCCGAAAGTTGATCCACGATATTTTGGTCATGATTGGGCAACCGCGTGGCGGGCGATTCGCATCAACACCCTGCTCCGTGCCGACTCATCAGTCACGCCCGACGACATGCGCCGATTCCAAACCGATCCATACAGTGCTCAGCCGCAATACTTTCTGCCGTTCATGCACGCGGCAGCGGCAGCAGTCCCCGCCGGCAGCGACTCCAGCGTGATCGTGCGCGCCTCCAAACTGCTCGATAGCTGGGACGGCAAGTTCACGAAGGAGAACGAGCGGGCAATTTTGTATGAGTACGTCATTGACGAAATCTCTCGTCGCACCTGGGATGAGCTGCGCGTCCCCGACAAGAGCGTGTCGGGCGGCTACTATATGGCAGCGACACCCAACTCGATGATCCTCCTGGAGCTGATGCAGGATCCAAAAAATATTTGGTGGGATGACCGCTCCACTCCAAATGTCGTCGAAGACCGTGATGCGATCATTCGATCGGCGATCGCCGCAGCGTATCGGCGCGTCGTCGTCGAGCACGGCGAAGAGGGGTTGAACTGGCGATGGGATCAGATTCGCCACGCCAACATCTATCACCTGCTCCGCCTGCCCGCGCTTTCGCGACTGAACATTCCTGTGCAGGGCGGCAGCACCACGCTCGCGCCGGCGCTCGCCGCCGGCACACACGGGGCCAGCTGGCGCATGGTCGTCGAACTCGGCACGGACGTACGCGCATGGGGCACATACCCGGGTGGACAGTCGGGGAATCCTTCGAGCAAGCGCTACGATGATCGCATCGCGCATTGGTCGGCCGGCGTCCTCGACACCCTGCGCTTTCCGCGACGTCCTTCGGATCTAACTGGATCGATGCTCACGTCGCATCTCACATTGACGACCGGGAAAACGGGCCGCTAAGAATGCCAACTCTCCTTCGCTTGATTCTTCTTTCGGTGGCTTTCGCCATCGCCACGGTGGCGATCGGCTGGTGGGGTGTACCGCTGGCCGCGGCGCTCTACGGCGTCATCAGCCGAAAACAACGCAGCTCAGCGATCATCGCTGGCGTTGCCGGTGTGCTCGCGTGGAGTGAGCTGTTGCTCATTGATGCCGCACGTGGTCCGATTGGAGTGCTCGCGTATACGCTCGGCGGAGTGCTCAATGCAAAACCGATCGCGGTCTATGTGTTGACGCTCGCGTTCCCCGGCCTGCTCGCCCTCACTGCCTCGCTGCTGGCGAGGCAGGCCATGGCTTATTTCGGCCCGGAAGAAGGGCCGTAGTGCCAATCAAGTCCGCCGCGGATATCCGCCGGCGGCGCAATTTCCATCACTAGGCGTTGGCGGGTAATGAATCCGATCTGTTGTTCGATTTCCATCGAACTCGGATCGGTGACGGCAATGACCAGCGTCTTGCCGTCCACTCGGAGTGGCAACGCGCCAAGTTTTCGCGCGAGTTTCTCAGGAATGATCGCTAGCGCCTCGGCGGTCACGCCGTCGAGATTGGCGACGGCGAGTTTAAACGCTGACGCGACTTGGATCGCAAGCTCGCTATCGGAAATTCCGTTGCGTTCTGCCAGTCCGTGCCAGACCGCCTCGAGCGTCGGTTGCGGCGGCAGCGTCCGCGGATCGGGTGGTGCCAACTGCGCGCCGGCACCGAGCTGGACGAGCCAGTGACGCGACAGCCATAGCGCCAATTCGCGTTCTTCGGGTGTGAGATCGTTGACCGTCGGATCTTTCATGGCCAAGGCCGGCGTGCCTTGCGGAAAGAGTGATGATGGTGGCACATAGGGAATCCCGATGCGCTGCACCGGCATCGCCTTTGACGGGCGCTCCGACGGTGCTTTCTCTGGGGCAATATCCGCTGATGGCTCTGCCGCGAAGCTCGCATCACGAAATGTGCGGACGGCCGAGGAGTTGATCGCCACATCACCGAGCAGCTCGTCACTGGGGAATCGGCGAGCCGCAAGCACGGGCACAAACTTGCCGCATGCGGTGAGAAAATCGCTGAGGCGCTGTTTTTCGGCGAGATGCACGGCGCCGCGAATGCGGGTGCCGTCTTCAAGCGCAACGTTAACCTCGCGCACAGTGGGCAGCGCGGTGACACCCAAAACAGGGATGTCACCGTCGATGGACGCGGCAAACATGATGTGATCGACTTGCATCACAGCGTGATTCGCCGATTCGCCGGCGGCTAGCCAGACGGCGTTTATCACGTTCACCCAGCCGCCCTTGCGACTCCCCAAGTACGGAGCGAGTGCCTGCCCTTCATTGAGATACAAACCGGCCTCTACCACCTCACCATCGCGGAGCACAATGTAGGCACGCCGGGGCCGGCTTTGGAGAGGTTTTTGCGGGCCAGCCGGAGTCGTCACGCGTCGGCACGCTTCCGGTCGCGCGGCCGTTTCTGTCTGCGTTCCGCCTTTCCCGCTTTTTGGATTCCTTCACGCACCCGATCGAGCAAATCAATGATCGTGCGCAACTCCGGTGCGGAAAGCGCCACCCCGCATCGTTCTTCGACAGCGGCAATGACCGGATCCAATTTTTTCAACAGTGCCAACCCTTTCGGGGTGATAAAACACATCACCTGCCGACGGTCTGGCATGGCGCGCTCGCGGCTCACGAGGCCAGCCACTTCCAGCTTGTCGAGTAATCGCGTGATGCCCGGTGCTTCTTCGAGCAATCGATCACGCACAACGAGCGTGGGTAACCCCGCCGCGCCGGCACCGCGGAGAATTCGCAATACGTTGTACTGTGCCGGAGTGATCCCCGACGGATCCACCACTTGGGCGAATTCCCGCCGGAGTTGCGTGGCCGTCCGTAAAATGCCCAGCGTTGCTTCAACAGCGGCGTTCCGAAATGGCCGGGTTTGCCGTATTTCTTCGGCGAGCTTGGAGTTAGTTACCATGTACAATGCTAACCCCGACATAGTTGCAATGACAACTATTGCCGTGGCAACTTATTGGGCAAGTCGGCGACGATGTACGCCAACAGTGCCATCGCCGCCACGCAGCGCT
>JANYBD010000086.1 GCA_025360995.1 Gemmatimonadota bacterium
GCGCTGCTGTTCCCCCCAAAAGAAATCCATGTTGATCCGTTATGTTATCCGTTTAATCCGTGGCAAAGCCGTTTTTCTGCAAACGCCGCATGAAGATGGACCAAAATCGAGTGCCACCGCCGACCGGTTTTCAATACTTGGTCTTACGGATTTACACGGATTTACACGGATTTAACAAGGGATTAACACGGATAAAGCTCTGGGGGAACTGCGCGTGCCGAGCGAGCGGCTGTTCTCCCCCCAAAAAATCCGTGTTGATCCGTTCGGTTATCCGCGTAAATCCGTGGCAAAGCCGTTTTTCTGAGAACGCCGCTTGGAGACCGACGAAATCGAGTGCCACCTCCGACGTCTTCTTGACACTGAGTCTTCCGGCTTCGTCATGGATTTTCACGGATTTATTAAGGGATCAACACGGATAAAGAACCGGGGGAACTGCCCGTGTCTGCGCTTGCCCGATCGCGCGCAAAAGCACTGCGCAAAGAGTCGGCGGGTCTTACGGCGAGCTACGTCTTGGGCACGGCGGTCGCGAGCTGGAGTTCGAGCGTGCCAATGCGACGACCGTCCATGGAGCGGACGAGAAACGTCGCGCCGCCACCAGTAATTTTATCGCCTACCACCGGCAACCGCCCAAGTTCCCCAAACACGTAGCCCCCGATCGTCGTGAAGTCCTCTTCGGGAACCGTGAGCCCGTAGTCGTCGTTCACGGCACTTGTGTGCGTCGCGCCGGCGATCACCACTTCGCCTGAGGCAGACCGACTAGTAGCAGCCACCAGCGTGTCATCGTACTCGTCGAGAATCTCACCGACGATTTCTTCGAGCAAGTCCTCCATCGTCACAAGACCCGCCGTGCCGCCGTATTCATCGAGCACGATCGCCAGATGTTCTTTAAGTCGTTTGAAATCGGAAAGGACTTTTTCAACTTCCCGCGATCCCGGAACGACATGCACTTTGCGCATGACGCTGGCCAGCGTGAATCCGCCGACGGGCATGTCTTTTTGGCCGCGATGCAACACGCGCAGCAAATCTTTGGCGTGCACCATCCCGACGATGTTATCGATCGACTCTTCAAACACCGGGTAGCGGGAGAATCCGGCGTCATCAACGATGGTCACCGCCTCCGCCAACGTCGCCTCAGCAGGGATAGCGACAATCGAAGTGCGAGGTGTCATCACTCCGCGCGCGTTCTTTTCCGAAAACTCGAATACGCCACCGAGTAACTCGGCATCTGCCGTCTGCAGTGCGCCTTGTTCCTCGCTTTGTTCCACGAGCATCCGCAGTTCGTCCGGCGAGTGGACTGACTCGTGACCGATGTCGGCTCGTTGCCCAAAGAGGCGCAGGACGGACGCCGCCGAAAAGTTGAGCACAAAAATGAATGGCGTCACCAACCACGCAAATGCGAGTAGCGGCGGCGCCAACCATTTCGCGAAAAGTTCCGGGCGATTCAGCGCCACGGCTCGCGGCGCCAGTTCGCCAAAAACGACGTGCAGGTATGTCACAACCAGCAGCGCAACTATGGCGCCGACGCTCACCCGTAGCGATTGTTCAACCGCTACCGGGAGTGCAGAAAACCAGGTCGCGAAGAGGTGTCCGAATGCCCCTTCGGCCGCCCAGCCCAGCCCAAGGGACGCAAGGGTGATCCCCAACTGGCTCGCGGACAGTACACGGGCGAGATTTCCCGTAGCATAGAGTGCGAAACGGGCGATGGGGTCGCCGGCGCGAACCATCGCTTGGAGCCGCGTGCGCCGGGATCGCACAAGTGCGAACTCCACTGCCACGAAGTATCCATTGAGGACAAGCAGGACGCATATGAGTGCTAGTCGCGGTAACACCCAGCCAAGTTACTCAGATTGTTCGGCGCAACGCCAGCGCTCGGCCGCCCCCGATCACGCGTCGCACGGGCACGATCATGGGGGGCACGGTCACGCCGGCCACGGCCATCATCACGCCGGGTCGGGTGGCCTCAAGGGCGCGCTGATCCTGACGTCAATAGTGTTGGTCGCCGAGGTCGTCGGCGGCATCGTTTCGAATTCGCTGACGCTACTCGCCGATGCCGGTCATATGGCCACCGACGTCGGGGCACTCGCGCTTTCGTTGTTTGTGGCGTGGCTCTCCCGCCAGCCCGCGTCGCCGCAGAAAACCTATGGCTACCTGCGGTGGGAGATTCTCGCGGCATTTTTCAACGGCGCCGCGTTGCTGCTGATTTCTGCCGCGATCGTCTGGGAGGCGATCGTACGGCTACAGCATCCGGAGCCGGTGCAGACGGGGTTGATGCTGATCGTCGCATCGGTTGGACTGGTAGTGAATATCTTTTCGGCGCGTTTGCTACATGCCGGCGCCGAACATTCATTGAATGTCCGGGGCGCGTATTTGCATGTGTTGAGCGACCTGTTGGGGTCGGTCGCGGCCGTGATCGCCGCCCTGTTTATCCGATATAAAGGCTGGACCATTGCCGATCCAATTGCGTCGATTGTCATGACGTTGCTGATCGTGCGCGGCAGCTGGTCGCTGATCAAGGAAAGTGTGGACATCCTGCTCGAAGCGACGCCAAAGCACATTGACGTGGCCGCCGTCCGGCAGTCGCTACAGAGTATTGAACACATCGAATCGGTCCACGATCTGCACGTGTGGACGTTGACATCGGGTGTGGTTGCGATGAGCGCGCATGCGCTTGTGCCCGACCCGCTCCAGCATCAACAGGCCCTCGAAGCCATGACCCGTGCGCTGGCAGCGCATGGTATCCACCATGTCACGATCCAGATTGAAGGCAAGCCGCTTGAAGAGTGTGCACCCGAAAACCAACACACCCACGCCTAATTCTCCGTTCGCCTCTGTCCTCTTTTCCGTTCGCCCTGCAACGTTCGCCTCTGTTCTCTTCCCCGTTCGCCCTGCAACGTTCGCCTCTGTTTGCGATCTCTCCCCTACACCCGAAAAGTCCCATGGCCCAGATCGACCGCCTGCTCAACGCGATGATCAGCAACCGCGCCGATGCACTCGTCCTTCGCGAGGACGAGGCGGCGTTTCTCATGGTCGGCGAACAATCAAAGCCGGTGACCAAGCCGTTGACTGGTCCCCAGGTTGTCGCACTGCTCCGCGAGATCGCAACTCCCGCGGCCACCCAGCAGCTCGACGCCAAGGCGCCAGCGAAATTCCGCTACGACAGCACCGACGGCGTGTTTTCCGTGCGGGCGATGCTGCAAGGGGAGAAGTGGAACGTCAATGTGGTTGTGGACGACAATGGGGAGTTCCAGCGCCGCACGGGGATGTTCAAGGCGGTCGACCTGCCGCCCGAAGAAGCGCCGACCAAGCCCGTGTCGCGTAAGAGCGTAAAGATGGCGGCCCAGAATCCGAGCGACGCAAAAAAGGCAATGGAGCGGCTGCTCCGTACGCTCGTCAGCGAAGGCGCCTCGGATCTGCATCTGCGCGTCACCGAGCCGCCGATCCTTCGCAAGCATGGCGAGATGATGCGCCTCGACGGCGAAGGAAAACTCGAGAACTCTGAGCTCGAAGCACTGCTTTACGCCATCATGCCGGACCGCAATCGCAAGGAGTACGACGAGCACGCCGACAGCGATTTTGCCTATGAAATTACCGGAGTGGCCCGGTTCCGCGCGAACGTGCTGAAAGATCGCAAAGGGATCGCCGCCGTCTTTCGCGTGATTCCCAGCACTATTGTGACGGCGGACCAGTTGGGCGTATCACGTGAAGTCCAGAATCTCTGCTATCTCACCAAGGGACTGGTGCTGGTCACGGGCCCAACAGGTTCCGGAAAATCCACCACGCTCTGCGCGCTGGTCGATCTCGTGAACCGCTCGCGCTCTGATCACGTCATCACCATTGAAGATCCAATTGAATTCGTGCACGAGAACAAGAGTTGCATCATCACGCAGCGGCAAGTCGGGGTGCATACAGACTCGTTCAAGAGCGCCCTCCGCGCGGCGCTCCGTGAAGATCCGGATATTATTCTCGTCGGCGAGTTGCGCGACTTGGAAACCGTTGCGATTGCGATCGAAACGGCCGAAACGGGACACTTGGTTTTTGGCACCCTCCACACCACCACTGCCGCGAGCACCATCGACCGCCTGATCGACCAGTTCCCGGCCGACCGTCAGGAGCAGGTGCGCACGATGCTCTCCGAATCGCTCAAGGGCGTGGTGTCGCAGGTGTTGTGCAAGAAGATTGGCGGCGGCCGCGTGGCGGCGCGCGAGATTCTGCTGGTAACACCAGCCGTGTCGAATCTGATCCGTGAAGGGAAGACGTTTCAGATCCCGAGCATCATGCAAACATCCAAGCGCATCGGCATGATCACGATGAACGACACATTGCTCGACCTCGTCGAGACCAAGCAGGTCGAGCCGAAAGAGGCGTGGATGAAGTCGGTGGACAAGACGTCGTTCGTCAACAGCCTCAAGGCCAAGGGATTCGACACGTCGTTTGCCGACACAGACCCGCTGAATGCCCCAGCTCCGTCTGGTGGCGGGGCGGCCGGAGGGGGGGCAGCAAAGCCGGGGATGGGAGGAGCTCGGAAGTAGGTCAATTTAGCCTCCCGGTGAGTTATATTTAGAGGCTATGGAAATCCGGAACATTGCTATCATCGCGCACGTCGACCACGGGAAGACCACCCTGGTCGATCAGATGCTTCGTCAGGCCGGCGCCTTTCGTGAAAATCAGGTCGTCGCCGAGCGCGTGATGGATTCCAATCCGCTCGAGCGCGAGCGGGGAATCACGATTCTGGCCAAGAACACGTCG
>JANYBD010000099.1 GCA_025360995.1 Gemmatimonadota bacterium
GCGGCGATCGGTGCGCGCGGGAACACGTGGACGATGGTGTCGCAATTGAGTGCCTCCAGCGTCCGCGTGCGCTCCGCGGTAGGCAGTGCGGCGAGCTCATCCCAATTGATTACGCGTGACAAATTCGTACTGAGCTGCACGAACGGCTGCGTATACGTGCGCGCCAGGTAAAATAATTCGGCCGCCGGATAACGCTCTTTGAGCAAACCGCACAGCGGGAGTGTGAGCATCGAATCGCCGAGTCGGTCGGTGCGACTGACGAGGATGCGGCGCGGTTCCTGGTAACTGTTCACGCGGGTCACGCGGTGCGCTCGACGCGCGTCGACGCAAACATTGCCGACGCGTCGTCGAACGCCGCGAGTGTGGCGAGGGCGGTGTTGTGCCAGCGGAAGTTCGCCACGTGAGCGCGACCGGCGGCAATCATCGTGTCGCGGTGCGCGGGATCATCGAGCAACCGTTGCAGTTCGGCAGCGAGCGCGGCATCGTCGTCGGGCGAAAAGAAGACCGCTCCGTTGCCCGCAACTTCAGGGAGCGACGACGCACGCGCGCAAATCACCGGCGCACCCCGTTGCATCGCTTCGAGCACGGTCAGCCCAAAGCCTTCGTAAGTTGACGGACAGACAAAAACTGAAGCGCGGCGATACAGTGCATCGAGATCTTCGTCGGCAATAAATCCGAAACGATGGAGCCACGGGGCCAACGTCGTGAAGTCATTGACGCGGTGGGCCACCGGACCCACGCGAACGAGCCGGAGGCCAGGATGACTGGCGGTGACGCGCTCCATCGCGCGATACAGCACGCCGAAGTTTTTGCGTGGCTCGTCTGCGCCGACGGCTAGCAGATAAGGCGTTTTCACACCGAGTCGCGCAACCGCGGCGTCCGTATCGAGTTCACTTTTCCCTTCGACAGTGCGATCGTCCGCACCGAGCAGCACCACGCGGATTCGGTCGCGCGGTGCATCGAGCAGGCGCACCAGTTCATTGGCAGTGAAGGTCGAATCGGCGAGCATAATCGCCGCGTGTTTTGCCGTATCGCGATACAGTCCCCACCAGCGACGACGCTTGCGCCAGGTCCGCCAGCCCGGCGGCGTGAGGGCGATCGGAACGGCATCGTGAACCGTAACGACTATGGGACCATGCCGAGGAATCGGCCGCACCACATTCCAGGGAAACCAGAACACGTCCGCTGTCGCATGCTGCATGCGACGCACCGGTTGCACGTCGCATCGCGCGGCAAGCGCGGGGTCAGCGGCAATCATTTCCTGCGCGTCTCGCATATCGCGCTGGTTCTTCACGTATAGCGTATAGCGTAACGTTGCGCGCAGGGCGGCCATTCGCGGTAGCATCGCGCGCACATACCGCCCGATCCCGCGCTGTTCGCGCAACAAGCGAGTCGCTTCGACGGCGACGTGCACTAGTCGAGCAGTCCCTCGGGCGCGTCGATGGTGAGGCTGCGGCCGTCGCGGTCTACATGCTTCACGAACACGTCGTGGAACGGCACATCGCGCATCCCGCGCGGCGTTTCAATTTCGATAACAACGCCCTGTGGCAACTGGTAGTAGCCATGTACGGTGCCGATCGGATCGCCGGACACCGTGCGCGCGGCCATTCCGGCGAGTTCGTGCAGGAACAGCTCGCCTTCTTTTGGAGGTGCAATCTCCGATGCCGGCACAAAGAGATGGCGGCCATTCCAATGCTCGGCCTCGGTGCGATCGGAGATTTCGTGAAACGTGATCAGCAGACCGTCTTTGAAGGGCCGGCTGGCGACAATGGTCAGGGTCAGCGGCGGCGCGCCAACACCAGTGAGTGGGGACGCAAAAACACGACGGCCGGACGCGAATATCGCGTCCGGCTCGCCAGTAATCAGTTGAACAAATAGTTCGCCGCGGACGCCATGCGGACGTCGAACGCGCCCTACGATCGCGGTGTCGGGCTCGTTCACGATATTGTTCTTGCTTACGGGTTACTCGCTCGTGACGGGCACGGCCGCAGCGCTACGCTTGGTCGCGAGCCGCGTTTCGTGACGGGTCTTGAGGACGCCGGCCTTGCGGAGCAACGAACGCACGGTGTCGCTCGGCTGCGCGCCATTGTCGAGCCAATAATTGGCGCGATCGATGTCGAGGTTGAGCGCTGTTTCGCCGTTGAGCGGAGCGTACTGACCGATGATCTCGATGAACTTGCCTTCGCGCGGCGCGCGGCCGTCGGCAATGACAATACGATAGGTCGGGGCCTTCTTGCGTCCGTGACGACGGAGGCGAATGCGGACTGCCATTGGAGCTCCCTGCTTATACGGTGATGGGTCCAGCGCTCAAGCTCATCGCGCGGCCGGGAAGTCCGGAGCGCACTCGAGTCCAGATATAGCCTTTCAATATATATCGGTTTAGAGGTTCGGGGTACTGGCTGAGCCTACGTAGCGGGCGGTGGTCAGCGGAGAGTGCGCTGTCCGCCGTCCGCTTGGTAATCACGCAGGGGCCTACGGGGCGGGCGACGGGCAACGTTTTTAAAGCGTTTATCGGAAGCCGCCCATCATCCCCGGCGGCATCCGCCCTCCCCCTCCCCCGACCTTTTTCATCATTTTCTGCATATCCCGGAATTGCTCCAGCAGCCGGTTGACCTCGCTAATCGGTCGCCCCGCGCCCTTCGCGATCCTGGCC